>QCNM01000017.1 GCA_003210115.1 SAR116 cluster bacterium AG-426-A06 | reverse complement strand
ATCTATGTTGGTTAATCTCTGTTCCTACAATACTTTTTCTATTGGAAAAATGTGACAATCCAGAAAAATCAGTAAAAAATCTATCATTTTTTTCTAAAAGCTCATCTAAAACTTTTCCAATTCTTCTAAGGTTTTGTGGAGTATGAATTGTTGAGTAATTTACAAATTTTTTATCATTATATGTATCGTAAGAATGCCTTAAAGGATTAAAAGCTTCAACTTTTGGTGTATGAAATGTAAAATTGAATATTGTTAATAGGAAGAAAAAAATGATAAAAATTCTGCTTTTTTGAGTCTTGAATCTATTTTGAAAAAGTTCACCGATACTAATTGAAGATAAAATACAGAAAAATAAAATAAAATGAAACCAATAAGAAAAATCTTGACTTGTCAAATATCTCAAAAATGTAGAGCAGCCGATGAACAGAAAGAAAAATTCTATTAAAAAAGTATTTTTTACAAAAATTTCTTTTGATTTAATCCTTTTATAAAAATAAACTAAAACAAATGTTGAGTACATTATCATGATAAAAGAAATATCAAATAATAAGAAACCTTTAAAAATTGTCCCTAATACTGAAAAAAAATTTTGAATGTTTAATATAGAAATTATATGATTAATTATTTTTTCAATCCTAAAAATTTCTAAAAGATTTTTTATTATAGAAAGATCTTCTATTTGAGTAAAACTTTGATTATAGAATTTTTCTCTCTCTTCATTGGCTGAGAGTTTAATTAATTTTTCTAATCCACTATCTGTAAAATTATTGTTTTCTATCAAACTCTGGTGATAATTACCCTTATGATCATAGTAACACCAATGTTTACTTATTATCTGATGCTTGTGAATATTATTTACATTTTGTTTTATATAAGGGTTTTTGACTTTATTATCACATTCATTCATGGAAATATATTTGTCACCTTCGTAAGAAGGGTCGTCACCTACAAATGATAACGTGTTAATATTAACTAGATCAATTTGTGCATCTTTAGCAATATTAAGTATAATTTTTTTTTTTTTATCTATTGGAATTTTATCTATAATTTCACTTAAATATAACATTTGGTTTTGTCTTGATTGATTAGTAGTCTCAGAACTTGAATAAAAGTTAGAATTCATAAAAATTAAAATAATTAAAGTCAAAGAAGATATTAATAAGGCTTGTAATTTTTTTTGACAAATTATGATATAAAAGAAAATAGTTATTATAGGCAAGAAAGCCAAATGTAGTCTTATAAGACCACAAACTGTAAAAGAAAAAATAGATAAAAAAAACAAAAGGTTTGATTTAAATCTTGTGGAAGTTAAGATAAAAGATGTTCCAAACAACAAAAATATGTTACTGACAGAATAATGGTTTATTTCCAAAATACGTGAAATAATAAATGGATTAAGAGCGTAAAAACTGATCCACAAACTAGAAACAAAATTAGTAAATATTTTATTTAACGATATGTATAAAAATATAATACCTAAGCCGTTTAAGAAAACTAATAAACACCTAAAAGTTTCATAATCCCAATTATACAATTTTAGAAAAAAAGACGTAAAAGTATAAAATGAATAATTTACTGTCCCTGGTAAAATGTCTTTATGTATCACGGACCCATTAGCAACTTCTTTCATAACAGAAAAATATTTTCCAGCATCGTTTGCTAAAGGATAATAAAAAGATAATATAAAACCTAAGAAAAAATATAGAGCTATTATTAAATAAAAATAATATAAGTAGAAACTTGAATTTGGCTTTTTTGAGATATACATAAAATTAAGAATAATGTCTTCTAATATAAGATTTCAATTCTTCCTTCCAATCGCATTCAAAAGATATTTTTGATTTAACTTTTTGGCATGACAGGACTGAGTATCTTGGTCTAATTTTAGACACCACTTCATTTGTCTTTAAAATTGGTTTGATTTTAATAGTATCACAAGCAACATCAACAAATTCAAATTTGTTGCAGTAATTAGTGCTACTAATATTAAATATGCCAGTTAAGTTATTTTGTATTAAAGTATCAATTGTTTTAGATAATTTTTTAGCTGAGATAGGGCTAAAAAAAATATTTTCCCAACCCTCCATAGGAATTTTGTTTTTGGCGTTGTGTATTATCCATGAAAGCAATGAATGTTTTCTTTGAAGATCGTTAATACCATAAAAATCTGACCTAATTATTAGTTTAGGCCCCATATAATTTAAGGCATTTTTTTCACCTCCTATTTTTGACTTAGCATAAACAGACAATGGATTAAGGTTATCAGTCTCCTTCCAAGGGGTGTCTTTGCCTTGAATTCGTTTACCGTAAACACCACCACTTGATATATGAACAAGGAAAGTACGTGTCATTTTTAATTTTTCTAAAGTAGAAACAATAATTTCTACAAAATTTTGGTTAAGATCATAAGCATGCTTTTTATTGATTTCGCAAGTGTCTACACTAACTAGCCCGATAGCATTTATAATAATATCAGGTTTAGTAAAATTAAAAATTTCAGATAATGATTCTAAATTTTCAAAAAAAGAAAATTTTATCCCATTTGGCACAATATTTTTTAGTGTATTATAAGTCCAATAAACATTATAGTTTTTTGAAAAATACTGAACACAATGACTTCCAAGAAGTCCACTACCACCTAGAATAAGAACGTTTTTATTTAGTTTTGGTGGCATGAATATTATAGACTTGCTCTTGCAAAAAGTAGATCGCCTAATCCTTTATCATTAAGAGTTTTTCTGTAAAAGTTATCAGTTTGTTCTAGCACGTCGGAAAATTGTTTTTCTAAATCAATATTTGGGATATAGATTGAAGTCATTACGTTAGCATTTTCTTGACCTTTTTTGTTGTGCAACCAATGGAAATGATTTGTTATTGACGCTTGCTGGGAAGTTTCTAAATTACACTTATATCCATTACTGGTAAGTAATTTTTTCAAAGATTTTGGAGTAAAGTAGTAAAGATGAATATCTCTATAATAAAATCTTCTAAAAGATTCAACTTTGAAACCTGAAAATAAAATATTTTTGCGATTTGGTACTTCAATAAATATATTTCCGTCTGGGTTCAAAAATTTTTTAAGAACTGTAAGAAAATTTTCTACATTAGCAACATGTTCTAGTACAGCAAATAGACAAATAACATCATATTTTTTTTCAATTTTTAAATCTTCTATCATCAAATCATAACACTTATAACCTTTGTTTCTTAATTTTAGAACTTGGGGTAGAGACAATTCTATACATTCAACTGATGCAACGTCATTTTTAACCATGTCTAAAAACTTTCCATCACCACAACCAATTTCTAAGAGATGAGTATCTTTTTTTAAAAAAGGTTTAATTCTTGAGTAATTATTTTTATATTCATCAAATTTTAAAGCTACTTTTTCATCTTTTGAGATGTTATGAGTAAAAATATAATTATTTCCTGAATATAAAGATTTTACAAAATCAGTATCATCCCAAATATCTAAATACTCAAAATCGCATTGTTTACATTCATAAACATTTATATTTTTTTTATTACTTGAAAAAGAAAAAGTTTTATAAGTACTTTCATTTTGGCAAATTGGACAATTAATATTCATAGTTTATCTCGAATTTTTATTAATAAATTTAAAGTATCATTCAAATTAAAGATTAATCAATATTATTAAAATTTTAGCTTTACAATTTAACATCTGTGTTTTTTAGATAATCTCCTTTTGGAATATCTCTTAAAACAGCAAGTCCGTCAAGTTTGCTATGATTTGATATACAAAGTGAATCTACAGGACATGGTCTCAAAGGTATGAAATCATTTTTATTAATTCTACTTCCTTTCATTATATTACGGATACTTCTAAGAGAACGCCTTTGTAATACATTCGTTTCTTTTTCATTTTCTTCAACTTTTTTCACCTTATCTCCAAGTGCTTGTTCTAATTCTCTTGTTCTTAAAACCATATCTTTCCAACTTTTGGGATTCATAGAAAACAAATGATCTGGTCCGTCTCTATCATTACTATCAGTAAAATGCTTTTCAATTACCTTTGCACCAAGAGCAACTGAACCTAAGACAGTAGCATGTCCCGGCGTGTGGTCGCTTAGTCCTAAGATAATACTTGGATATTTTTCTTTGAATGTTTTAAGAACGTTTAGGTTTATATACTTAAAATTCTCAAGATCGCCAGTATAGTTAGTATTACACTGCATCAAACATAAATTTTGGTTAATTCTTAGAATTTCATTTACTGCAAGATCAATTTCTTTAATTTCAGAAGCACCAGTTGCTAGAAAAATCGGTTTATTTTTTTTAGCTAAATAAGTTAAAAATTCGATCCAAGTTAAATCACCTGAACCAATTTTATATGCTGGAACATATTTATCTAAATGATCTAAAAGGTAAAAAGAATAAGGAGTTGAAAAAAAACTAATCTCTGCTTTTTTACATGTGTCCTTTAATATAGATGTCCATTCAAGATTTACTGATGCTTCTTCGTAAACTTGAAAAACACTTTTATCCCATTTTGATTGGTGAGATTTAAGATTTGATAAATTTTTAAATCCATAATCACTAACTATCGTTTTTGCATTAAAATGTTGAAATTTTGCTGCATTTGCACCTGCTTCTGCTGAAAGAAAAATTAAGTCTTTAGCCCTTTCAATATCTCCATCATGATTAGCTGCAATATCTGCAATAAAATAAACAGGATTATGAAATCCAACCATTTTATCATCAACACAAAAATTTAATTTAATATCTTTCATATAGTAAAATTATATCACTATAGTTAACATAATTGAAAACTTAATTAATATATTTTGTATATTTATTTAAAATATAATCTTCAATTTGTGTGTAACTTAAATAACTTTCATTTTCAAAATTATGTAAGTAAGGTTTTGAAAATAAATTAATATCTAAATGATCCCAAATTTCTTTTTCATAATTGATTTGTGTTGGGTTTAATCTCAAATGTCTATAAAAATTTTGAATATTTAATCCATAAATTTTTGCTAATATCAATAAAGTAGAACCAACTCCTATTATTAAGTCAGAGGAATTAAAAATTTCAATTTCTATTAATTCATTAGCATATATCCAATTTGGGTACTTTATCTGTTTATCTAATGGATGATTTCGTAAAATTAAATTGTAATTTTCATAATATTTGTCTTCTAGATAATCTAATAAAACTTTATTGGACGAAATTTCGGTTATTGCTTCAAAAGTGAAAGGAGATAATTTATTTTTAATAAAAATTGGTTCAGAAAACAAGAATAAATTTTTTTTTAAGACATTTAAGTTAAGTTTTTCAATAACTTTTTTTTTAATTAATTTTTTACTATATTTGGAATCTTTGAGAGCACTTAAAATTGGATTTATAATAACTTTAATTTTGGTATTTATACCTTTTTTTTTTAAATATTCTCTAATTTTGTCATCAAAAACAAAAAGTATGTCAGGCATACTTTTTTGTATTCCATTAGATTTCCAAAATCTATATAATCCTTTCCATGCATCTAATAGTCCAAATGATTTTATACCTTCACTTCTTAATTTCTTTACTAATTTATCTGCATCATCAGTTAAATCATACCCTATAATCCACAGGCTATTTTTTTTTAAGTTATTATTTAAAATATTATGTAAATGAGTATGATTTTTCCTAATAATTTTGAAATGTTTTAATTTTAACGAATCTTCTAAAAAATCAAATTGTCTGTTTATACCATTTTCGTTACCGTAAAGGTATATCAATTTTAATTCATTCTTATTTAAAATCATTTTTCTTACTTAATTTCAGATTATATGGGTGAAATTGATTAGTTTGATATTTTTTGAGATTATATTTATTTGCTATTTTACGTCCATATTTAATAATAGACTGTAGTTTTGTATTAGACAAATTATCCTCATGTCTTCTGTAATAAACTAACCTCTTGGGTATTAATAATCCTTTAACTCCCATTTGGAGCAATTTCAAAATTAGTTCATAATTTTCTAGACCGCAATTTTTTGTTTGTTCATTATATCCGCCAACTAATCTGATAACATTTTTAGAATAAATAGTCCCTGAAGCCATAAAATCGCCTCTAGTTTTTATTTCCTCAACATCAAATTTTGGTAACTCAAATTTTTTTATTATCCTTCCTGATTTATTAACAAGCCAATAGTTTGTGTAAAAAAAAGTGTAATTATCTTTTAAAAAAGGTTCAATTTCAGATAGATAATCTTTGTGAAAATAATCGTCAGCATCTAACCTAATATAATATTTTCCTGATGCTTTTTTAAAAGCAAAATTTATAGCTTTTTCAATTCCAGAATTATCAATATTGAATACTACAATTTTTTCTTTGAAAGAATCTAATACTTTTTGTGTATTATCAGTACTACCGTCATTAATTACAATTATTTCATATTTCAAATTATGAGCACTTTGATTTAAACAAGAATTTATAGATTGAGCAATATACTCATAACAATTAAAAGTAGTAATTAAAATCGAAACATCCATTGTTAACTAAACTTTTGTTTAAAGGTTGAAAACATCAATTCAGCTCTTTTCCAATCATCTTCATTGTCAATATCAATTACCCTCCAAGATGGTATTATATAACCGGTACCGTCTGTATGCATTTTTTTTTGATTAACCCACGATAATCTTTTACCCCAATAAAATTGTCCTGTGTCATGGTAAAAAACTTCTAGATCCTGTGTTCTTACCAATTCATTTTCAGGATAGTAAAATGTGAGGATATTGTTTTTATTAAATTTCAGAGATCTCTGAATAGGATGAGTATATTGTGTAATTGGGTATATAAATTCGTAATTACCTTTAATCAATATATGAAAAGATTCATATAGATCATTTGAAGTCAAAAAAGGTGAGCAAGGATAAACGCAACAGACATATTCAAAGTGGTAGCCAATTTTTTCACATTCTAAAATAGCATTAGAAATCACTGGAACCGTTACAGTAAAATCGTCTGATAGTTCCTTTTTTCTAAAAAAAGGAACTTCAGCACCAAAGTGTTTAGAGATTTCAGCAATTTCTGGATCATCTGTTGAAACAATAACATTTGAAAAAATTTTTGAGTCAATTAATTTTTCAATAACCCAGCCAATCATTGGCTTACCACAAAAATTTTTAATATTTTTTTTTCTAATTCTTTTACTTCCACCCCTAGCAGGAATAATTGCAGATTTTTTATTTTTTTCTTTCATTATTTCAATTATATTTATGGTATTTTACACTTAATAGAAACAAATTCTTCTTTAATCAAAAGACTAACAAAATTTAAAATTTCAAAATCGCTATATCTTTTCCCTATAATACTAATCCCAACTGGCATTTTTAATTCATCTCGCAAATGTGGTAAATTTAAAACTGGCAACCATAGAAGTGTCCACAAAAAATTATAATCATCTTGAAATTGACTTTCAACTTTAGGGGCGGAATCATTCGATGATAAACATAATATAAAATCAACATCTAATGAATCAAAAAAAAGTTCTATTTTTGTGTGCATTTCTTGTTGTTTATGAAGTAAATATTTATAATTTTTAGGGTCATAGTATTTAACTTTATTAACTCTTTTTAAAAACTCGTCTGATAATTCATTTGTATGATTATTTATTTCATCTTTAAAGTAATAAAATAAACCAGAATTATATAGCTCTTCATGAATTTTTAAACTTTCTTCATACCATTTAGGCAATTTTACTTCTTTTAAACAAATATTAGAAGATGATGAGATTTTTTTTAAAAATTGATCAAATTTGTGGTCTATTTTGCTACTTTTTTTTTTTAAAAATCCAATTTTAAATTTTTTTTTATTTACAGATTTAACCGCTAGTTGGTCATAAATAGTAGGATGATTTAGGTCTCTTAAGATATTATTTTTTAATAGAATAAACATATCAAACACAGATCTTGCAAAAAAGCCGACAGTATCAAGAGTATCAGTAGTTTTTAAAATTCCTGTTCTTGGTAAAAGCCCATATGATGGCTTCATTCCATAAATTCCACACCATGATGCAGGTCTAATTATTGAACCTAATGTTTGAGTTCCAATAGCGAAGGGAACCATCCCACAACTCACTGATGCAGCTGATCCACTAGATGAAGTTCCAGGTAACTTAGAAATATCCCATGGATTTTTAGTTTTATTTTTTGAATCAACTGCAAATTCAGAGGTAACAGTTTTACCTACTAATATAGCACCATTATTAATTAGTCTTGATACTATACGCGCATTATTCCCAGCTTTATGATTTTTCCATATTTGAGATCCCATTTGAGTTTTGAATTTTAAAGTATTGATTATATCTTTTGTTCCAAATGGCACACCAATTAAATCTAAGTCTTTACAATTTGAAGTTATTATCTCTGACTCATTAAAATCATTTATGTGTTCTTCCCATGCATTGATTTTGTCTTCATAACTACATATGCATTGTAAACATGCTTTCAAAACATCTTTAATTTGAAATTCTTTTTTTTGAATACCATCTTTTATTTCTTTAATTGAAAAGTTTCTATATTTTTTAGAATCTATCATCATGGTAATTTCTTTGCATTACCAGATCTATGTTTTTTTAGTTCATTTAAAATTTCTTGTTCAGACATACCAGTTTGATTCATGAAATATTCTAATGCTCGAGGCTTTGAACTATCATGTTTTCTAATTAATTCAAAACCTTGTTCTCGAGTGATAATACCTGAACGAACATCTCTTGTAGCATGATCAGTAGCTCTGCCAAATCCTCTTTTTATATATTTTGCCCAGTCATGAACACCTGTCATTTTACATTCTACACTCTTATATCTTTTGTAAGTACCTTCAACATTATCTTCCTTCCAGCCATAGACATCTTTTATAAAATCAACTTGTTGTTCTTCATCCCAAAAAAAATAATCTCCTAAATGCAATCCTTCAATTTTACTATCTTGAAATTCTTTTTTACTTAAAGTTTTATAAATATCAAAATTTCTTATAGGTAAATCATTAGTCGCCATATCACTGGAAGGCTTTTTTGCTGAAATTTTTTCAAAATAATCTTGATCATACATATTTTCTAAGATACTAGAATTATAATCTTTTCTACATCCATCTTCAGCAGCTGATTCACCATAAACTATTAATTTTATATTAAATTTATATGCAATTTGTAACGGAAAAGCTCCAATTCCGGCGTGACAATGCCAGCAACTATCACCAATTGTAGATATTGATTTCTTAGCTATCTGATTGACAGAGCCTCTTCTTGGAGTAAACATAATATGGTCTACATCAAATGTCTCTAAAAGCAAATCTAAATTTTTTTTACCAATTTCAGTGTACCAGTTATGACTAAATGTAACTGCTAAAGGTCTCATATCATAAACTTTTGTTAAAACATGGGCTTGCCAAAAACTATCTTTACCACCAGAAATTGGTAGAATACAATCCCATTGTTTATCAATTTGATTAATTTTATGATTATTTAAAATTTTTTCGAAAATTAATCTGCGTTCTTCCCAATTAATTTTCATTTTTTGCTCAGCAGAATTACAGCCATTACAAATACCACGTTCATCAAATTTTATATCTTCTACCGTTTCGGGAAGACAACACCTTAGACAGTATTTAAAAATTTTTTCATATGGTGGTGAAGAATTCATAAAAATCCACAAAAAATTACTTTATCTAACAAATACTTACAATTTTCAATAAAATTTTAAAATTTAGTACTATTGTCAATCTGCTTTTTTAATATTTTTAACAATTTTAATCTAGAGTTACCATCACTAAGAAGTATTTTTTTTTGAACAACTTTCATCTCTTTAAGTGCTTCATTTGGACATAAATTAATCCAATTAAATGTTTTAATCAATTGAATTCCACTATTAGCTTTAAATTTCTGAAAAAAACTGTCCAAATAATTAAGTCCTACACCCTTTGTTGTATAACTTAATGCTAAAATATTATTGGATATACTTTCAAAAAAAACATCTGAATGGTTCTGAGAGATAGTTAGATCAGAGATGGCTGTAATATTATATGTTTGAGAATTTTTAGAAAAGATTTCATTGCTAGAAATTACATTTTTAGATTTAAAAATAGTTTTTAAAAAGTTGTTATAATATGAATAATTTACTTCCTCATCCCTTCTAATAGATACTATAAATAAAAATTCTAAGTTGTTTTTTATAATTGATACAATAGATTTCAACCACATTTTTGTAGCACTTTCATCTATATCGAATACTTGAACAACAGGCAAATGTAGAGAGATAATTTTTTTACATTTGTGATGACTTAATAATTTTTTCCTTTTCATTTTGATTTTTTCATTTAAAAGAAACTTATATACATAATCTCCTCTCCAGACACCTATAGGATATAATTTACTAAACGATATTTTCCAAGATGGGAAAAAATCATTTAAAATTGTGTCAGAATGATAAAAAAAACTATCAAAGCTTAGAATTCCACCAGTGGGTTGACAATGGTATCCTAAACCTGGAGAATGCGATATTCCACTAAAGTGTATATTTTTAGTATTACAAGCCAAACCTACGGCATGGTGATCAGAACTGTAATCTATTCTTGATAAATAAACTTTTCCAAAAACATGATCAAAATCCCATAAAGTGATAATATATTTTACAATAAATTTTATTAAGCTTTTATGAAATTCAGTATTAGAATAAAAATTAAAATATTTTGAGAGTTTAAAAAAATAAATATAACAATTTTTTATACTTTCTAAAAAGCCATTTATGCTTAAGTAACAAATTTTATTTCTTGTTCCAGTAATAATTAAATTTTTTTTTGTAAGTTCCTGCTCTTTAATTTTAAAATTTGGTATATCCCAAAATCTATTATAAAGTATCAGGTCATTACTATTTATATTTTTATCTAAATCAAGTAAGAAACCATCATTATGCGGTTTAATGATAGAATTTATTATATTTTCATTTTCTACACCATAAACATGATCTATAATAAACTTTCTTTTAATTTTCTTTTTCCTATAAGAAATTTTTCTTTTTAAAATTAACTCTTTAAATAAATACAGAATTAACAAGAAAAAATGAAAAATTAAACTTGAAATTGCTATAAGATAATTTTTTGTAAATACATATGCTAATAATTTTTTTAGAAAATTTAATTTTCTAAATATTTTATCATCAAATTTTTTAAATTTTATAATTTCTAATTTAAATTTTTCATGAATTTGATTTGTAAAATTGCTGTGGATATGAAATTTTTTAAAATAATCAACTTTCCTGTCAGTGTGATTTTTTTTAAATGTAGTTATGGAAGATTTTATTGAATTTGTGTAAAGTATGTCACATTCCTTAACGCCATACCATTTTGAAAAATATTTATTTCTATTTGAAAATAATAAATCTATATTTTTTTTATCTTTTAAAGTGGAGTAATAAGGCTCATAAAAAAAATATTTATTAATTGACCAAAAATTAAGAACAATTTTTTCCCAAAATCTCCCTCTATATAAAAAAAAGAATACTATAAAGTTATTTAGACATAAAGCTATCAATATTTTTAGCCGATCATTCTCTTGAAGATTTTAATATTGCTTTGTAAAATTTGTCTATATGTTTTTTTGTGAGTGGAGGTCTACATATTGAAGTTACTAAGAGATGTTTTGATAAAAATTCTGTTACTGGAAATTTCTTTGCTATATTCAGGCCCTGAATACATTTTTTAAATAATGACATAGTGTAGATTGGTGGCGCATATTCACTTATAGGTGCGCCTTCCTTAAGCATATTTTTTAAAAATTTTTCCTTAGATATTTTCGCTTTAGTTGGATTGAAAATCATAGGATATAAATAATATACGTGTGAAGTATTTTCTCTTACTTTGGGTGACTCTAGAAAATCTATATCTAACAGTTTCTTATTCAATTCACTAGCTAAAACAACTCTTTTTTCATTTAATCGATCTAATTTTTTAATTTGAGGAATTGCAACAGCTGCTTGTAGGCAGGTTAACCTATAATTATAACCTATGATATTCTCTCCTCCTAAACTCTTTTCTTCACTAGTCAATCCATCGTAAACTGCTTCAGAATGATTTCGTACTAATCTTAATTTATGTATTAATTGTTTTTCATTTGTAGTAGCTATACCTCCTTCACCACATTGAATAGTTTTATGTCTATTTAAACTATAAACTGAAATATCTCCAAAAGTACCTGTAAATTGTTTTTCATATTTTGCTGCTGGAGCTTGAGCATTATCTTCAATCATGAACAAATTAAATTCATCGCAAATTTTTCTAATTTTTTTTAAATCTGAAGGCATTCCAAAGAGGTTTACGGTAATTATTCCTTTTGTTTTTTTTGTTATAGATTGATAAATTTTATTTGTATCTATACAAAAATAGTCGGATTCAATATCTACAAAAACTGGTTTTCCACCAGCCATTAATACAGACGTAGCTGAAGCGCTCATTGACATTGTTGGAACTAACACCTCATCATTTTTATTCAACCCACAAGATATAAGAGCGGCGTGTAATGCAGAGGTTGCAGAATTGAATGAGGCGGAGAACTTTGAGTTGAATTTATTACAAAATAATTCTTCGAGTTTTCTAACATGTTTACCGCCTAAATGTGAATTTCCAGCTGTAGCGATGAAACCTGACAATTGTCCTTGTTTTAATACTTTTAATGCTTGATCAATTTCTTCAGTGCCAATAACATTATATTCAGGCAATTTTTCTTCAAATATTTTCATTGATTTCCTTTTCCAAAGCCGATTTTACAATATTTTGTATGGTGAGATCATTATTTAGATCATCGTTTCTTTTATATTTAAGACTAAAATTTAAATTTTCTAGCATAAATTTATCTAGGATATTTCTTTTTTTATTTATTATTTCAAGATTTTTGTAATTTCGATAACTTTTTGACCTTTCAACTTTATAGATTTTTACTTCGGCACCATTGTTTTTGATTTCAATTCTTCCTTTTTGTCCTAATATATCCATCTCAAATATTTCAAAATATTTATAATGAGCTGAAAAAATGTATACATCAGTAATTTTAGTTTTTAAAATTAAATCAACATCAATAAATATTCCATTTTTTTTTCTCTTTAGAACGACTATATCATGAACAGGTCCAAAAAAATTAATTACTAAATCAATTAAGTGAGACCCATTATTTTGTAAACCTTTTGAATAATAACAAATAACTTTTTGAATTTTACCTATATTATTAATTTTTGATTTTACATTTAAAAATTCTTTAGTAAATCTTCTGAAGTAATTGACCCAAACCTCAAAATGTGGATTTTTTAAAGAAATCATTTTTTTAATTTCATCAACATTAGAACTTGAAGGTTTTTCAATCCAAATAATTTTTGGTTTATGTTCAACAATTTTTGAAAAAATTTTACTATGTGTTTTTGTCGGTGTACAAATGCTAAGAATATCATAGCTATATTTTTTTAAAAATTCATCGAGGTCGTTAGAAAAAAATCCAACACACCACGTTTTTGCAAATTCTTTTGCTTCTTTTAAGTCAGTATCACAAACACCAATTAATTCACAATATTTATGAGTTTTAAAAGCTTTTGCATGAGTTCTAATCAGTTTGCTCTCTGGAGTATCAAATTTTCCAGCAATATTACCGCATCCAATTATACCACATTTTAATTTTGAAGAATTATTTCTAGTCATGTATCTTTAATTTTATTTTTCTTAATTAAAGAAACCAAAGAGTTGACAACATATTCAACATCTTCAAATTTCATGCTTGGATAAATAGGCAGACTAAGACATTTATTATAGAAACTTTTACATCCCGACAAGTCTAACTTTCCAAACATTTTTCTGTAAAAAGGGTGATAATAAATCGGTATGTAGTTAACCTGAGTTTGAATCCCCTTATTTTCTAAATCACGCATCAATTTTGCTCTTCCACCCTTAAGTTTATTAAATTTAATAAATACAATAAAAAGATGATAAGCGTGCAAATAATTTTTATTACATGATGGAAATTGAACAAGATCTCTTTCAACTTTTGAAAATAATTCAAAGTATTTAGATGCTATATCTCCTCTTTTTTTTATAAAAAAGTCAATTTTTTTTAATTGAGAGATACCTAAAGCGCATTGAAAGTCTGTTATTCTAAAATTATGAGAAAGATCATGCATCTCATAGTACCATTTATTTAATAACTTAGTTTCACCAAATTTTGTGTATGATAATTTTTTATTTTTAAATAAATTTTCATCTCGTGTGACACCGTGGCTTCTCAGTAACTTAAATTTATCATACCAATCTTTGTTATTTGTTGTAATAGCACCACCTTCACCTGTTGTAATACTTTTTATGGGGTGAAATGAAAAAACCGCTGCATCAGAGTGTTTACAACTTCCAATTTTTATATTTTTTTGATCTTCTGTATTATAAGAACCTCCAAGTGCATGACAGGCATCTTCAATTATCTTAAAATCATAAAACTTAGACATTTGACTTAATTTTTCTAAATTAACAATTTCACCTGCCAAATGAACTGGCATTACAACTTTTACATTTTTTTCAGTTTTTAAAATATTTTCTAAAAAATTAAGGTTCATGTTTCCTGACGAAGTATCAACGTCACAAAATTTTACTTTTAAATTGTTTAAGATGGTAGCATTTGCTCCTGCTATAAAAGAAATAGCGGAGCTAACAATAACGTCATTTTTTTTAAGGTTAAGACACTTAATAATAATTTCCAAAGCGCTGGTGCCACTTGAACAAACAGCAGCAAATTTACTCTGGCAATAATCCTTCAATTTATTTTCAAAAGCTTCAGAATTTGGACCTGTTGTTAGAAAATCTGATTTTAAACCCCTAATTACTGCTTGAATATCGTCATCATCAATATATTGTTTGTTATAAGGTATTTTTTTCATAAATTTATATCATTCTATTATTTGGTTGCATTATATACGAGATAATTCCAAGTCTTTAAAGCACTAATTTTACCATCAAAGTTTTTAGAATGAACCAGAGCTTTCTTTTCATATGTTCTAACAATGTTAGGATTTTTAAAAAAAAGTTTCAATTTTGATGATAATTCATCTATAGAATTTCCATCAAAATACACCACATTTTTTCCACCAAATTCAGGCATTGGGAATTTTTTTGAACATAAAATAGCCTTTCCAAAGCTAAGTGACTCTAACAAAATATTTGGACAATTTTCCGACATTGACGCAAATACTATAAAGCTTGCGTTTCTATAAAAAACAGGCATTGATTTAAATGGAACGTTTTCTAATATAAAGACTTTATCAGAGATTTTAGAATTATTTACGATAAATTTTAATTTTCTCAAATAATTATCATCTCCTTTCCCAGCAAATATTAAATCAGGTCCTCTAGGAAATTCTCTAATAAAATTTTCATATGCTTTAAAAACCTCTATTTGATTTTTGTAATAATGAATCATTGAGGGATAAAAAATATAATTATTAAAGTTTTTTATATTAATTTCATCATTTTTTATCTTTTTAAGATATTCAGAAACACCATGATAGATTAATTCACATTTTTTAATTTTATTTTTTGTTACACTTTTTATAAAGCGCATTCCAAACTTTGATATAAAAATAACAGAATCAGCTTTTTTCATACTTTTTTTTAAAATAAAAGAAAGTAAAATATTCCTAATATACGATAGACTAAATTCGTATTTAGAGAGTTCTTTTTTATCAAAAGGAATCATATTCCTAAACATTGTAACTAATTTAATATTTTTAATATTTATTATAGGGACTGTACCGCCTGGAAAAAAAATTAAATCAATTTTGTTATATAATAAATAAAAAGGCAAAATTGTGTTTTCCCATATTATTCTAAATAGAGGACCTCTATCTTTAACATAGATAAGTTTTATATCATTTCTCTTGTTTAAAAAGGACATTTTTTTACTTGGAGATATAAATAGAAATATTTTAAAATCTATTTCTTTAGGTAAATGTAAAAATAAATTCCAAATATATGTCTGCCCACCCCCACTTCTTGCTGAAAGTGCATTTATAGCAATTCTTTTCATTAATTTACTTATTTTTATATATTATAATTAGTGTCGAAATTATCATACTTAATTTTAGAAGAGAACCAGTTTATTGTTTTTAATAATCCGTCAGATAAAGAAACTTGAGGAGTAAAATTAGTTAAAGATTTAAATAAGTTGTTATCACATTGTAAATTATTGACTTCAGAGTTTATTGGCCTAATTCTCTTTTTATCAGTTATGATTTCTTTTTTTATATTAGTTAATTCCATAATTTTTTCAGCTAAGTTTTTAATACTTATGCTTTTATTAGAACCAATGTTAAAAATTTTTTCTTTATTAATTTTTGCATTTGCAAGAGCTATTAGCGCAGAACAAGAATCTGAAACATAATTTAAATCTCTTGTAGGATCTAATGAACCAATTTTTATCTTATCACTTTTGCTAAGTAATTGACTTATAATTACAGGGATAATTGCTCTAGTAGACTGTCTAGGCCCAAAAGTATTAAAAACTCTGGCAATTTTAATATTCAATCCAAAACTTAAGTTAAAGCTATTTGCTATGGCTTCTGCTGAAAGTTTGCTAGCGCTATAAGGACTTTGAGTAACTGTCGGATGATTTTCGTCAATAGGTGAATATTGTGCAGAACCATAAACTTCACTTGTAGACATCTGAATTAGTTCATCAACATTATTTTCTAATGAAGCTTCGCAAAGGTTCAATACACCAATTGCATTAGTCTGAAAATAACTGTTTGGAGAAACATATGAATAAGGTATACTTATTAGGGCAGCTAAATTAAATATTTTCTCCACATTTTTAGTTAAATTAGTACAAAAATATTTGTCTCTTATATCTCCAAAAATAATCTCACAATCATTTTTATATTTGCTTTTTTCCAACCACCCATGATGATTAAAGGAGTTATATTCAATCAAAGCTTTAACTTTAAATCCGTTTTCAATCAGTTGTTCAACAAGATGTGATCCAATAAATCCGCCTGCGCCTGTAACTAGTATAGATTTCATAATAAAACTCTCGTATTAAAGTTGGTCATCAACATACTCTTTAGGAAAAAAATTCTTTAAATCAAAAATAAAGTTTTTCGATTTAAGGCAATTTTTTATATCTTCTAATTTACCTTTATTCAAAAAGCAATTATGTTTAACTGCCAAAATACCACCATCGTAGTAATTAGATTTCAAATCTTGAATAAATTTTATTTTTTGATAAATTTTATCTGATGATATTTCTGCAAAAGGGTCATAAATTTCAGGTCTAGCACCCATTTTTTTTAATTGGTTGAATAAGTTTAAAACACCAGTATTACGAACATCTTTGCAATTTTCTTTAAATGTAAAACCAAAAATTATAATTCTGCAATCTTTAAATTTTATACCTTTTTTCTCAACTCCTTTTTTAAATCTAATTGCAATGTATTTATACATTTGTTCATTAATATTTCTGCCTTCGAGGATTAGATTTGGAGATATTCCAAGTTTTTTTGCCTTATATGCTAAATAATATGGGTCTACCCCTATACAATGTCCTCCAACAAGGCCTGGTTGAAAATCAAGAAAATTCCATTTTGTTTTTGCAGCATTTAACACATCGTTTGAATTAATACCCATTTTATTTAAAACTTTTGAAAATTCGTTAATTAAAGCTATGTTAATATCTCGTTGGGTATTTTCTATTATTTTAGCAGCTTCTGCAATTTTGATTGTTTCTACATTAAAGGTTCCTGCTTTAATAACTGACTTATAAAGTTCATCTACAATTCTAGATGTGGTTTTATCATGGCCTGATGTAATTTTCATTATATTAGTTATTTTCTTATTTTTATCACCTGGATTAACTCTTTCAGGGCTATAACCACATCCAAATGTGTTGTTACTCGATTTGTGATTTGTTTTACACAAAAGATTTGAACTGTTTTCCAAGATTGGAATACAAAATTCCTCAGTTGTTCCAGGGTAAACTGTTGATTCAAAAATAACAATGTCATTAGGCCTAAGATACTTACCAACTAAATTACAAGCTTTTTTTAGCATTGTCAGGTTAGGATGTTTATTTTTATAAATTGGAGTTGGAACAGCTATTATATAAATATTACAATCCTTGAGTTCCTGAATTATATCTGTGAGAAATAGTTTTGGTTTTATAATTTCTTTTTTAGTTATTTCTGAGTTTACGTCAAAACCCACTTTTAGCTGTTCAATTCTTTTTTTATTAACATCAAATCCAAATGTTATGTATTTATCACTTAGCTCACAGGCAAGGGGTAGTCCAACATATCCAAGACCAACTACCCCAATTTTAAAAAATTTGCTTTTCATTTAATTTACAATTTCAACTATTTTATTTATATGATTTGAAATTTTACTTATTTCACTTTTATTTAAAAAATATTTCAATTTTTTCAGTTGTCTTTGCATTGTGTTCCAATCCAATATTTTTTCATTTGCAATTAATATCTTTGGTCTATCACTTTTTTGTAAGTTACTATTGTAAGATAATTCTTCATGGAGTTTTTCTCCTTTTTTTAAACCAATAAATTTAATTTCAATATCATTATTATTATAATTGGTTTGATTTGTTCTTCTAACATTAAAACCGTAAAATCTAATTAATTTTTGAGCTAACTCAAAAATTTTGATTGGTTTTCCCATATCTAATATAAATACATTTCCATTTTTTCTTAAAGAAGATGCCTCAATTACAAGTTGGGCAGCTTCTTTAAGTGTCATAAAGTATCGAGTTACATTTTTATCAGTAATGGTTATAGGTCCTTTATTAGCTATTTGTTGTTTGAATATTTGAATCACTGAACCAGATGATTCAAAAACATTTCCAAATCTAACAATTGAAAATTTCTTATCATCTTTAAAAGTATGAGCTAATGACTTTACTATAAGTTCCGAAACTCTTTTTGTTTTACCCATCATATTTGTTGGTTTTACTGCTTTATCAGTAGAAATTAAAATAAAGTTTTTAACGTTATATTTATTAGCAAAATTTACCATATTATAAGTGCCAAAAATATTATTATTGATTGCTGAAATTATGTTTTTTTCAACTAAATCAACATGTTTATATGCTGCTGCGTGAAAAATAGTATGAATTTTGCTTGCTTTAAAAACTTTATTCATCAAGTCTAAGTGATTTATAGAACCTAATATGAAATTTATTTTCAGGCTTAACTTCTTTAAATCAATAATTTTGTTAATATCTTTTTTCAAAGAAAATAGATTAAACTCCGAATTATCTAATAAAATCAGATTTTTTGGAGATAAACTTAATACTTGTTTAGACAATTCAGAACCAATTGACCCTCCGGCGCCAGATATTAAAACATTTTTATTGGTTATACATAATTTATTAACTTGTACATCTAGTTTTTTTTCTTTTCTACCAATTAATATATCAATAGGAAGATCACTCAAAAGATAATTTTGTTCACCATTGGATGAAATTTCAGGTAAAGATGGAAAAGATCTTAAATTTATTTTTGATTTGTCTAGTTTTAAAAAAATATCTATTTTTTCTTTTTTAGAGATTGAAGGATCATTCATATAAACAGTTAAATTGTCATATTTTTTTTTGAGTTCTATCGCATAGTTAATATTTCCTAAAACTCTTTTATTATTTAAAAGTGTTTTTTGTAAAGCGGTATCGTTATCAATAAATCCTAGTATATTTAAGTTATTATTCTTAGAAATTGAATTATAGAGATTATACCCATGTTTGTTTGCTCCAAATATTAAAACATTAGTTTTATTTTTGTTATGAGTTTTTGAGAAATTTAGAATATATTGAGCTATAAATCTAAAACTTGTTAATGAAATGAATAATGTACCAAAAAAAATAAAAGGAATTGATCTTGGGAAAAGAAATTCAACTTTAAATATTTGTGGTAATGTATAACCAAGTAAAACTACTGATATAGAAGATATTAAAAAGGCAGAAAAAAAAAGATTGAAAAATTGTTTTTGGTCTATAAACCTTAACAGAACATTATAAATATTATTTATCCACAAAATTGTTGAGCCCAATATTCCAATTAAAATGAAATGATATAAATCTAATAAATCTAAGATATATATTTCACCTAACCTAATACAGTATGACAACCAGATAGATAAAAGTATAATTAGAAAATCAATTGAAATTATTATAAATTTTTTTTTAATTCTATCTAAACCGATAAAATAAGAGATTATATTTTCTACATTATTAAATATTTTTTAACCTCTTAATTTTATTAATCACTCACATTTTTTGTTAAATGTATATTTACACTTTCACATAATGTTATTGAATTTTCAATTTCTCTAGCATTTATGGTAACATTTGAAGATAAACACACCCCCTTTTTGTCCAGATCAAAAAGCCAACTATGTCTAGGGCATATCAAGTTCCCTTTATTATCAAATCTTGCATTTTTTAAGTCAGCTCCATTATGTGGGCAATACCTATTAATCTCATAATTCTTACCATTATTAGGGTTTATTATGATAATTTTCTCATTATCAATGTTCAATGTTGTTTCAAATCCTTTTCTTATGTTAGAAATATCCGAAAATAAAAAAATATTTATAAAAGTATTAAAAATATCAGGCTCTCTTCTAACTTTAGCCCTAAAGCTTAAGTAAATATCCTGCCATCTATATTTAGGATTCGCCATTAAACTAAAATATTTTTTTGAACCTGAAATCTCAACAAACTTATTCGGATAATTATAATTTTTGAAATTGGCTCTACTTACCTGTTTTGTATTAAGGTTTATCTCTAAACCTTTAAAACCCCATTTAAATATTAAAATAGGACAAGATTCAAAAATTAAACCTTTGATTTCATTCAAACGATACTTGATCGCGTTTTCTAACAACTTTATGTCGAGTAAGTTTTTATCAATCAGATATTTACACTTTAAACTAGATTTTATTATTTGAAGCTGAGATTTGGTTGGGGCCGGAATTGGTTTTGTTTTTTTTTGAGAATTAAATTTTTCACCAGGCTTTAAGTAAGTTAATTTAATATTTTGTTTACTTAGAAGCATGTCTAATTCAGTTTGGTGAATAAATATATTATCATTTCCTAATGAAAAGTTTTGTTTTAAAAAAGGAAATATGGCTGGTCCTGCAGAAGGGAAATAAAATTCAGGCTGCAGTATTTTTAGCGCGTTTTTAATTGCAATTAATTTTGAATTAACCTTTTGTTTTGAAATTTTAATTTTTTTCTTTTTGTCTATTTCGTAACAAATAGGATGCCAGGTAGCACCGCTAAATTGGACAGCATAATAATTAATTTGTTTACTTGAAAAATAACTCAAGCGGTCAAATATTTTACAGTCATTTTGGTTTAGAAATGTCTTATTATTTATTTTTACTAATGCCATGCTGTCATGATTTACTCCAGTATCAATTGTAAATACTTGTATGAAATCATTTGAAGTAAAAAAATGTGCTTCAGAATCTTTCAGTTCCACAACTGGATAACCTATTTTTTCAATCTGATTTTTTAAATATTTGTCAAAATAGCTTGGGATTATGCTTTTATATATAAGTGGCTTTATTTTTTTTAAGGTTTTAATGTCAAAGTGGTCTTGATGTTCATGTGATATATATAGAAAAACCTTTTTACCTTCTATTTCTTTTACGAGTGTATTTAACAATTGGTGATTTACAGGCCATTGAAACCAACTGCCGAAAAAAGCACCCTCGTTAGAAAACCAAGGATCAATAATCAAACAAGTTTTTTTACTTGATAAAACGAAACAGTTATGTCCATAAAATGTGATATTCATTTTTTTACATCATAGTTATATACACTAAAGTTCTTAAACTGTGAAGGATAATTAATCAAAGATTTTTTTTAAAATTTAAATGATTTAGATTTGAAAGTTTTTATGTTTTTTTATTAACTTGAGTCTTTTAAGTAATTTTTTGTTTGTTGGTTTTAAGTCACTCATTAACCCATTTTTAACTTTACCAAACTTAGTCATTAAAAGAGTAGAGATTAAGTTTAAACAAATTTTTTGTACAGTTCCTGCTTTTAATCTAGTGGATCCTGCCACTAACTCATATCCAGTTTCAATTACTAAACTAATCTTAGCATATTTTTCTAACTCAGTATTTTTGTTGTTAACTATGGCAACAGTCAATGCATTGCATTTTGAAGCTTCTTTAATGGCTTCAATTGTAAACGGGGTTTGCCCACTTGCAGAGGTTGCTATTAACACGTCATTTTCATTTACTTTTAAATTTTTAATAAATAAATTAGCTTCTTTAATATTATCTTCAGCTCCTTCTTGTGCTCTTACTAAAGCTTTTAATCCTCCTGCTATGACATATTCTATTCGGGAATGAGGCCAATTAAAAGTTGGGTTTAATTCTGATCCATCTTGAACTGAAATTCTCGCAGAAGTTCCTGCTCCCACGTAAATTATTCGTCCATCTTTACTTTTTTTTAGTTTTTCATAAGCTAAGGTAATAATTTTTTTTAGTTTATTTTTTTCATTATTTATTAAGTTAAATATTTTTTTTTGATCTTCTAATATTATTGAAATTGATTTGATTAAACTCAATTTGTCTATAAGCTTATCCTTCGGTGGAAAACTTTCTGTATTCATATAATAATTATACATAAATTTATAATCGATGCCTAAAAATCTTTTAAAAAATTTACATTACTCAATTGGACTTATGTCAGGAACTAGTATGGATAAAATCGATGGAGTTTTGGCTGAGACCAATGGAGAAAATTATTTTAATGTGATAACGAAATCTAGTTTAAAATATAGAAAAAAAACAGTTCAAAACTTAAAGTACTTTATTAATAATTATCACTTAGTGGAAGAAAAAAGTCTTAAAAGAAACAGTTTGTATAATAATGTCACGATTGAGCATATAAGAGTTATTGATGATTTAATATCTAAAACAAATTTAAAACCATCAGTTATTGGATTTCATGGGCAAACTATTTATCATAACTCTAAGAAAAAAATATCAATCCAAGTAGGCATCCCTGAATTGATAAAAAAGAAATTTAACATAGATGTGATATCAAATTTTAGGAGAAACGATATTAAAAATGGAGGAGAAGGAGCTCCAATTTCTCCTATTTACCATAAATTTTTAATTGATAAATTTAAATTACCAATTCCATGTTGTTTCATAAATATAGGAGGAGTCGCAAATCTTACTTATTATGATGGGTCTTGTTTAATAGGTTTTGATACAGGACCTGGTAATGGATTGATGGATATATACTGCAATAAAAACTTAAACATATCTTTTGATAAAAACGGAGATTTTGCTTCTAAAGGAAAAGTCAATAAAAACCTAGTTCTTCAATTTTGTAAAAATGAATTCTTTTCTAATTCATATCCAAAGTCATTAGATAAATTTACATTTAGTGATTTTTTATTAAATGAAGATTTTACCTCATTAAATATTAATGATGCTTTGGCAACTTTGAATGAGATAACTGTTCAAACAATTTTAAAATCTCTGACTATTTTACCTGAAAAACCATCTTTAATTGTCATAATGGGCGGTGGTGTCAAAAATCTCTGCTTATTTAATAACTTAAAAAGCAAGAGTTTTTCTAAGTTAATTTCTTCTGACGAAATTGGGATAAATTCAGAATATGCTGAATCCGAGATGATAGCATATCTTGCAGTTAGAAAGCTTCAAAACTTAGAAGGTTCTTTCCCAACGACTACAGGGGTTTGCAGACCAGTTGTTCTAGGTGAAATATACTAGATTAAACTGTTGTTATTTTTATATACAACATTAAAAGGCTTTATTGTCATTAGATTTGGAATAATTTTAGACACATTAAAATATGGAAAGCTTTTGTGAGTTTTGTAAGCTTCAGCATATTTTCCAAGTGGGGCGTTACATTGAGCAGCTCTAAATTTATTATTAATTTCTATAGCATTCACAAATCTAGTAGGATTTTGTGATTTATGATTAAGTATAGCTTTTCTTTTCTCTTCAAATTCAGATGTGACATCAATAAAAAATTCTGGTGTGAAATTTAAACCCATTAACGTGTCACAAAATAATATTGGACAACGAAAATCAATTATCTCTACAGTTAATTTAGATAATGTCCTATGGTCTGTATGATAGTCATAAGGACTATGGGTAATAACAACATCAGGATTTATTTTTTCTACACAATCACTTAAGCTATCAAATATATTTGCATCATCAAATAATCTTCCATCTGGATGATTTAGAAATATTGGTTTTGTCAATTTATTTAATCCTTTTATCGATTCATTTGCTCTTGTTTTTGCTAAAGCCTGACCTTTTTGAGCACCTCCAGCAGAACCGTCAGTAGCAATAATTACATCAATATTATTTTGTTTTTTTTTAAATATTGATAGTAATCCGTACATAAATATTTCAGCATCGTCAGGATGTGCAGTTACAGCAAGTACATTCATAAGTCTTCACAAAAATTTGACATAATGTAGCACATTTTCTTTCTTTTTATTGAGTGCCAAATAATTTTTAGAAAAATCATGGAAGAAGAAATTATTTTTTAAAAGAATTTTTTTTGAATTCAAATTACTCTCTGCTATTCCAGCAAAAATTACTTTAATTTTAATTTTTTTTTTTGCAAATTTGCATGCTAACTCTAAACATTTAGTACCAATTCCTTTATTCCATAAATTAGTTTCTCCAATTAAATAACTAACTGAAGCAGAGTAATTTGGTTTTATCACTTCAATTAATGCATTACCTATATGCTTTGATTTAAAGTATATTCCAAATAAATGAGAGGAGTCATTTTGTTTTTTTGCTCTAACGTAATTCTTTTCACTTTCCATAGTTATAGTTTGGAATTGATTTAAAGAGTATTTCATCACTTTTTTGTTTTTAAACCAGGAGACATATCTTTCAGAAACATCTTTGATATTTAATTTTTTCAAACACACATTAATTGTTTTAGATTTTTTTTTGAATAATATTTTCTTCATTTTTATAAATTGGTTTTGAGACATTGGATGCCAAAAATTAGCTTCATTTTCTTTTTGAAGCGGAAAAAAATTCTTTTTGCCATTATTAATCAAAACTTTTTCAAGAGCTGTAACACCTACTTCTGAGGTGTCTACAAGAATTCTTTGTCGAATGCTTTTATAATCATGCTCATGATCAAAATTATACGTTTTTGTAAGAATAATTGGGCCCGAGTCATAGAATTCATTCATTAAATGAGCGGTTAAACCAATTTTATCTTTATTAAGTATAGCCCATTCTACACAATTAGCCCCTCTGTATTTTGGCAATAAACCTGGATGTACGTTAATTATACCTAGTTTAGTAGCTGAAATAATTTCTTTACTTAACTTCCTTGGAGTTCCAGCATTTAATAAACAAGCAATTTTATTTTTTTTACAAACATTTATAATCTTTTCGCTATTGTGGTTACAAAAGATATTTTTATTTAAAATAGATTTATTGTAATTATAGTGTTTATCTATAAAAGACTTAACTTCACTTGTAAATTTACCATATCTACTAAAAAAAATATTTTCATTTTTTGAGGAATATAAAGGGGTATTATCATAAATTATATATACTTTTTCAAAATTTTTTAAGTAAAGATGAAAAAGATATTTTGATATAAATGGATTATCTTCTGTAGCTAATATTCCAATATTTGATTCATATGCCATATTACATTACCTCAAAAAGAATGATCTCCAGCAATATAATTTCCTTTAAGAGAAAAGAAAAATGAATCTTGACACCAAGTATCGCTTTTTATGTAGACATAACCTAATTCACCTCTAAGAAATTTTTTTAGTTCTGTGTCTTTATCAACACTAATTAAAAAACTATCATTTGGTTTTAGATTAATAGTTTTAAAAATTTTTT
Source organism: SAR116 cluster bacterium AG-426-A06 (assembly GCA_003210115.1). Lineage (GTDB taxonomy): Bacteria > Pseudomonadota > Alphaproteobacteria > Puniceispirillales > Marisalimonadaceae > TMED54. Next base: position 1,394 of record QCNM01000017.1, on the reverse strand, counting down.
CATTAAATGAATTATAAAATGATATTTCAAATTTATTTTTACAATTTTCTTGTATTTTATGAAACGAAACATTATGGATAGTGAAAATGAAATTTTCTTTGCCTCCTACTGGTCCCCATTTCGTTGAAAATTTTTGATGTTTTACTTTATCTTCATACAAAGAAGAAGGGCCAAAACAAATATTACAACCTTTTTCCATGTGTCTATTGTTATAAATATTTAAGCCAAACTTATGTCTTTTATGAAAAAAGCCATTGTTAGAAAAAAGTGCGAACTTTATAAATAAAAAATCATCTTTCAAATTAAAATTTTTTGCACACCAATTGGTTAAGTTTATACACGAACTCATTTTCATCCTTTTTAACCATAAATCATTTGTTTGCTTATCTATCAAATTATTTTTTGAGTCAAATAACTCAATTATTAAATTAGAATTATCAAGATAATTATTTGAATAGCTTGATAACTCAGTTTTAACATTTTTTGAATTTATTACAGGTATCATAAATACAGTGTCATAGTATTTATTCGAAGAAAAATTGCTTAAATGTGTTTTCTTAAATGCAATCCTGTTCTTACGTTGTTGTATTATTGAGTTATCAGCAAAAGTATGAGTAACAGTAGGAATTGATTTACTTAGAAAATTTCCTGCAAAAAACCTAGGAAAAACATCACACTTTTTAACCTTAATGGAAACTTTCAAATTTTTTTTTAGATTAAATAAGTCGTCAAGTTTTACTAAATGCAATTGTTTTGGATGATTTTGTTGAAGAATGATTTTTTTATTTATTAGTTTTTTTTCATCGTGCATTAAGTCAATTTTAAGAGTATATTTTTTCTGATATCCTCCAATAAAAATTATATAATTTGTTATTTTTTTTAATTTAAATACTTCGAAACCTGTCTGTGGCAATTTAAATAAAATATCATCAGTTCCTTCATTTTTATCAATAATTCTCGTTGCTGCGTGTACGATCGATTGATCACTATCGCTTTGATACATTATTGAAATTGCAGGAATTGGAATTTTGGGTTTGCTTTTAGAAAAAATCTCTACTTCCAAGGAGTAAAAAAATCCCCTTTTAAATAATTTACTTTTTAAATTGAAAAGCTCATTAATTGAAATTTTTTCAACTGAAGATTTGGTAATATTAAACTCTTTTACACTTTCAATTTGTCCACTACTTTTTCTTAATGTTAGTTGCATTATTACATTCGATTTATGTCTATCTTTCCAATAACTAAAAAATGTTAAGAAATTATAGACTTCTGAAGAGATAAAAATTGGAAAAATGGCAGAACTTTTATTTTTTATATAAGAGTTATTTAAATCAATATTTTCATTATAAAATTGTTTGATCAATGAATTCACCGTTAGTTCTCAACTATACTAT
>QCNM01000016.1 GCA_003210115.1 SAR116 cluster bacterium AG-426-A06 | reverse complement strand
CAAATTTCATCTCTTAAGTTTTTCTTTTGTGGTGCTTTTAATCCACCATCAATTAAAATTCTTGATATTTCTCTTAACCTTTCGGAAATCATTCCATTAGGTTCACCAAGTGAAAATCTATCGCCTTCAGTATATTTAATAATACCAGGTTCTAAAATTTCACAAGCTGGGTAAACTACACAACCAATGGCACTTTTTGGATTCAAGGTTTTCCAAATTTTTCCTTTTGGGTCTACACTTTCTAAATGTGTATTATCCAATTTAGTTTGAGTTTTTGCTTCGTGAAAATACCACCAAGGAAGTCCATTGACAGCGGATATAATAGTTGTATTTTCATCAAGTATAGGAGACAAGTTATCTAATATAAGTGGTATAGATTGAGCTTTAACACTTATAAAAATATAATCTTGTTTTCCAAGGTCACTGGCATTTTCAGATATATCAAAATGAAACGATCTTTTGGTTTCATCTTTAATTAGAGTTAACCCTTTTTTTTCAATGATTTCTTTATGTTGACCTCTGGCAACTATTGAAATTTTATTATTTGTGTTTTTTAATGAACAAGCTAAATAACCACCGATAGCTCCAGCGCCAAATATACATATTTTTTTCATAAATTATTCTAGTCCAAATTTTTTGGCTAATCCAATTCTTTGTAATTTCCCTGTTGCACCTTTAGGAATATTTTCAACAATAAATATTTTTTTTGGAATTTTAAATTTGGTTAATCTTTTATTTGCATAGGATTTAATATCATCTTCCGTACAACTTTTATTTTCTTTAAGTTTTATTACTACAGCAATATCTTCTCCAAGCATTTTATCTTTATATCCAAAGCATAACGCCTGATCAATTGGTGGAAAATCCATTAAGATATTATCAATTTCTAAAGGAGATATTTTTTCACCACCTTTGTTGATTATCTCTTTTAATCTGCCAGAAATTTTAAGATAACCATCTTCGTCAAAAAAACCTTCATCACCAGTCCTAAACCAATCATTTACAAATGATTGTTTGTTAGCTTCAGGATTATTTTCATATCCATTAGTAACATTATCCCCTTTAATACATATTTCACCAATTTCACCTTCGGGTAATTTTTCATTTTTATCATTCATAATACAAATTTCTGGACCTGCTGGCATTCCAACTAAGCCAGGTTTTTGAATAGCAGGAGGCAGTGGATTTGATGCCATCTGATGAGTTGCTTCAGTCATACCATAAGCTTCTATTACAGGTGTTTCAAATATATCATTTAATTGTTCAAAGATAGCAGGTGGTAGTGATGCAGATGATGATCTAATAAAGCGTAAATTAAGCTTTTTTGCTTTATCTGAATTTTTTTGAGCCCTAAGTAAAATTGCTTGATGCATTGTGGGTACTCCGGAATACCAAGTAATATTTTGTGTTTCAGCTAAGTCTAGAAATTTAAGGGCATTAAAACCATTACTTGCACAAATAGATGCACCAACTTTTGCCGAGGCACTTAAGACAGCAATTAATCCATGTATATGAAACAAGGGCATTATATTTAGACAGTGATCATCGGTTGTTAATTTTAAACTTTTTGAAATATTTACTGCAGATGTAAAAATATTTAAATTTGATAACGGAACTATTTTAGGTCTTGATGTAGTTCCTGATGTGTGTAGAACTAAAGCCTCATCATAATCGTTTGGATTTTTATAATCAGTTTCTTTATCAAATAATTCAAACGTTCCTAGGGGTTGATTATCAGAAATTTTCATTTCAAAAACAGGTATATTTAAATTTTTGGCGGCAATTACAGCTAAACTTTTTGAATTTGGTTCAACCAAGAGAAATTTAGGTTTGAGGTCGTCAAGATAAAATTCAAATTCTTCCTGTTTATATAAAGGGTTTAAAGGTGCTGCAGACATATAGCTTGAGATGCTCAAAAAAGAACTTGCCATCAGAGGTCCATTTGGTAAAACAATTGCAGCCCTGTCGGTATTTATTATATTTGTAGCAGCTAACTGACGCGATATTTTTTCGTTAAAAATTTTAAATTCTCCGTAAGAGAGTTTTTCATTTTTTTCAGATGTAAGAAAAATTAGATCATCATTTTGTTGATTAATCATATTTCTAATTGTTTTTTCCATAATTCTCTCTTACAAATTAAAAAGGACGAAGTCTATATACATTTTACAAATAAAAACTTTTAATAATTATTATATTTAGAAAGTGATTTTATGAAACAGATAATTGATAATATAGAAGCATTTGTTTTAACAGGGCCAGATGAATCAAGACCGCACTGGGTAAGTCATTTTATCGTTCCAACAGCAAATGAGTTGTTGGTTAAAGTCAAAACAAAGGAAGGCATTGAAGGCTTTGGTATATGCACTGTTTATGCTGATATATATCCGATTATAAATACAATAAAATCAGGGTTTTTAGAACAAATTATTGGAATGGATGCAACTTCACCGGAGAAAATTTACGATAAAATTTTTGGTATGACAGCAAGAAAATTATCTTTTGAAAAAAAATGGAGTAAAGAGACTTTAATAAGAATATCTGCTGCTATAGATATAGCATGTTGGGACATAATAGGAAAATTTTCAAATCTTCCTCTTTATAAATTGTTTGGTGGATATAGAGATCAAGTGCCTTGCTACGTAACCTGTGCCTATTATAGAGATGGAAAAGATAATATAGAGTTAAGAGATGAAATAAAGATGCTAGTTGAACAAGGGCATAAAGGTTTCAAAGGTAAAATAGGAGGTTTATCTTTAAAAGAAGATATGGAAAGAATGGCGATTGTTAGGGAAATCATTGGAGAAGACAATGATCTGATGGTTGATGTTAATAGAGCTTGGGATTTAAAAACAGCAATTACAGGTGCAAAGGAATTAAAATCATTAAATCCGAGATGGCTCGAAGAACCTGTCAGATGGTCAGATGATAGACGTGAATTAAAACTATTATCTCAACAAACTGATATTCCACTATCTGGTGGTGAGAGTGAAATAACAATTTATGGATGTAGATCAATTTTAGAAGAACAAGCAATTCAGATTTTGCAATTTGACTGTACTATGTTTGGTGGGTTTAGTGGTGGAAAAAAATTGTCGGCCTTATGTGAATTAAATCACGTAGATATAGCACCACACCATGATTGTTTTATTCATGCTCATATTGTAGCAGCTAGTCCATCAGGTTTGATCGTTGAATCTTTTACAGACCCAGAAAGAGATCCTCTTCAAGCTGAACTTTTTGAAAATCCTCCAAAAATTGAAAATGGTATTTTATATATGAATAAAGAACCAGGCTTAGGATTAAAGTTATCTTCAGATGCTGTTAATAAATTTGGTAAAAAAATAAATTAGGTTATTTAATAAAATGACATTCTCTATTGCCCCAATGATGAAATGGACTGATCAACATTGTAGATATTTCCATAGAATTTTAACTAAAAAAGCAATTCTATTTACTGAGATGATTTCTGTTGATGCAATATTATATGGACCTCAACACAAACTTTTGTCTTCAAACTGCTTTGACAATTCAACTGTAATTCAAGTTGGGGGGAATGATCCTAAAAAATTCGGTAAAGTTGCTAAGATTGTAGAAAAATATGGATATACTGAGATCAATTTAAATATAGGTTGTCCTTCAAACAGAGTGAAGTCAGGTAACTTTGGAGCCTGTTTGATGGCAAGTCCACAAATAGTATCAGATTGTGTGAAATCAATAAAATATAATTCAAACCTAAAGGTATCAATTAAGTGTAGAATTGGAATTGATGACATGTCATCTCTGGATCTTGATAGGTTTGTGTCCATCACTTCCAACGCGGGGGTAAAAAAATTTATAATACATGCTAGGAAAGCCATATTAGGAGGTTTAAGTCCAAAACAAAATAGAGAAATACCACCTTTAGATTATCAAAGAGTTGAAAAATTAAAAAAAGACAACAATGATTTAATTATTATCTTGAACGGTGGAATTGTTTCATTAAAGGCTGGAATTAAACATACTCGTGATTTAAATTTAGATGGCTTTATGATGGGAAGAGAAGCTTACAAAAATCCTTATATTTTAAGTTTTGCTGATAAATTAATATACGGAGCTTCAAATGGAGAAAATGTATCTAGACGAATGGTTGCATTTAAAGTTGCTAATTATATAGATCAATTTTTGTTTGATAATAATGATCATTTAATAACAAGGCATATTTTGGGTTTATATAATAATATGTATTGTTCTAGTGAATGGAGAAATAATATTTTAGAGAAAAGTTCTTTTAAATTAAAAGGCGATAAATTAAGGTTTGCTACGGATAAGATAGAAAAAATGATCTCTCTTAGACAAGCTGCATAATAAAATTAATGGAGAAATAAATGGAAAAAAAAGAGTCATATAGATCCTTATTGGAAATGGGACCATTGCTTTTATTTTTTGGTGTTAACTATTTCTATGGTATTTTCGCTGGAACAGCTGTTCTTGTTATAAGCACTATAATAGCATTAATTATATCTTGGTATTTTTTCAAAAATATTCCGATGTTAGCAGCATTTGGCTGTTTGGCAGTTGTTTTGTTTGGTGGCCTTACATTATTTTTTGATAATGATTTTTTTATCAAAATTAAACCAACCGTAGTTTCCTTAATTATTGCTTTAATATTATTATTTGGACAATTTTTAGGAAAAAACTTTTTATCTGTAGTAATGAGGTCTTCGATTAAACTGGATACGATAGGTTGGAATAAACTGACTTGGTTATGGATCGGAATGTTTATTGTAATGGCAATAGCAAATGAAATCGCATGGAGAAATTTAAGTACAGATGATTGGGTTTCTTTTAAGGCTTTTGGTATACCTGTTTTGTCAGTAGTATTTGGATTATTTTCAATTCCAATAATAAAAAAATATCAACAAGAATAAATTATTTAATACTTAATTCATCTTTATAGATTTGATGCCATGGGCCTTTATCATCAAGAGTTTTAAGAACTTTTAAAAGTAAATTTTTAGACTTATTTTGGTTTCCATTTTGATTTAAATATTTAGCTAAAATAAAATTTGCACCTGGATCATTAGGGTTCTCTAATAAAACTTCATCAATCATTTTTTTTACAAATTCGTTTACAATTCCATCATTCTTTCTTAAATATGCTTGCGCTAGTAAAGATTTAACATTCGTTATAGGATTAATTTTAATAATTTTCTTTAAAGTTTCTATCTCTGTTTCAAGGTCTTGAATAATGGCTGCCATTGATGCTTTTGCTAATAACAAATTTAAGTTCTGTGGATCGGTTCTCAACATTTCATCTATTATCTTTAAGTCATTTTTAGTTTTTTCTATTCTTTGCTTTTGCTCTTTTTTAACAAGTTGTTTTTTTTCTTTAATTTCTAAGAGCATGGATTTTGATATATTTGGAGAGCCTAAAAAATAGTAAGTGATTGAAATTGAAATATATGAAAGTATAAATAAGGATAAATAAACTAAAAGAAAATTTATTTTTTTAAACTTTTTAATTTCATTTGTTTCTATTAATTTTTGTAAAATAATCAAAAAAATTAATCCTATAAAAATTAAAATAAAAAGATAATTAATCATTTTTTTTAAATTTTAAAAATTTAAAAGTAAAAAATATAAGTCCACTAATAATTAGTAAAAAAGGAAGAATCCATAATACTAGGGTATTTATTTGTAAGGGTGGCTTGAAAAGTATATATTCACCATATTTTGACTTCAAAAATTTATAAATAAATTGATCTGATTTGTTGTCTTTTAGATGTATCCGGATTATTTTTTTTACATCATTTGCAAAATCAGAATTTGAATCATAAATGCTTTGATTTCTACAAACCAAACATCTTACATTATTTGAAATTTCATTTAATCTCTTTTCTATATTTTGTTCATTACTTTGAGAAATTTTTGGATAGGTGAAACTAGTAGAAAAAACTAAACAAAATATAATAAATACTTTAATAATTTTTTTATCTTTCATTTTTTATTAAACCGTAGATATTTTCTTCTAATTCATGAATATCCAAGGGCCCAGTATATTTATAAATTATTTGACCTTTTTTATTAATTATAAAAGTTTCAGGAATTCCATAGACACCCCATTCAATTCCTAATAATCCATCTTTATCAATACCAATTTTATCATATGGGTTACCGTAAGATTCTAAGAAATCTAAAATATTTTTCTCCCTGTCTTTAAAAGCAACTCCAAAAACAGGTATTTTTTTTGATAACAATTTTATAGATGGAGCTTCTATTTTACATGGTAGACACCATGAAGCAAAAAAATTTATGGCATACAGATTACTATAAATATTTTTAAGTTCAATAATTTCATTTTTTTGAAAAAGTCTTATAGGTTTCTTTGGGATATTTTGATTTATTAATGGTGATTTAAGTTGATCTATTTTTTTATCTTCTTTACTTATGTTTAAGTTAATTGCAAAAATTAACATAAAAAAAGTTACAATTAACAAAGGTAAAAATTTAGAAATGTTTATCTTCAACTTATATGTACTTTCTGTTCGCGCTAGAAAATAAAGATAAAATTCCACCTATAGCCATTATAAAAGCACCAAACCAAAGACATTTTACTAGAGGGTTGAAGTATGCTTTTACTACCCAACCCTCATTTAGATTGCCTTCTCCCATAGTTATATAAATATCACTTAACATAAAATTAAAAATGCCTGCTTCAGTTGTTTTAGTTTTTTCTACAGGATAAAATCTTTGTTCTGATTTTATCTTTCCAACAAAATTTTCAGCCTTTGTGATTTTAAATAAACCAGTTTCAGATAAGTAATTATCTACTTTAAAATTTTTAACATTTTCAAGTTTTACACTATAATCTCCAACAGTAATAACTTCATTTATTTTAATTTGGCTTGAACTTTCTTTTTTGAAGAATTGTTCTCCTGTTACTCCAAATAGAAAAATTGCTAAGCCTAAATGAGCAACTAACATACCATAATAATTTAAAGGTAATGTTTTAAGATTTTGTAATTTTTTAAAAAAAGTAAATCCAACTGAAAAAAATAAAAGAATTGATAAATAACCACATATTATTCCAAAAACAGAGGTAGTGTTAAATTTAAAAATGATGAAGCTAGAAATAAAAGCTAAAGTAAATATTATTAACATATTTCTTAACAAAGATTTTTTTGGAGTCTTTGTCCATCCAAGAAATGGAGCGAAAGCCATGATAATTATAAAGGGGATCATTATTGGAGAGAATGTTGCATTGTAATATGCTGCTCCCACAGAGATTTTTGAACCTGTAATTGTTTCTAAAATGAGAGGGTATAATGTTCCAATTAGAATTGTTATTGTTGAAGTTATTAAAAATATATTATTTAAAAGAAGTCCTGTTTCTTTTGAAAATATGAAATACTTTGTATCTATTCGATGAGTATTTTTAAATCCATATATTAGTAATGGTATTAGAGTAGATAAAGCTAATATGATCAGGATAAATACTCCTCTTGTTGGATCTGAAGCAAAAGCATGAACAGAAGTTAATAGTCCTGACCTTACAATAAACGTTCCTAACAAAGAAAAAGAAAAGCCAAAAATTGCCAACAAAACTGTCCAATTATAAAATTGGTTATTTTTTTGTGTTACAGTAATTGAATGAATCAATGCAGTGGATATCAACCACGGCATTAGGGAAGCGTTTTCAACTGGATCCCAAAACCACCATCCTCCCCATCCTAATTCATAGTAAGCCCACCAACTACCTAAAGCAATGCCACTAGTCAAAAAAGCCCATGTTAGAAGTGTCCAAGGTTTAAGATAATTAAACCAATCAAATTCAACTTTTTTGTTTAAAAGAATTGCAATAGCGAATGAAAATGATACGGACAAACCTACATATCCAATATATAGCATAGGTGGGTGAAAGGCTAATCCAGGATCTTGCAATAAAGGGTTTAAGCCAAATCCTTCTAATGGTGGGTCTATATTCCTTGAAAAAGGATTTGAAGTGAATAATAAAAAAATACAGAATAAAAAAAGAATAATATTTTGAATACCTAATACGGTTATATGAAATTGAGAAGATTTTATAGATTTACTTTTTGCAATTAAATATGTGAAGAAAGATAAAATTAATATCCATAACAAAATTGAACCTTCGTGATTACCCCATAATCCTGAAATCTTATAAATTAAAGGTTTTGTAGTATGTGAATTATTGACAACCAGATCTAATGAAAACTCAGAATTAATAAAAGCATATTCAAGAATTAAAAACGAAATTAGAACAAAGAAAAAACCAATTTTAGAAAAATTTTTAATCAATGTAGAAAAAAAGGAATATTTTCCTATCAAATTAAAAGCAAATACTCCAGTTGATAATAAAGATAAAAAACTAGCTATTATGATGCTGATATGACCAATTTCATAAATCAATTCAATTTCCCCTTCCACTTTCCATTTTTCTTCAACATATCTGAAACTTCTTTTGGCATATAATTTTCATCATGTTTCGCTAAAATTTCAATCGCACTAAAGTTCTTGTTTTCTATTTTACCTAATGCAACAATACCTTGTTCTTCACGAAATAAATCAGGCAATATTCCATTATAGATCACTAAAATTTCATCTATTCCATCATGTATTTTAAAAGATATTTTTTTACCTTCTTTTAAAATACTATTTTCCTTTACTAAGCCACCAATTCTAATTCTTTTTGATAAATCAATTTCATTAGATAAAATTTTTTTATTTATGTCAGTTGGAGAATAAAAATAGACAATATTATCTTCTAAAGATTTTAAAACCAAAAATGTTGATAAACCAAGAAGAGTTATGAAAAAAAATAAAATAATTAATCTTTGAGATTTTGGTTTCATTTTACTTAGAATTTTTGTTTTTTAAACTTTTTAACAAGTTTGAAGCTTTTTTGTATCTTGCATTAATAATTATAAAATAAATTAATATTGACGTAAAACTTATAGAATAACTCAACCAAATATATAAATTATATTTTCCAAAATCTAAAACATCAAACATCTAGTCATCCTAATTTAAGTATTTCAGATTGATATTTTTTGTATATTAAGTTTGTTTTAATATTTATTAAAATTATAAAAATTGACATAAATAAAAATCCTAACAACATAATAACTAGTGGAAGCAACATCTCTTGATTAATTGAAGGACCATCAAATCTAATAATACTTGCTGGTTGATGTAATGTATTCCACCAATCAACTGAAAATTTAATAATTGGGAGATTAACCATTCCTACTATCGCAAGAATTGCTGCAGGTTTTGAGCCATCAATTTTTCTTGGAAACGCATTTGAAATACCAATGTAAGCAAAATAGAATATACATAAAATTAACATAGATGTTAATCTGGCATCCCAAACCCACCATGTGCCCCACATTGGTTTGCCCCAAAGTGAGCCAGTTAAGATTGTTAAAATTGAAAAAATAAGGCCCAAAGGTGCAGCGGACCTAGCTATAATATCAGCAAAAGGATGCCTCCATATTAGAAAAAAAATACTTGCAATACTTATGCTTAAATAAAGAAAAGATGCAAACCATGCAAAGGGAACGTGAATATACATTATCCTAACAGTATCCCCTTGTTGATAATCTTCTGGGCTATTAAACAATGAAAGATATAAACCAATAAAAATAAATAAGAAACTAAAAACTCCTATACTAAATTCTATAGGTTTTATAAAATTTAAAAATCGATTTGGATTGGCTAAATAGTTAATCATTTATCTTTACTTTGTTAGTGCTATTTTTATTGAATAAGCTGAAATTAAAGGTGAAATAATTAGCAAAATTAAACAAACTGTAATTAATAAATACAAGTTTGGTAACGGGTCATAATTAGACTTCACTGCTTCAACAACTCCATTTCCAAATATAAATATAGGAATTGCAAGAGGTAATATCAACAAAGGGGATATTAGATTATTTGATTTAGTACCAAGTGTTAAAGAAGAACATATTGAACCAATTAAACAAAATCCTAAACTGCCAATTGCAAATATAATAATGTTCCAAAAAATTATTAGAAAGGGGATGTTTAAAAGAATAGAAAAGATTGGAATAAAAATTGTTAAAGGAATTATTAAAAAAAACCAAAATACAAAACATTTTATTAAGATTATAATTTCTAATAGTAATGGGGAGTAATAATATTGTTCTAACCAACCGTTTTTAAAATCACTAATGTAAATTTTATCTAATGTTGGAATAATTGATACTATTAAGGCTATCCAAACAATTGCATTAGAAACGAGAGTAAGTTTTTCTTCTGATGGCCCCACTGTTAATGGAAATAAAATTATGATTGCTATCATAAAAACGATCATATTTATAAAATTATTTATTGATCGTAAATAAGATTTAAATTCTTTTTCGATTAATGCTATTAAAATATTTTTAAAATTAATTTTCATAGATCATTATAGTTTGATTATTTTAAAATTTTTATGATTAATTTTTTTTTCATGAGATGTTTGTAAAATTGTTCCATTCATGTTTATGAACTTGTCCATAATTTTTTTTTAAAAAAAGCTTACCATTTTCATCTAAATGATTTAAAGGTTCGTCAAGTAACCAACACTTCAATTTAAAACTTTCGTCAAAATTTAATTTAGATAATTCAGCTTTTTTTTTAATTCCTGAAGAACATTCGGAGACAAGAAAGTTTTTATATTTAAGTATACCAAAATTTTTTAAACTTTTTTCAATTTTATCAGTGTTAAAATCCCATCCTTTGAGGCCGCACCAAATTTTCAGATTTTCTTCAATGGTAAGTTCATCACTTAAAGAACTATTTTGCTTTATTAAGATATGTTCATTTAGCCAATCATTTTTTTTTAATTTACCAAATCTAATAATTGTTCCTCTATCTTCTTGCAATAGAGTGGAGATCATCATTAAAAGACTAGTTTTCCCTGATCCGTTTTCACCTTTTATGATGTTTAATCCTGGACACAAAAACTCTATGTTAAGACTAGAAAAAATAGTTTTTAATCCTCTAGTCAAAGAAATATCTTTTAAAATCATATTGTCTTTCAATCTACTTGTCATGTAATAGTTAAATTATTCTTAAAGCATATATAATAATTTAATACTATTTTAACTAATTTTTTTAATTTAAAATAAAACATCTTTCAATCTACTTTTGACCATAAATTAGAAATTCTTTATTACCTTTTGGTCCACTTATTGGACTGTCAATGACACCTTTTATACTTAATTCAATTTCATTTTCAAAAAAAAATCTTATATCTTCCACAACCATCTGATGGTGTTCAACATTTTTTACGACACCTCCTTTTCCTAAAAGGTCTTTCCCAATTTCAAATTGTGGTTTAATTAAACTAATTAACCAGCCTTTATTTTTTAAAAATTTAATATTTGGTTTTATAACTTTTTTTAAAGATATAAATGATACGTCACAAACAATCGCATCCAATTTATCAATTATTATATCACTATCCAAATATCTTGCATTAGTTTTTTCTAGAACCTTTACGCGTGCATTGTTCCTTAAATTCCATGCTAATTGTCCATAACCAACATCCACGCTATAAACTTTTTTTGCTCCTTTTTTTATTAACACATCCGTAAAACCTCCCGTACTTGAACCAATATCCATAGCTATAATATCAGTACAATCAACATCAAATTCATTTATAGCTTTATCTAGTTTGTAGCCTCCACGTGAAACCCACATTTTATCTTTTTGTTTTAAAATTAAATTACAATTTGTTTCGACTTTAGTGCCTGGCTTATCAATCCTTTGTGTATCAATAAATACGTTACCTGACAAAATTAGTCCAATTGCTTCTTGTCTGCTTTTCACAAGATTTTTATCAAAGAGCAATTTATCAATACGGACTTTAGTTATTTTTAAAACCTTTGTTGATCTTTAAATTTAATTTAATTTTTTGAGATTCTATATCTAATTTAATCTTATTATATATACCATTTATATCTAAATTAGCTTCTATCAATTGTTCATTTTGAGAGGCATGTTCTTGAAATAAATCTGGTAAATTTAAAGTTCTGATTATTTTATGATTAGTATTAATTAAATCACTTGAAGTAATAATATTTAAGCAATGAGAGGAAAATCCACCTCGAGATCCTTCCTCAACTATAAACAAAATTTTATGATTTTTATAAAGATTTAATAAAAGATCTTCATCGATTGGCTTTGCAAATCTAGCGTCAGCTAAAGTTACATCATATCCTTCAGATTCAAGTTTTTTTGAAACTTCTAATACTGTTTCTAATAAAGTTCCAATAGATAGAATAGCTATATCTGTTCCTTCTTTTATTATTCTTCCTTTTCCAATTGGCAGCTTTACTAGCTTTTTTGAAATTTCCATTCCTGTAGCTTCACCTCTTGGATATCTGCAAAATATTGGTCCCGAATTATATAAAGAAGATGTATAAACCATGTCTTTTAATTCGTTTTCATCGCTCGGGGCCATAACAACAACATTTGGCAAACAAAGTAAATAAGCCAGGTCAAAAGCTCCAGCATGAGTAGATCCATCTGCACCAACTAAACCTGCTCTATCTAACATAAATTTTACAGGTAATTTTTGTATTACTACATCATGAATAACTTGATCATAAGCTCTTTGAAGAAAAGTGGAATATATTGCAACAAAAGGTTGTATACCTTGAGATGCAAGCCCAGCAGCAAATGTAACAGCATGTTGTTCAGCTATGCCAACATCAAAAAATCTATTTTTAAACTTTTCTTTAAATTTATTAAGACCTGTACCTGATGGCATCGCAGCTGTAATTGCTGTTATTTTTTCATTATCTTCTGCAATATTACACAAAGTGTCTGCAAAAACTTCTGTATAAGTTGGTATATTTGAAGATGATTTAATAGAGTTTCCAGTTACGAGATTAAATTTTGAAACTGCATGATATTTTTCATCAGAAAATTTTGAGAACGGATGCCCTTTTCCTTTTTCAGTTACAACGTGAAGTAAAATAGGTCCGTGTCTAGATCCACTATTTAAATTTTTTAAAACTTTGACTAAAGTCTCAACATCGTGCCCATCTATAGGGCCTAGATAAAACATCCCCATTTGGCTAAAGAATGTATTGTCTTTTGTTAAAATATTTCTAGCAATATCCTTAGCTTTTTTTGCTGTTTGACTAATCTGTTGAGGGAAAATTTCAACCATTTTTTTTGCAATTTCTCTAACTGAATTAAAGGGTTCACTAGAAACTATTTTAGACAAATAGTTGCTTAAAGCACCAACAGCAGGGGCTATAGACATCCTATTGTCATTTAAAATGATAATCATATCACTATCTAAAATACCTGCATTGTTGATACCTTCGTATGCTAATCCAGCACTCATAGCTCCATCACCAATTACAGCGATAACTTTATTTTTTTCATTTTTTATGTCTCTAGCTACAGCCATGCCTAATCCAGCAGAAATAGATGTTGAGGAATGCCCAGCACCAAAATGATCATGTATTGATTCACTTCTTTTAAGAAAACCAGAAATACCGTCTTTTTGTCTTAAAGTATGAAGATCTTTTCTTCTACCGGTTAAAATTTTATGTGGATAAGCTTGATGTCCTACATCCCAAATCAATTTATCTTTTGGGGAATTAAATACAAAGTGAAGTGCTACAGTTAACTCAACCACACCTAAACCAGCTCCTAAATGGCCACCAGTTTTTGATACAATCTCTATTAGTTCCTCTCTCAACTCTGTAGATAAAAGTTTTAAATCCTCAATATTAAGACTTTTTAAATCTTCAGGAGAGTTTATTTTTTCTAAAAATAATTTTTTCTTTTTTATGTCTGACATTATTTTAATGGCTTCTTTTAACTATGTAGTCTGCTAGTAATACAAGATTTTTTGCGTGATTACCAAAAATATTTAAACATTCTATTGATTTTTCGAGACAATCATTCATTTTTTGTATTGACTTTTCTTCACCATAGTAATTTACAAAGTTAGGTGTCTCGTTAAACTGGTCTTGATTAACAGGCTTACCAAGCTCTTTTGAATTACTATTTAAATCTAATAAATCATCTTTTATCTGAAAAGCTAATCCCAAATTTCTAGAGAAATTTTGTAGCTTTATTATGTGATCATCTTTTGCATTACAAATTATTGAACTTAGAGTAACGCAGCACTCTAAAAGAGATCCTGTTTTTTTTTGTTGAATCCAAAGTATATTATCTTCACTTAAATCATTGTATTTAAAATCTATATCTCCTTGTTGTCCTCCAACCATACCACAAAAACCAATAGCTTTTGATAACTCAAAAACTAAGTTTGAAATTTTATCTATATTTTCAAAGTTTCTGGAATTTGAAATTAATTCAAAACCCCAACTTTGGAGTGCATCTCCAGCTAATATTGCAGTAGCCTCATCAAACTGTTTATGTGTTGATTTTTTTCCTCGTCTATAATCAGAATTATCCATAGCTGGCAAATCATCATGAATCAATGAATATGTGTGTATAGCTTCTACAGCTGACGCTATAACAATTAATTCATTTTTTTTTTTTTTATCAACTGTTAAGTTATTAATATCAGAAACAACTTTGCCAACTTCAATTACAAGAAAACTTCTGATTTTTTTTCCACTTCCTAATATAGAATATTTTATAGCTTGTATAAGTTTCTTATTTAGCCCCTGATTTCTAGGTAAATTTTTTTTTATAAAAGAATCTACTTCTTTACTATTTTTTAATAATGCATTTTGGAAGTTTTTAAATTTTAAATTCACTCATCTAAACTTTGTTTAAGATTTTTATTTTTATTTTCTTTTTGTTCTATCTCTTCAACTTTTAGTTTGGCTTCATTTAATCTTTTTTCACATTGATCTTTTAAAATTGATCCTTTCTCGTAAGCCTTTATGGCATCATCAAGGGAAATATCTCCTTTTTCAAGATTAACTACAATTTCTTCTAGCTCCTTTAAAGCCTCTTCAAATGATAATTCTTTTTTCATTTTCTACCTTAATCTAAGATAAATAATTTTATCTAGAGGTGTCAATTATTATATGATTTATACTTTCTTTAATCTGTTTAAACATACAATCTTCGAAACCTGAGTGAGATCCCTCTTCTACAACTCTTAAATTTGATGCCATCCAATTTTTGGAGAGCTTATAAGCATTGATAGGCGGACAAATTATATCATGCCTGCCCTGTACAATGTCACATGGTATTTTACTAACTTTATTTACATTTTTTAAAATAAAACCATCTTTTATGAAACAATTATTTACAAAATAATGAGCTTCAATCCTTGCGATTGCTAATGATTGTTCTCCAGACATTTTTCTTTCAACATATTTTAATGTGGAACACGAACTCTCGTAGGAATTCCAATTTGATGCCAACTCATGAACAATTTTTAAATTAGATTGATTTAAATTTTTGTAATACCATTTCAAAATATCTTTTTGCTCTTCTAAAGATATTTTTCTAGTAAAGTTCTTATATGCTTCAGGAAAAAAACTTTTCATTCCATACAAAAACCAATCAATCTCCTTCTTTGTTCCTAAAAATATACCTCGTAATATAAAACCTAAACAACGATTTGGGTTTTGTATTCCATATAATATAGCTAGAGTACTTCCCCAAGACCCTCCAAAAATAAACCATTCATCAATTTCTAAATATTTTCTTAATTTTTCAATATCTTTAATTAATTCTTTTGTATTGTTTTCCCTTAATTCAGCTAAAGGTAAACTTTTACCGGAACCCCTTTGATCAAAAAAAATAACCCTGTGGTTTTTTACATCAAATAACTTTCTATGAAAAGATGAAAAACCAGCGCCTGGGCCTCCATGTAAAAACAAAATAGGAATACCATTTGGATTACCAAATTCTTCATAATATATTTTATGAATATAACTGACTTTTAAGTGACCTTTATTAAAAGTCAAAACGAGACCTTACTTAAGCAGCTTTTTCAGCGCTATCATCAATAATTTTTTCTAATTTTATTGCAGCATCAGATTTATCAACATTTTGAACTGCTGCGAACTCACCTGCAAGTCTTTCTAATGCGGCTTGATACATTTGCCTTTCAGAATAAGATTGTTCACCTTGATCATCTTTTTTATACAAATCTCTTACAACCTCCGCTAGAGAGACTAAACTTCCAGAATTAATTTTGGTTTCATATTCTTGAGCTCTTCTTGACCACATTAGTTTTTTTACTTTTGCTTTGCCTTGAAGTGTCATGATAGCTTCGTCCATTTGAGCTTTGCTAGAAAGTGTTCTTAAACCAGATACTTTTGCTTTATCTAATGGAACCCTAAGTGTCATCCTATCTTGTTCAAATCTAATGGCTAACAATTCAAGCTTTGTATTTTCTATTTCTCTTGTTTCTGTTCCAATGATCTTGCCAACACCATGACTTGGATAGACAACAAAATCCCCAGTAATAAAACTATTATCTTTAATTTTGGACAATTAAATCCCCTATAAAATAAAATTTACATTTAATTTGATTAAAAAATAAGCTTATATCACAAAACGAGAAAGAAGTCTATTGAAATTACATATTAATCTTTAAAGAATCTTTTAAATTTGTCTTTAACATCAACAAAATCATCAGCATCAGTTGGGGGATCTTTTTTTTCTGTGATATTTGGCCATTTTTCAGACATGTCTCTATTAAGAACCAGCCATTTTTCAGCTCCATCTTCTGTATCAGACTGTATAGCGTCTACAGGGCACTCAGGCTCACATACACCACAATCAATACATTCATCCGGATGAATTACAAGCATGTTTTCACCCTCGTAAAAACAATCAACAGGGCAGACTTCTACACAATCAGTAAATTTACACTTGATACAATTTTCATTAACTATATATGTCATGCGATGGTATATATAACACTTTTTTTAAAAGTTTCTACCCATAAATTTTTCTAATTTTCTTCTACTAGATTTAGTAGGTCTTCTTCCAAAACTTATCTTTTTAGTAAATTTATTTTCATTATTATTTTTAATAAAAATCGGCGTTATATCTTTATAATGAATGATAGCTTCTTTGAATGGTCCTCTTCGAAGTGGAATTTTTAAAACTTTTATTCGTTTAATTAATTTTTCATTTTTAATGTTAATGACATCTCCAGTTTCAATAACTTTATTTTTCTTTTTAATTAAAAAACCATTTACTTTGCATGAACCTTTTTCAATTGCTTTTGTTGCAATTCCTCTAGTTTTAAAAATCCTTAAATAGTAAAGTAATTGATCAAGCCTAATATTTAAATCTGATGGATCTTTAGATGTCATGATTTTAATGATTTTAAAATATAAAAGGGTGAATCTTTATTTAAATCGACTTTACTAACTTTATTTTTTTTTATTTTAGATCTCCTGGTATTTTTTATCTTATTACTGTTTGTTTTTTTAAAATAATATTCATTGTCACTTTCAGAAGCATCAATTTTTAAAAACTGATACTTCAAAGTTTGCGTAATAAAATTTTTTAAATTATCTTTGGTAGAGCCTGCAATAGACAGCATCTCCTCTGTGATTTTGAACTTTGTTTTTTTTGCCTCATTTCTGACCAATGCTGCTAATCTCTCATAAATATCTATCCTCAAACAAATATCACCACAAGGTATATATCCAATAAAAAAATAAAAGTCTGCTTTAATATTTTTGTTAAACTTACAATTTACACGACCTTCGTCAGGCAAATGATCAATATAAAATTCATTATTATATAATGACCATAGAATTGCTTTTAATTTTATTATTTTTGGTTTTAAAACTATAGGCAAATATATAATATTTACTCCTAGACGAATTCCTAACTTTGCAATTGCTAATCGGTCATTCTCATTAATTTTTTGAATTTGAAATGGAATATTTTTAACTAATGTATGTCCTAAACCTTCAAAAACATGGAAGTTAATTGCTTTAACTTTTGAAGATAATTCAATAAATTTATCATCATGATCATCATTAATTTTATCTAAGTTCTTTAACTTAAGACAACTGGCTAAAGTTTTATTTATTATTTTTGAAATTGATTCTTCACATTTTTTTTGAATTTTAGTTTTTTGATCTAAAGAAAGCATATCAAAATTTTTTAAAATTATTTTAGGAGTATAAATATTGTCTCCTTTAACCAATCTTCCAATTGAACTTTCCATCCATAAAATATTACCACTATTATCTATTTTAAGAGCTTCTTCAGAAGAGTTTGTAAAGTCATTAACTTTTTTATTTAACTCTTTTGGCAAAGCTTTTCTTGCAGCTGTCAAAATCCTTGAAGAATATTCATCACTTGAAATTTCAGGAATAAAATCAAAATTCCTTAAGTAACCAACTTCTTGGCCTTCAACTAACACTTTTCCGTCAAACTTTATAACGGCTTCTAAATCTATTTTCTCATTCATTTTTTTTAATAATATAGCTATTTTTTTATCTACAAACCGCTTTGTCAACCTTTCATGCAATTCGTCTGAAAGTTTATTTTCAATTTTTTTTGTCTCATGTTGCCATAAATTTGCATTTTTTATCCAATTTGTCTTATTTGTTATATATGTCCAGGTTCTAATATTTGAAATTCGATTTATCAGTGTATCTATTTCACCATCTAATCTTGAAAGAGACGATATTTGAGAATTAAGCCAGTCATCTTCAATTTTTCCATCTTTTAATATAGTATAAAGTTGTTCTAATAATTTAATGTGTCTATCTGAAAAAATATTTCCAAAATCAGGAATTTGACAAATATCCCATAATAATTCATTCAAAAATTTATTATTTTTATTTTTATTTACATACTCTAATCTAGACAATTCTCCCAAACACAAAAAATCAAGTGCATTTCCTTTTTTTCTTAACATATTCTTGCTTGGTTGTTCTTCAAGAGAGATAAACAAATTTTTAATTGAAGAAAAGTCAAGATTAGAATTTCTCCACCAGATATGTGATAAAGAGTTGAACTCATGATTTTCAACCATTTGCACCACATCATTATCAAACTTAAGTTCATCGCTAATAACGCCAAATGTACCATTTTTTGTTGATCTTCCTGCTCTCCCTGCAATTTGTGAAATTTCTGTTGCAAATAGTTTTCTAGAACTATTTCCATCAAATTTCATAACTGATGCAAATGCAACATGATCAATATCTAAATTTAATCCCATACCGATGGCATCAGTAGCAACTAAATAATTCACATCGCCACTTTGATACATTTCAACTTGATGATTTCTAGTTCTAGGCGATAATGCTCCCATGACAACTGCTGCACCACCTTTTTGAGTTCTAACTAATTCAGCAATCCTGTAAATTTCCGGTATCGAAAAAGTTACAATTGCTGACCTTTCTTTTAATCTAGTGATTTTTTTTACACCCGCATAACTAAGTGTTGAAAGTCTTGGCCTGGTTTCAATTTTACAATCTGGTAATAATTTTTGGATTATTTTTTTTATAATTTCTGAGCCTAGAAATAGTGTTTCTTCTTCACCCCTTGCATTTAATAATCTATCCGTGAATACGTATCCTCTCTCTAAATCTGAAGAAAGTTGAATTTCATCAACACATAAAAAAGCAACTTTTTTTTCAACCGGCATCGCTTCAACTGTACAACAAAAATACTTTGCGTTTTTTGGAAGAATTTTTTCTTCACCAGTAATAAGAGCCACCTTATTTAATCCAACAACATTTACTGCCTTATCATAATTTTCTCGAGCTAAAAGTCTTAGTGGAAATCCTATCATTCCTGATGCATGTGAAAGCATTCGTTCCATTGCATAAAAAGTTTTTCCCGTATTTGTAGGGCCAAGGATAGCCTTTAAATTATTGTCTTTATAATCAAGGTTGTTCATTTCATTAATTTTATGTTTTGTTGTATTAATTAATATTTATAATAAAGTTAGAGCATTATCAAATTAATGGAACAATAATATGAAAAATAGAAAAATAGTTATTACCGGTGCGAGTAAAGGAATAGGAAAAGCTATCGCAAAGAAATTTGCACAGGATAACTGCGAAATATATCTGATTTCTTCTAATGAAAAAACACTTCAAGATGCATCTAAAGAAATTAACGAAGATAATAATTCTAAAATATATTATTTTGCTACTAACCTTAAAACTGAGCAAGGATGTATTGATGTAATTGCAGATATACAAAATAACTTCAAAGATTTAGACACTATAATTTTTTCAGCTGGTGATACAAAAAGTGGTGATTTCCTATCACAACCTATTAATGATTTTTTTGATGGATTTGATTTAAAGTTTTATAGTGTTGTTAGATTACTAAAAGGTTTATGGACAAATTTAAAACAAAAAAAAGGATGGGTTGTTGCAATAAACGGCCAAATGGCTAACACACCAAATCCTAATTTCACAGTTGGTGGAGCTGTTAACTCAGCACTAGAAAATTTATGTAAGGCTCTTTCTAAAAGAGGGATTCAAGATAATGTCAATATAAATGTTATACACCCTGGAATGACTTCAACAGAAAGATTGATTTCGATTATTCAAGCTAATGCGAATCGAGAAAATATATCATTTGATCAAGCTAAAGAAAATTCTTTAAAAGCTTCTGGACTTAATAGATTTTCTACGCCGGAAGAAGTAGCAGAATTGGCCTATTTTTTATGTAAAGAAAATGTCAGACATATTAATGGAACATCTATAACATTAGATGGTGGAATTAAACCTACAATATAAAAATATAGGAAAAAAATGCCAAAAGTATCTTCAGTATTTATTGAAACTCTAAAAAACCATAAAGTTGATAGGTTTTTTTGCGTGCCAGGAGAATCTTATTTACCTGTCATGAATGAATTAGTTTCTAATCCAATTATTGATGTTGTCACCTGTAGACATGAAGGTGGTGCTGGATTTATGGCAGTTGCAGACGCAAAGTGTACTGGAGAACCAGGTATAGCTTATGTTAGCAGAGGCCCAGGAGCGACAAACATTTCAATTGCTGTTCACTCAGCACACCAGGGCGGCATTCCAATGATAGTATTTGTAGGTCAAGTAAGTAGAAAAAACTTAGGAAAAATGCATCTACAAGAAATGGATTTTACTAAAACATTTGCTGATATGACAAAATTAGTTGAAGAAGTTAAAGATCCTGAAGATTTACCAAAAATAGTCTCTAAAGCATTTAAAGTTGCTAAAGAAGGAATTCCTGGACCTATTGTTATATCAATTCCAACAGATATACTTGAGGCAGAAATTTCAAACAAACCAGGACATCCAATAAATTTGATTTATCCTGAACCTAAAAATCAAGAAATTGAAGAAACACTTGATCATATCAAAAAGGCTCAAAAACCAATATTAGTTGTTGGAGGTGAATTGCAATTTTCAAGAAATTCAAAGATTCTAATAGAGGAAATAGCCAAAAAATTTTCGTTGCCTGTTTTATGTACTTATGAACATCAGGATTTAATTGATAATGATAGTATTTACTATGCTGGAGAATTAGGATTAAGACCTCCTGAGCCTATTAAACAAAATGCTCTTCAAGCCGATTTAGTTATTTGTATTGGCCACCAAATGAATGGTGTTCCAAATATGGGTTACACATTTCCAAGTGATACACAAAAATTTATTCATGTATTACCTGAAGAGAAATTTTTTAATGAATTATTTAAAACTGATGTTTCTATAATCTCCAAAGGAGAAAACTTTTTAAATAAACTAAACAGCACTAATTATATATCTAATAAAAACACGGATTGGGTTAATGAATGTCACAATAGATATATGAATAATAAAGCAACCTTAGAGATTCGAAAAGCAGAAGATGGTTTAGATTTTGGAGCTTTAATTGATGAATTAGGAAAACAAGTTCCTGAAGATAGCATAATTACAAACGATGCGGGAAACTTTACGAGCTGGATGCATCATAGATTTCCATTTAAATCTAAAATGAAATTAATAGGATCTGAAATTGGTGCAATGGGAATGGGTATACCTGCTGGCATTGCCGCATCATTAAGAAATCGTGACAAAAAAGTCTTTGTGATTGTTGGAGATGGAGGTGCTTTAATGACAGGGTCAGAATTAGCTACAGCATCATTAAAAAAGGCAAAAATTATTGTGATTGTTGCTAATAACAATCACTATGGAACTATAAGATATCACCAAGAGGTTCATTACCCCAAAAGAGAACATTACGCTACAACGCTTATAAATCCAAATTTTGAAGAATATGCAAAAAGTTTTGGACTTAAAGGTTTTACAATTAATTCAATTGATCAGATTCAACCTACTTTAAAAAAAGCAATTGATCTTAATGAATCAGTTTTGATTGAATATAATATGAGTTTAGAAATTAATACTAGTACTATAACCATAGAAGAACTTCAAAATTAAAAACTAATTATTTAAGACTTTGAAAACCTCAGTATGATCAGAGTTTTTTCCAAGTATTTTATAAGAGTTTTCTAAGTAAGCTAGCACTTCTTTTGATAATGGATTATCAGAGCTCATTTTTTGAATTAATTGATGAGCAATCGAAACATCTTTAATCATCAAATCTAGTGCGAAACCAGCATTATATTTTTCAGATACTACAAATTTTTCCAACTTAACTTCTGTTGTATTATTTTTTCCAGTTGCACCATTAATTATTTCTATAAAATTTCTTGCTTCAATTCCATATTTTTTAGCAGTATTTAAGGCTTCAAAACTAGCAATCAATCCTGCAGCAGAAACGTAATTGTTCAGGGATTTCATAGCATGACCGGCACCCAGAGGTCCGGCCCTTTTTACACTACCCATTACATTTAATATTTTATCAACTTTACTTATAGTAACTTCGTTGCCACCAACCATTATAATTAATTTCCCAGTTATTGCTCTTGCAACTCCTCCAGAAACAGGTGCATCAATAAACTCAATATTTTTTTTAATTAATTCATTTCCTAAATTTAGAGTGTCGTTAGGGTCACTTGATGACATGTCTATCATAATTGATTTAGTTTCAAAATTTATAAGTTCTTGAACTACTTTATTTACAATTTTACCATCAGGTAACATGAAGATTATCACTTCTTTATCTGAAAGCTCTTTTATAGATGAAACAATATTAATTTCAGTACTATCCTTAGGATTTTTTATGTCATATCCATAAACATTAAAATCTGCTTTAGATAATAAAGGAGCCATTGCTGATCCCATTGCACCCAAACCTACAAAACCTATTTCTTTCATCTATTAATCTCCATTATTATTCAAAAAAAATAACTTTTTCTTTCCTCAAATTTTCAATTTCATTTTTATCATATCCCAAATCAATCAATATTTCTTTAGTCTTATTACCAAGATTTGGTGCTTCAAATTTACTTTCATTATCCCTTTCATTATTAAAATACACTGGTAGCCGAGGATACATCAAATCACCTTCAGTTGAATGCTTATAGGTTTTAAAAAAATTTGTCTTTTTAAGATGTTCATCAATAAATAGATCTTTAGGTTTATTTATTTTCATTGAAGGAATATCGATTTCTCTAAGTTTTTTTATCCAAAAATTTGTTTTTTCTTTTTTAAGTTCTTTTACTAGCAAAGAATAAAGCTCATCAACATTCTTATTTCTATTTTCTAAAGTTGAAAATTTTTTGGTTTTAATTAGATGTTCTTTTTTAATAAATTTTAAAAACCTTAACCATTGTTCGTCATTATAGGGCAATACCGCAATAAAACCATCTTTAGTTTCGTAAGGTTTTCTATTTGGAGAGGATTGTCGTGGATAAACTGGCTCATCTTTTGGAGGCAAAAAATTATAGCCATATAAATGTTCTACTAAGGTAAAATCTACCATTGTCTCAAACATAGGTACTTCTACCTCTAAATCTTTGTTATCTTTATTTCTTTTAAATAAACTTGAAACCACACTTAACGCTAACATAAGACCTGTTGCTTTATCTGCAGTAGCTCCTGATGTATAAGATGGTTGATCAGAATAAGCTTCTTGATAACTAGCCATGCCACTTGCAGCTTGTATTATATCATCATACGCAGGCAAGTCTCTATAAGGTCCATCACTAGAAAAGCCAACAGCAAAGGCAGTAATAATTTTATCGTTATATTTTACAAATGTTTTATGATCAAAACCAAGTCTTGAAAGAGCAGACTTTCTAATATTAGAAATAAAAACATCAGATTTTTTTATAAGTTTAAATATAATTTCCTTTCCTTTTAGAGTTTTAAGATCAATTGATACACTTTTCTTATTTCTATTTAAATTTAAAAAAACAGCCCCCATAGATTTATTTTCATATGGACCAATATATCTTGTATTATCACCTACAAGAGATTCAATCTTGATAACGTCAGCCCCTAAATCAGCAAGTATCCTAGTACAATAAGGAACCATGAGAATTGAAGATAAATCTAAAATCGTTATACCTTCTAATGGTCGTATCATTCTGTATCAATCATCAATTAAAAATGGACAGATAACGTGTCTTTAGGTGTCATTTTTGGGGGTGAAAATTTTGTCAGATTTATTCCCTCAACTGCAGTAGTGTATTCCTCAAGTGATGGTGTTCTTCCAAGTATAGCAGATAAAACTACTACTGGCGTTGAAGCGAGCAATGACTCACCTTTCTTTTCACTTGAGTCTTCAACAACTCTACCTTTAAAAAGCCTAGTTGAAGTTGCTAAAACTGTATCTCCTTTAGATGCTTTTTCTTGATTGCCCATACAAAGATTACATCCAGGCCTCTCAAGATATAAAATGTTATCATATTCTTGACGTGCATTTTCTTTTGGTTTTTCATCATTAAACTCAAAACCTGAATATTTTTGAAGAATGTTCCAGTCACCCTCTTCTTTTAGCTCATCCACAATGTTATAGGTTGGTGCTGCTACAACTAGTGGTGCATTAAATTCAACATTACCCTTATCTTTTTCGAGATTTTTTAACATTTGGGCCACAATCTTGATATCTCCTTTATGAACCATACAGGAGCCTACAAAACCTAAATCAACCTTTTTTTCAGCCTTGTAATAAGAAATTGGCCTTATTGTATCATGAGTGTACCGTTTCGAAACATCAATATTATTAACATCTGGATCAGCTATCATTGGTTCGTTAATTTCATCTAGATTAATAATTACTTCATTAGAATATTTTGCATTATCATCAGGAGCTAATGCTGGCTTAGTACCATTTTGGATTTCGTTAATCCTCTTATCAGCAATTTTAATAAGGTTTTCTAACATTTTGTTATCATTATCCATGCCTTTATCGATCATCACTTTAATTCTATTCTTAGCAATTTTTAATGATTCTATTAGAGTATTGTCATTGGAAATACAGATTGAAGCTTTTGCTTTCATTTCAGCAGTCCAATCAGTAAAAGTAAACGCTTGGTCTGCTAATAAAGTACCAAGATGAACTTCAATTATTTTTCCTTGAAAAATATTATCTCCAAACTGTTGAAGCATTTGAGATTGTGTTGCATGTACAATATCACGAAAATCCATGTGATCAGCCATTTTTCCGACAAAGGTGACTTTTACACTTTCAGGTATTGGCATTGACACTTCGCCAGTTGCTAAAGCTAAAGCAACTGTTCCAGAATCTGCTCCAAAAGCAACACCTTTGGACATTCTGGTATGAGAGTCTCCTCCAATGATTATTGACCAATCATCAACTGTTATATCATTTAAAACTTTATGTATAACGTCAGTCATAGAATGATAAACTCCTTTTGGATCTCTTCCTGTAATAAGTCCAAAATCATTCATAAATTTCATAAGCTTAGGAGTATTTTCTTGTGCTTTAAAATCCCAAACTGAAGCAGTATGACATCCTGACTGATAGGCACCATCAACTGAAGGTGAAATTATAGTTGCAGCCATTGCTTCCAATTCTTGTGATGTCATTAATCCAGTTGTATCTTGAGACCCAACAATATTTACTTTTACTCTTACATCAGAGCCTGAGTGTAAAATAGAACCTTCTTTAATACCTAAAGCATTAGCATTAAATATTTTTTCTACAGCAGTTAGACCCTGATTTTTGTGAAAAATTTCTTTTGACGGTGCAAAAGCAGAGTTAAGTTCTACATCCAAGACCTTACAGGCAAAATTTTGAAGCTTTTTTCCAAACACTATTGCATAGGAACCACCTGCTTTCATAAATTCTAATTTTTGTGGAGTAAAAGAAGATGTTAAATCAGCAAGCTCTTCATCTCCATTTGCATTAAACAGCTTTTTTTGTTTAGAATTAATTTTTAAAATTGTTCCTGTTTCTACTGAGTACTTTTCTTCTAAAACAGGATTATTATCATTATTAAGTATAGGTTTGCCATCTGAACCAATTTTCTTAACCCAATTTTTAAGGTCAACTCCAATTCCACCTGTTACCCCAACAGTTGTAAGAAATATAGGTGAAATACCATTAGTTCCTGCTACAATTGGCGCAATATTAACAAATGGAATGTATGGGCTTGCTTGAATACCAGTCCATAATGCAACGTTATTAACTCCAGACATTCTAGATGATCCAACTCCCATTGTTCCTTTTTCTGAGACAAGCATTACTCTTTTATTTGGATACTTTTCTTGTAATTTTTTAATTTCAGCTTGAGCTTCTTCAGAAATCATACATTTGCCATGTAATTCTCTATCAGCTCTGGAATGGGCTTGGTTTCCAGGAGAAAGCAAATCAGTCGAAATATCACCTTCAGCAGCAACATAGGTAACGACTTCAATTTCTTCTTCTATTTCAGGTAAATTTGTAAAAAATTCTGCTTTAGCATAACTTTCTAAAAGTTGCTTTGCTATATTATTCCCTTTTTTAAAAGCCTCTTCTATTCTTGAGGTATCTGCATCATATAAAAAAACTTGTGTTTTGAGAATATCTATAGCTTTTGTAGCTAAAACAATATCTTCACCTAATGCAAAATCTAGTAAAACTTTTACAGAAGGTCCACCTTTCATATGTGATAATAGCTCAAATGCAAAATCAATTGATATTTCATCTACAGATATTTTATTACTGATAATTTCTTTTAAAAATATAGCCTTTTCTTCTGCCGCACTAGTTGTGCCTGGTAAGGTGTTGTATATAAAATAATTAAGACAATCTTTTCTATATTCACTCTTATTATCTTTTATATGAAAAATAATTTCTCTTAGTAATGATCCATCATCGATTGGCTTTGGTTTTAAAGATTGTTTTTTTCTACTCTCAATTTCATCAAGATAATTTTTGTATAATTCCATTACAATTCCGTATTTTATTTTTTTTGGTTATGAAAATATTATTAAAAAATGTTTATATCAATATAACTTTTTACTAACAGTAACGTCAAGTTTACTGAACTTAAAAAAGTAACTTAATCATGTATCTTAAAAAGAGTTCTTAGTAGATTGAAAGATGTTTTATTTTAAAT
>QCNM01000015.1 GCA_003210115.1 SAR116 cluster bacterium AG-426-A06 | reverse complement strand
GAGGTTATTAATGTCTAACAAATCAATATTAGCAATAATTCTAATTATTGTTGCTGGCGTAGTATACTATTTTACAAAAGACAAAATAGATACAGCATCAAAAGATGAAACTATAAAATTAGGAATTATATATGGCTACACAGGGCCTATAGAATCTCTTACACCTGACATGGCAAAAGCTGCTGAATTAGCAATAACAGAAGTAAATAATTCTGGAAACTTTATTTCAAAAAAGGTCGAAGGCGTACGAGCGGACTCAACATGCGTTGATGCAGCAGCGGCAACTTCCGCAGCTGAAAGGTTAATTACTTCTGACAAGATTAAAGCGATTGTTGGTGCAGATTGTTCTGGAGTCACTACAGCAATTTTACAAAACGTTGCTATGGCTAATGGAGTTGTAATGATATCACCCTCAGCAACTTCTCCTGCATTATCTGACTTACCCGATAATGATCTATTTTTTAGAACAGCTCCGTCTGACGCTCGTCAGGGTGTAATTATTGCAGAATTACTTCTTCAAAAAGGATTTAAAACAGCTGCAATGACTTATACTAATAACGATTACGGAAAAGGATTAGCAGATAGCATCCAGAAAAATTATGAAAGCAGAGGTGGAAAAATAACTATTTCAGCTTCTCATGAAGATGGCAAAGGAGATTATGGAGCTGAAGCAGGTGCATTAGCACAGGCTGGAGGGGATATATTAATTGTTGCAGGATACCTAGACAAAGGTGGTAAAGGTGTTATTCAAGCATCTTTAGATGCTGGGTCTTTTAAAACCTTCTTTTTACCTGATGGAATGATAGGTGATTCATTGCCAACAGCTATAGGGGATGATTTAAATGGTTCCATAGGTACTGTTCCTGGAACAGACAGTCCTGGTGCAAATAAATTTAATGAAATAGCAAAATCAAATAATTTTAAAGCTGGGCCTTACACAAAAGAATCATATGATTCTGCAGCCTTAATTATGTTAGCAATGCAAGCTGCTAATTCAACAAATAGTAATGACTTCAAATCTAAAGTAATGGATGTTGCAAACGCCCCTGGAGAGAAGATTTATCCTGGTGAACTTGCTAAAGGTCTTAAACTTCTTAGTGAAGGCAAGGAAATTGACTACGTTGGAGCTTCAGCTGTTGAGTTAATAGGCGGGGGTGAATCTGCTGGTAATTTCGCAGAGATTTTGATTGATAATCAAAAAGTTACCACAGTAGGCTATAAATAAAACTAATAAGCTCAAATCTTTCAATGATTAGAGCTTATTCATTTTTATGCTTCAAATCTCAAATATTAATAAAAGTTTTGGTGGGTTAAAGGTACTTAATAACCTTTCATTTAAAATAAAAAAAGGAAGTATAAGTGGTTTAATAGGACCAAATGGAGCAGGAAAAACTACGCTTTTTAATATTATAAATGGATCTATAAAACCAGATAGTGGAAGTGTTCAATTAAATAATTACGAATTAATTGGCCTCCAACCACATGAATTATTCGAAATTGGTGTTTTAAGAACATTTCAGATTCCACATGAATTTTTTTCTTTAACAGTTTTAGATAATCTTTTAGTTGTTCCACCAAATAAGATTGGAGAAACATTTTTTGGTCAATGGTTTTTTGAAAAAAAAATAAAAAAAATAGAAGAAATCAATGTGAAGAAAGCAAAAGATATACTTGATATGCTAGGTTTAAGTCACTTAGAAAAAGAATATGCTGGAAACTTATCAGGTGGTCAAAAAAAACTTTTGGAATTAGGAAGAGTAATGATGGTTGAACCAGAAATCATTCTTCTTGACGAGGTAGGTGCTGGTGTTAACAAAACACTTCTTAAGAAGATCTCCAAAATAATAAAAAAATTAAATAATGAAAAAAAATATACCTTTATAATGATTGAACATGATCTAGATTTTATTTCAAAACTTTGTGATACTATCATAGTTATGGCTGAAGGTCAGTTTCTTACTCAAGGCAACATTCAACAAATTAAAAGTAATCAAAAAGTTATAGATATATATCTAGGAAAAAGTTGAATATGCTGCTTGATGTGAAAGAAATAATTTGTGGATACGAGAATACTATTATAGTTGATGGATGTAATTTTTCAGTAAAAAAAGGTGATATAGCTTGTATTGTTGGTCCTAATGGAGCTGGTAAATCAACTGCTATGAAAGCTATTTTTGGTTTAATTCCTATCAAGAGTGGTAAAGTTATTTTTAAAAATGAAGATATAACATCCTTAAATCCTCAAGAAAGAGTTATGAAAGGTATGAGTTTTGTTCCACAAAACAATAATATTTTTCAAGAAATGTCCGTTGAAGAAAATTTAGAAATGGGAGCTTTTATTCATCAATCTTCAATGAATAAAAATTTAAAAAATGTATATAATTTATTTCCAATTTTAAATGAAAAAAAATCTCAAATTGCTGGAGAATTATCTGGTGGACAAAGACAACAATTAGCCGTAGGCAGAGCATTAATGACAAACCCAGTTTTATTAATGTTAGATGAACCATCTGCTGGTGTGTCGCCAATTGTAATGAAAGATCTTTTTAAAAAACTTCAAGTAATCTCTAAAATGGGTACTTCTATTTTAGTTGTTGAACAAAATGCAAAACAAGCGCTTGAAATCTCTAATTTAGGATTTGTACTGCAAAATGGAAAAAATAAATATAACGATACTGGAAAAGCTTTATTGCAAAACCCAGAGGTTAGAGTTTCTTTTTTAGGAGGTTAAGTTTTTGGAAATTATTAACGCATTTGCTCTAATTATTAATTATATAATTATTCCTGGCTTAACATATGGATGTCAATTGGCACTTGGTGCATTAGGAGTCACAATAATATATACAGTTTTAAGATTTTCAAATTTTGCTCACGGAGAATTAATGTCATTTGGTGCAATGACAAGTATTTTAATCACATGGATTATAAGTTATTTTGGAATAAGTATCTTTCCACTACCTACAGTAATATTAGCACTTCCTATATCGATTTTAATTACAATTTCATATTGTCTTCTAGTTGATAAATTTTGCTTCAAATATCATCGAGAAAAAAACTCAAAGAATGTTATCAGTTTGATTGTATCTATAGGTGTAATGTTTTTTACTAGTGGCTTAATTAGAGTTTTAATTGGTCCAAATGATAGGACAATTAATGATGGGGAAAGATTTATAATAAGTGCAAGAGAATTTAAAGAAATAACAGGATTAACAGAAGGTATATCTTTAAAATTATCTCAAAGTATAACAATAATTGTAAGTATTATTGCCGTTGTTCTTCTTTTTTGGTTTTTAAATAAAACGAAAACTGGAAAATCAATGAGAGCATATTCAGATAATAAAGATCTTGCATTACTATCAGGGATTAAAACAGAAAATATAATATTTTATACATGGTTAATAACTGGAACTTTGGCCTGTATTGCAGGTACATTATATGGACTAGACAAAAGTTATAAACCTTTTACATATCTACAACTTGTTTTACCAATATTTGCGGCGGCAATTGTTGGGGGTATTGGGAACCCTGTAGGCGCTATAATTGGCGGTTTTGTAATATCTTTTTCAGAATTATTAATCACATTTTCATACAATAAGTTTTTATCTTATTTAATACCCATAAATTTTTTACCAGAAGGCAGTCTTCAACTATTAAGCACAAATTATAAAATAGCAATTTCATTTATAATTTTAGTTCTAGTTTTAATACTAAAACCAACTGGAATTTACAAAGGCAAATTATTATGAAAACTGATTTCATTAGTGAAAAAAAATATATTAACTCATATTTCGTTTGTGCTTTTTTATTTTTACTTGTTGGACTTTTTCAAAGTTGGAATGTAGCCTTTTCTATTTTAAATCTTTGTCTTATTTCTTCAATTATGTCGATTGGAATTAATATTCAGTGGGGTAATAGTGGAATAGTTAATTTTGGAGTTATGGGTTTTGCTGCAATAGGAGGATTATGCGGCGTATTAATTTCCATGCCACCAACGTTAGAAGTGTGGAAAGATGGAACTGCAATCATACTAATTATTCTTTTTTCATTTTTAATCTCAGGAATTTTAATCAAAAAATTTTGGAAAATATTTGTTCATAATAAACATTTAAAAATATTACTCTCAATAATAATTATCCTTTTCAGCTTGTATTTAATAAAATCTATTTTTATCCCATCAACAAATTTTATAGAAAACACAAATTCTGCTAAAACAGGTTATATTGGTGGTTTAAATTTACCTATAATATTATCATGGCCTATAGCTGGTTTATTTTGTGGGGTAATTGCTTTTTTAATTGGCAAAATTGCTTTAGGTTTAAGATCAGATTATCTGGCAATTGCCACTTTAGGAATTTCAGAAATAATAATTTATATTATCAAAAATGAAGAGTGGCTAGCTAGAGGTGTAAAAAATGTCAATGGACTTCCTAGACCAGTGCCTTATGAAATTGATTTACAAAAAAATGAATTTTTACAAATAATAAGTGAAACCCTAAATTTATCAGTGATAGAATTTTCTTCTTTGATTGTAAAAAGTTTATATTCAATACTTTTTATATTAGTTTTGTTAATAATTTTTTTTCTTTTGCAAAAAGCTATTAAGTCCCCTTGGGGTAGAATGATGAGAGCTGTAAGAGATAATGAAATATCTGCTGAGGCTATGGGTATTAATGTTAAAAAAAGACATTTACAAGTATTTATAATCGGCTCGGCAATTATTGGTATTTCTGGAGCTATGCTTACTACTCTTGATGGACAATTCACGCCTTCTTCATACCAACCTTTAAGATATACTTTTTTAATATGGATCATGGTTATTATTGGAGGCTCTGGAAACAATCATGGAGCAATAATTGGAGGATTTGCAATTTGGTTTTTCTGGATACAAGCAGAACCAATAGGTATTTTTCTTATTGAATTAATTACAATTTTTTTAAGTGATCAAAATGAAATGAAATTATATCTCTTAAATCATGCAGCATATATGAGACTGCTATTAATGGGTTTAGTTTTAATACTAGCTTTAAGATTTTTTCCAAAAGGGATAATTGAAGAAGAAAAAAGATTATGAACAAATTGGTTATAAATATTTTTTTATTAATACTATTTTCAAACAACAGTTTTGCAAAAGAAGAACTAAAATTTTTTATAGGTGAAAATAAAATTAACCTTGAAGGTTATTTTATTCAAGGAGGATATGTAAAAGGCAAGACGTCTCCAAAAATAAAAATCAAATTTGAAAATAGAGATATTTACTTAGGTAAAAAGAATAAATTTATATTAGGTTTTGGAAGAGATTATTCTGAAGTAGCTAGTTTAAAATTCAAAATAGATAATAAATGGGTAAACAAAACATTAAAAATTAAAAAAAATAAATATAAAATACAAAAAATTGATGGTCTTCCAAAAAAATTTGTTACTCCTCCTAAGGAAATTTATGAAAGAATAATCAGAGAAAATAAATTAATTGCTAAAGTAAGATCATTAAATTCAAAAATAGATTATATTTTTCAAGATTTTGTATTACCCGTTAATGGAATTATAACTGGTGTTTTTGGCAGTCAAAGAATTTTAAATGGCAAACCTAGAAGGCCTCACTATGGAATTGACATTGCAGCTAAAAAAGGCTCTAAAGTAATTTCACCAACTGATGCAATTGTAAGACTCTCTAAAAAAGATTTATACTTTACAGGTGGAACTATAATGCTAGATCATGGCCATGGAATTACCTCCGTCTATTCACATTTAAGTAAAGTTTTAGTAAAAAAGAATGATGAAATTCGAAAAGGCGATGTCATTGGATTGATTGGCTCAACTGGAAGATCTACAGGCCCTCATTTAGATTGGAGAATTAATTGGTTTGATCAAAGATTAGACCCTATGATGTTTATTAAAAATAAATAATAAACAGTGTCTTAAAACTTGACATTATAGCAATTAAAATTATAAGTAATAATTTAATTTAAAAGATTAAAAATTTATGTTTGCAATACTTAAAACTGGTGGAAAACAATATAAAGTTGCTAAAGAAGAAAAACTGTTAATTGAAAAGATTGACGGGAATATTGGTGATGAAGTTGTTTTTAACGATATAATAATGATTAATGATAATGGTAAAACTGAAATTGGGTCTCCATTAGTAAAAGATGCCGCGGTAGTAGCAGAAGTTATTAAACAAACGCGGGGACCTAAAATAACTATTATCTATAAAAGAAGAAGAAAAAATAGTAGAAGAAAGCAAGGTCACAAACAAGATCTAACTCTTGTCAAAATAAAAAATATTGCTGCAAGTGGTGGCTCAAAAATAGTTGCTAAAAAAGCAGAAATTAAAGAAGTAAAAAAAAGAGACAAAAACAAGACAAACGACTGAAAAAAAAGAAGCAGTTAAAGCTAAACCAAAAGCTAATACTATTAAAACTGTTTCAAGTAAAAAAATAGAAGCAACTTCTAAGAAAACAGAGACAAAAAAAACTAAAACTCAAAAATCATAATTATATAAAGGTTTTAATATGGCACATAAAAAAGCAGGTGGTAGTTCAAGAAATGGAAGAGATTCTGCTGGAAGACGTTTAGGCGTAAAAAAATTTGGCAGCGAGATCGTTGTTCCTGGTAATATAATTGTAAGACAAAGAGGTACGAAATTTCATCCAGGTTCAAATGTAGGCATGGGTAAGGACCATACTTTGTTTTCATTAGTTGGTGGTAAAGTAGTTTTTACAAGAAAAAAAAATAACAAAACTTTTGTTTCTGTTGAACCTAATAAAGTAGCCGCCGAATAATATCCTCTTAATTTATTTATGTTTTCATTGTACTATCTATTAGTATATGAAGTTCCTTGACGAAGTAAAAATTTATATTTCCAGTGGAAACGGTGGTCCTGGCTGTATATCATTTCGAAGAGAAGCTAATGTTCCGAAAGGCGGACCTGATGGTGGAAATGGTGGTGATGGAGGAAACGTCATCATTAGAACAGTTGATAATCTTAATACTTTAATTGACTATAGATATAAACAGCATTTTAAGGCAAAATCTGGTCAACATGGTATGGGGAAAAATCGCAATGGTCATAATGCCGATGATATTATACTAAAAGTACCATTTGGAACTGAAATATTAAATGAAGACAAAAACGTTAAATTAGCAGATTTAGTTGATAAGGATGACAATATTATTCTAGCAAAAGGTGGGATTGGAGGAAAAGGTAATGCTTTTTTTAAAAGTTCTACAAATCAATCGCCAAGACATGCCCAACCTGGAGAAAAAGGTGAAGAGAAAACAGTTTGGTTAAGATTAAAGTTAATTGCTGATGTTGGTCTTGTTGGACTCCCAAATGCTGGTAAAAGTACTTTTCTTTCAAAAATCTCTTCATCTAGACCTAAGATAGCTGATTATCCATTTACTACTTTATATCCAAACTTAGGTGTTAATAGAACAGATGACAAAGAATTTGTTGTAGCAGACATACCAGGTTTAATTGAAGATGCTCACATTGGAAAAGGTTTAGGTCATAAGTTCTTAGGTCACATTGAAAGGTGTAAAATTTTACTTCATTTAATAGACATTACTAATAAAAATATTGTGGAAAGTTTTCAAGTTATTGAAAATGAACTTAAAGCATATAATGAAAAAGTTTTTAACAAAGATCAAATTGTTGTTTTCACAAAATGTGATGCTTTTAATGAAAAAAAATTAAATAATATTAAAAAAAATATTAATGGTATAAATGTAGAAAATGCTTTTTTTATATCATCTGTCACTGGATTAAATATTGACAGTTTATGTAGAAAAGTTATTGAAATGATAAATATTAAAGAAGAAAAAGATGATGATAATTTTGATCAAAAGTCTTCAACTTGGGAACCATAAAAATGCAAAACGATCAATTAAAAAAATTAATTGATACATCTGGTCGAATAATTTTAAAGGTTGGGTCTTCATTACTAATTAATGAAAACAACAATGATATAAATTATCATTGGTTAAAAAATTTTTCTAAAGAAATTCAAAGTTTAACAGATAAAAAGAAACAGATTATGATAGTTTCTTCAGGATCTGTTGCATTAGGAAGAAAACAATTAAATTTAGTTAACAATCTCTCGTTAGATGAAAAACAAGCCGCAGCCGCTGTTGGTCAAATTCACTTATCTCATGCATGGAAAGAAGTTTTAAAATCATTTAATTTAGAGTCTGCTCAAATTTTGCTTGCACCCGATGATACTGAAACTAGAAGAAAACACCTTAACGCTAGAGCAACATTATTAAAACTTTTACAATTAAATGTCATACCGGTCATTAATGAGAATGATACTGTTTCTACAGATGAAATAAAATTTGGTGACAATGATAGACTAGCAGCTCGAGTAGCTCAAATGTGTGAAGTTGATCTTTTAATTTTATTTTCTGATGTCAATGGCCTTTTTTCTGAAGATCCAAATAAAAATAAAAATAGTAAATTAATCAAAGAAATTACAAATATAACAAATGACATTGAAATGATGGCAGGACCATCAAAAACTTCATTTTCAAATGGTGGTATGGTTACTAAAATCCAAGCTTCTAGAATTGCAACAAATGCTGGATGTAATGTTATAATTACAAGTGGAAAGTGTGACAATCCAATGAGTAAATTAATGAATGATATGCATTTTGGAACTTTATTTAAAGCAAATAAAAAATCACAAAATGCTAGAAAAATGTGGATTTCATCTGCTCTTCAAGTTAAAGGAAAAATTTTTATTGATGAGGGTGCAGAAAAAGCCGTAAAATCAGGTAAATCTATTTTACCAGCAGGTATTCTAAAAACTGAGGGATCTTATAACAAAGGTGATTTAATTTATGTTGTTAATAGCGAAGATAAGATTATTGGAAAAGGACTTTCACATTATAACAATAATGAAGTTAATTTAATTAAAAAAATGAGAAGTGATAAGTTTGAAAAAGTTTTAGGATACAGAGGGAAAGACGAAATTATTCATATAGATGATTTTGTTCTAGAAAATTAATTATGAAAAAAAAAAATATTGATCATTATGGAATTAATGCTAAAGAAGCTCTTAAAAGTTTATCATTAAGTGATAATCAACAAAGAAATAATGCTTTAAATGAAACAGCAAAACTTTTAAAAGCCAATATAAATCAAATCTTAGAAGCAAATAAAATTGATATTGAAAATAGCAAAAAGAAATCTATGTCAAACTCATTTATTGATAGGCTATCGTTAAATAAAAAAAGAATTTATTCAATTATAAATGGTCTTATTGATATTTCAAAATTAGATGACCCTCTTAATAAGGTCCTCAGTACATGGGATAGACCAAATGGTTTAAATATTTCGAAAATTTCAGTTCCATTAGGTGTGATTGGAATTATCTATGAATCAAGACCAAACGTAACAATCGATGCCGGTGCACTTTGCATTAAATCAGGTAATACTTGTATTTTAAGAGGTGGTTCAGATTCTTTTCATACATCAACATTACTTACAAAATTTTTACAAAAAGGTTTAAAAATAGCTGGCTTACCTGAAACATGTGTTCAAATAATTGATACAACTGATAGGAAAATGGTAACTGAAATTCTTAAAGCATCAAAATATATTGACATAATTGTTCCAAGAGGAGGTAAATCTCTTGTAGCTAAAATTCAAAAAGAAGCAAAAGTTCCTGTTTTTGCACATCTTGAAGGTATATGTCATGTTTACGTAGATTATGAGGTTAACTTAGACAAAAGCATTAAAATAATTATTAATTCAAAGATGCGAAGAACTGGAATATGTGGCGCAGCAGAAACCTTACTAATTGATAAAAAATTAGAAAAAGACAGTATTTTAAAAATTATTTCACAACTTCAAAAAGCTAATTGCGAAATTAGAGGCGATAAATCTTTAAAGGATCTTGTTTGTAATATTAAATTAGCAAATGAAAAAGATTGGTCTACAGAGTATCTTGATGCAATAATCTCAGTAAAATTAGTTGATGGCGTTGAACAAGCTGTAAGTCATATTAATAAATATTCTTCTCAACACACCGAGACGATAATTACAGAAAATGAAGAAACTGCTAACTATTTTCTAACTAATGTTGATAGCGCTATTGTTATGAAAAACGTATCAACACAATTTGCAGACGGTGGGGAGTTCGGTATGGGAGCAGAAATCGGCATATCTACTGGAAGATTACATGCTAGAGGCCCTGTAGGGGCAAATCAATTAACTAGCTTTAAATATATTGTAAATGGTAATGGCCAGATAAGACCTAATTGAATTTATGAATTATAAATTTAAAGCATACAGACATAATCAACCTATTCATTTTCATTTTAATAGAAGAGTAAAAGTTGGAATATTAGGTGGATCATTTAACCCTGCTCATGAAGGACATTTACATGTTAGTTTTATAGCAAAAAAACAGTTGAATTTGAATGAAATTTGGTGGTTAGTTACTCCACAAAATAGATTAAAACAAGATAATATTTCTGATACTTATTTCCAACGATTAAAAGAAACAAAGAAGCTTGTTTCAAAATATACATTCATTAAAGTCTTAGATTACGAATATCAGTTTGATCTTAATTATTCTTACAAGTCTCTATTTTTTTTAAAAAATAGATCAAGGACCACAAAATTTGTATGGATCATGGGAAGCGATAATATAAAAAATTTTCCAAAATGGATTAGACCTAATGATATTGTTAAAATATTTCCTATTGCAGTTATTGAAAGACCAAGTTATTCTCAAAATATATTTAATTCATTTGGAGCAAAAATATTGGGCAATCGCCTTATGAGCAAAAGAAGACTAAGTAAACAAAAGACACCTTGTTGGTCATATATTAAAGATAAATTAAACTACTTATCTTCCTCTAAAATTAGAAAAATTCTAAATCAAACTCATTCATGAAAAAAAATAAAACTACTATCACAATAAAAAAACTTTTGTCTTTGACCTGTGATTCTCTTGAAGATGATAAAGCGATTGATATTAAAACTATAGATTTAAAAGACAGAAGTAGCATTGCTGACTTCATGGTCATAGCTAGTGGAAATTCATCAAGGCAAGTTTCAAGTATGGCAAATAATTTAATTAAAAAATTTAAAATGAAAGGAGTTTCAACAAGAAACCCAGAGGGAATTACAAATTCTGATTGGGTTTTAATTGATGCCTATGACATAATTATTCATTTATTTAGACCTGAAGTTAGGGAATTTTATGCATTAGAAAAAATGTGGGAAATACCAAAATCAACGATTTCTGAAATAAAAACCTAATAAAAACATTCTAATATGAGATATCAAGTTTCATGTATTGGTAAATTATCAAACATAGAAGAAAATATAATAATCCAAAAATACATAAAAAGAGTAAAAAATAAAATACAAATTATTGAATTTCCTCAATCAGATGTAAAAAAAGAAGGTTCAAAATTATTAGAACACTCCCCAAAAAATTCAATTTTAATTCTACTAGATAAAGAAGGTGAAAATTTATCAACTAATAAGCTTATTGACCTAATAAAATCTTATGAAATGAATAATATCAAAATTTTAAATTTCGCAATTGGAGGACCATATGGTCATGGTCAATTTATCAAAGAAAAATCTGATAAAATTATTTCCTTTGGCAAAATGACTTGGTCACATATTATTGCTAGATTAATGCTAGTTGAACAAATATACAGGATTGAAAGCATATTTAATAATCATCCTTATCATAAATGAGATTAATATGAATAAAAAAAATAAATCGCCTTTGGTTCTTTGTATTATGGATGGATGGGGATTAAGTAATGAAACAAAATACAACTCTGTACATTTAGCTAAAACTCCTAATTTTGATAAATTTCTAAAAACTTATCCATCATGTAAGTTAGAAGCTTCAGGGGAATATGTTGGACTACCTTCAAAACAAATAGGTAATTCTGAAGTTGGGCATATGAATATTGGTTCAGGCAGAGTTATATTGCAGTCATTGCCTAGAATTGATAAAGCATTTGCCGATAATAAGGTTTCTCAAATTGATGAATTTAAATCATTTTTTAAAAAACATAATGATCTTAAAGCTGTTCACATAATTGGTTTATATAGTAATGGAGGTGTACATTCTCATGCAAATCATATAATCAATATATGTAAACTTGCTTCGAAAAAATGTAATAATATTAAGCTTCATTTATTTTCTGATGGCAGAGATACATTACCAAATGAATTTGGAAGCATTGTAGATGAATTAACAACTAATATTCCAAGTACTGTAAAAATTTCAACATTAATTGGTAGATACTACCCGATGGATAGAGATAACAGATGGGATAGGATTCAAAAAGCTTATGATCTAATAATCAATGGAAAAAGTGACTACAGTTGTAATAGTGTAGAACAAGCTATTAAAGATGCATATAAAAGAAAAGAAACTGACGAATTTGTGTCCCCAACTATTATTGACAATTATAAAGGAATTGAAAATGGAGATAGTTTGCTGATTGTTAATTTTAGATCAGATAGAGTTAGAGAGATTTTAGCAAGTTTTTTAAAAGATAAGTTTAATCACTTTAGTAGAAAAAATAATGAACCACCTTTTAAGAATGCCTTAGGGATGATGGAATATTCAGAGGAGTTAAATAAATATATTCCCAGTATTTTTAAAAATGAAATTTATCAAGAAACATTAGGTGAAATAATATCTAAAACCGGATTAACTCAATTAAGAATTGCAGAAACAGAAAAATATCCCCACGTAACTTTCTTTTTTAATGGAGGAAATGAAAAAAGATATAAAAACGAAGAAAGAATTCTTATACCTTCTCCAAAAGTTTCTACTTATGACCTCAAGCCTGAAATGTCTGCTATTAAAATTAAAGATGAATTAATAATTAATTTAAAAAATAAAAAAATTGATTTTGTTGTGGTCAACTTTGCAAACCCAGACATGGTAGGTCATACAGGTAATCTTAAGGCTACAATAAAAGCTGTTGAGACCGTTGATAATTGTATTGGGCAATTAACTCAACAAATAGAAGAATTAAATGGAACTATATTAATTACAGCAGATCACGGTAATTGTGAACATATGTGGGATTTTAATAGTCAATCAGTTCATACAGCACATACAACAAATTTAGTACCATTCATTTTTGTAAATAATGAACGAAAAGATGTAAGATTAAATGATGGCAAGCTAGCTGATATTGCTCCAACAATCATTGATTTACTTGGTATAACAAAATCAAAATTAATTACAGGAAAATCATTGATAAGAAAAAACTAAAAATTGCGAATATGGTAAATTGGTATATTATTAGGCAAAAGGATTTAATAATGAATATGATTTTAAAAAATGTACTTAAAAATGGATATTTTATTTTTGGAATATTTTTACTTACAGTTTTAATTTTAAGCTTTACTCCAAATCATTTCTTAAATGCACAAAATAACAGACAAGAAACTTATAAACAATTAAGTTTGTTTGGTGATATTTTTGAGAGAGTTAAAGAACAATACGTTGAAGAAGTCTCAGACAAAGAATTGATCGAAGCTGCTATTTCAGGAATGCTACAGTCTTTAGATCCACATTCTGCTTACCTTTCAAAAGATGATTACTCAGAAATGCAGGTTAAAACAAAGGGCTCTTTTGGTGGATTAGGTATAGAAATAACACTTGAAAATGGTGTTGTAAAAGTTGTTTCGCCAATTGACGATACCCCTGCGTTTAAGGCTGGAATGAAACCTGGCGATCTAATTATTGCTGTAGAAGGAGAATCCATTCGTGGTTTACCACTAAATGAAGCTGTAGAAAAATTAAGAGGTCCTATAGGTACTAAAGTTAAAATAACAGTTTTAAGGAAAGATGAAGATCCTTTTGATTTAGAAATAATAAGAGATAAAATTAAAATCAGATCAGTTAGATATGAGATTATTAACAATGTTGGTTACGTAAGATTAACGACTTTTTCTCAAACTACTACATCAAGCATGGTATCTAATATTGAGACAATTAAGAATAAATTAGGTGATAAACTTGAAGGCTTAATTTTAGATTTAAGAAATAATCCAGGTGGATTATTAAATCAATCTATCTCAGTTACCGATGCTTTTCTGCGTAATGGTGAGATAGTTTCTACAAAAGGAAGAGGTAAAGGGGATATTCAAAGGACTTTTGCTAAACCAGGTGATATTCTAGAAAATTATCCCTTAGTAATTTTGATCAACAATGGCTCTGCTTCAGCTAGTGAAATAGTTGCAGGAGCATTAAAAGATCATGGAAGAGCAATTATTTTGGGAACAAGAAGTTTTGGTAAGGGCTCTGTTCAATCTATTATCCCTATTTCAAATAGTGGTGCAATAAGACTTACAACTTCTAGATATTACACTCCTAACGGAATTTCTATTCAAGCAAAAGGTATTGAACCAGATATTGTTGTAGAGGCTGGAATTACCGAAAAGAAAAAAGAAAAATCATCTGTTAGAGAAGAAAATTTGAGAGGAGCTTTAGATAAAAAAGAAAAAGA
The DNA here is from genome assembly GCA_003210115.1 of SAR116 cluster bacterium AG-426-A06. Lineage (GTDB taxonomy): Bacteria > Pseudomonadota > Alphaproteobacteria > Puniceispirillales > Marisalimonadaceae > TMED54. The sequence goes on along the minus strand of QCNM01000015.1, from coordinate 14,696 downwards.
TAATTCTAATAACGATAATTCTGAGAGATTAACCAAGATCGAAAAGCTACTAGAGGATAATCAAATTTCTAGAGCTTATGATTTAATAAGAGGAATTAGATTATACGGGAAAAAAAATTCCTTAAATAAAAAAGAATTAGTTAATCAAAATCCTCATAAAAATAAAATTGGATGAATTATCTATGGCTAATCTTAAACCATATGACGAAAGACCCTATCGACCATGTGTAGGAATAATGGTGTTCAATAATAATGGACAAGTTTTTTCTGGGAAAAGAATAGATAACCCTAATAATGCCTGGCAATTGCCTCAAGGAGGAATTGATGACGGAGAAACTGTAGTCGAAGCTGGTTATAGAGAATTAATGGAAGAAACAAACATAACTTCTGTAGATTATATAGCAGAATATCCAGATTGGATAAATTACGACGTACCTCATAACTTAGCAGATAAGCTTTGGCAAGGTCAATTCAGAGGGCAAAGTCAAAAGTGGATTTTATTTAATTTTAATGGGCAAGATAATGAAATTAATATTCATACTTCGCATCCAGAATTTGTTGAATGGCAATGGACAAACCCATTAGAACTTACAAATAAGGCAATCTATTTTAAAAAAGATGTTTATGAAAAAATTAATCACGTTTTCTTACCTATTATAAGTGATTTTATTAATTAGATTTCTCAAGCACAAATTTTAAAAATTCTATTTCATTCTTCAATGTTTCATCTTCTTGAAATTCAGGCTTTTTAAGTTTTATATTTAGAGAATTAATTTTTTCATTAATAATTTGTTTATTTGAAGCATTTGAACCTATAACCTCTGCTCTTTCACTTAGGACAGTTATTCCTTCTTCTGAAACATCTGCAACTCCACCATCAACAGCAATTTGGTCAGTTACTGAATTGTTTTCATCAAATAATTTTATTACGCCTCTATTTAATAGAGACATAAGTGGTGTATGTCTACTCATAATACCAAGTTCACCCTCTGAACCAGGTAGAACAGACATTTTAGTTTCTTTCGATTTAAGAAGCTCTAATGGGGTAACTATTTCAATTTTTATTAGTTCGTTCATATCAAATGTATTTTTAATTAAGCTGCATCTTTAGCAAGTTTTTTTGCTTTTTCAACAGCTTCTTCAATAGTTCCAACCAAATAAAACGCTGCTTCAGGTAAATCGTCATATTTGCCTTCAACAATACCTTGAAAACCTTTAATAGTATCTTCAAGACTAACTAATTTTCCTGGCGAGCCTGTAAATACTTCGGCAACATGAAAAGGTTGTGATAAAAATCTTTGAATCTTTCTAGCTCTAGCAACAACTAATTTATCTTCTTCGGATAATTCATCCATACCAAGAATAGCGATAATATCTTGTAAGGACTTATATTGCTGAAGTACTTCTTGCACCCTTCTTGCAACATTATAGTGATTTTCTCCAACTATTCTTGGGTCAAGCATTCTTGAAGTTGAATCCAGAGGATCAACAGCAGGATAAATACCTAATTCTGCAATCTGTCTTGATAATACTGTAGTAGCATCCAAATGAGCAAAGGAAGTGGCAGGTGCTGGATCAGTCAAATCATCTGCTGGAACGTAAATAGCTTGAACTGATGTAATTGAACCTTTATTGGTAGTTGTTATTCTTTCTTGCAAAGTACCCATATCTGTAGCTAAGGTTGGCTGATAACCAACAGCTGATGGAATTCTTCCTAGTAAAGCTGATACTTCAGAACCAGCTTGAGTGAATCTAAAGATATTATCTACAAAGAAAAGCACGTCTTGACCTTCTTGATCTCTAAAATATTCTGCTAGTGTTAAACCTGTTAGAGCAACCCTTGCCCTAGCTCCAGGAGGCTCATTCATCTGACCATAGACTAAGGCTGCCTTAGATCCTTCTTTATTTGGATTAATAACACCGGATTCTACCATTTCATGATATAAATCATTTCCCTCTCTTGTTCTCTCTCCAACACCAGCAAACACAGAGTAACCTCCATGAGCTTTAGCCACGTTATTAATTAATTCCATAATCAAAACAGTTTTACCTACACCTGCACCACCAAATAAACCAATTTTACCACCTTTTGCATAAGGTGCCAAAAGATCAACAACTTTGATTCCAGTTTCTAAAATTTCTGCTTCAGTGGATTGATCTATATATTCAGGTGCATCTCTATGAATAGGTAATGTTTGTTTAGATTTAACTGGTTTACCATCATCAACAGGCTCTCCAATTACATTAAGAATTCTTCCAAGTGTTTCAGGACCAACTGGAACAGTAATAGGAGCTCCAGTGTCTTTAACCTCCATACCCCTTACTAAACCATCAGTTGTATCCATAGCGATTGTTCTTACTTCATTTTCACCTAAATGTTGAGCAACTTCTAATATTAATTTGTTACCTTCATTATCAATTTCTAAAGCGTTTAATATTGGTGGAAGATCACCATTGAATTCAACATCAACTACGGCGCCAATGACTTGGCTTATTTTTCCTGTAATATTTGGTGTTTTTTTTGCCATTATTTTCTCCAGTTTAAATTTAAAGAGCTTCTGCTCCAGATATTATTTCGATCAATTCTTTTGTAATAAAAGCTTGTCTTGTTCTGTTGTATTGTAATGTTAACCTATCTATAAGGTCACCAGCATTTCTTGTAGCATTATCCATAGCAGTCATTCTAGCTGCAAGTTCACTTGCTGTGCTTTCCATCTGAGCGCTAAATAATTGAGTTGCTATGTTCTTATTTAATAATTCTTCCAGTATAACTTCCTCTGACGGTTCATATTCATATACTGAATTTACTTGATTTTTATTAGATGAATCTTCATTATTTGTTTCAATAGGAATTAAGCTTTTCAACGTCACTGCTTGAGTAATAGCTGATACAAATTTATTAAATAATATTTTACAAGAACCAAATTCATCACTTTGATAGAGATTTACAATCTTTGAAGAAATAAAAAGTGAATCACTATAAATAGGATTTGTAGAATTTCCTGTTATGATCTCAACAATATGTTGTTGAAAATCTTTTTTAAGCGTGTCTGCAGATTTTCTGCCCACAAATAATAATTTAGTTTCAATTCCGAGATCTTTAGATTTTTTAACTTCTAATTTTACTGCTCTAGATATTGAACCATTAAATCCTCCACACAATCCTCTATCAGCAGAGAAAACAACAAGTAGTTGTTTTTTAATTTCTTTTTTTCCCTTCAACAAGTCTGGTGCATTATCAATTAATTTTTTTGCTAAACCACTAACAATTTTTTCCATACTTAAGCAATAAGGCCTTGATGCAATCGCTTGGTCTTGAGCTTTTCTGAGCTTTGCAGCCGCAACCATTTTCATTGCAGATGTGATCTTCTGCGTAGATTTAACAGATCCAATTCTATTTTTAAGATCTTTTAGGGATGGCATCTAAAATCCTTTACTCAAAACTACTTAATAGATCTTCAATAATCTTTTGAAGGTCTTTTTCAGATTTCTCAGTAAGCGCTTTATCTTTAGTAATTGAAGTAATTATTGAAGAGCCTTTTGAATTAAGTGTTTGCAAGAGAGCTTTTTCAAAATCTCCAATTTGATTTATACTTATCTTATCTAAATATCCCTTAACACCTGAATATATAACACACACTTGTTCTTCTACAGATATTGGAGAGTATTGTGGTTGTTTTAATAACTCAGTAAGTCTCTCACCTCTTGCAAGCAATTGTCTGGTAGAAGCATCTAAATCAGATGCAAATTGAGCAAATGCAGCCATCTCTCTATATTGAGCAAGATCAAGTTTGATGGTTCCTGCAACTTGTTTCATTGCTTTAATCTGAGCTGAAGAACCAACCCTTGAAACAGATAATCCTACATTAACAGCTGGTCTAATACCTTTATAAAATAATTCAGTCTCTAAGAAAATTTGTCCATCAGTTATTGATATAACATTTGTTGGAATAAAAGCAGATACGTCTCCACCTTGTGTTTCAATTACAGGCAAAGCTGTCAATGAACCAGATCCATTATCTGAATTTAGCTTAGCTGCTCTTTCTAATAATCTTGAATGAAGATAAAAAACATCACCAGGATATGCTTCTCTTCCAGGAGGTCTTCTCAATAATAATGACATTTGTCTATATGCTACAGCTTGTTTGGATAGGTCATCATATACTATAACAGCGTGCATACCATTGTCACGGAAATATTCTCCCATCGTGGCAGCCGAATAAGGCGCCAAGAATTGCATCGGTGCTGGATCAGACGCGGTTGCGGCAACTACTATTGTATAATCAAGAGCACCATTTTCTTCAAGAGTTTTAACAATTTGTGCTACCGTAGATCTTTTTTGACCAACTGCAACGTATATGCAAAAAAGCTTTTTACTATCGTCTTTTCCAGCAGCATCATTTACGACCTTTTGATTTAAAAAAGTATCAACTGCAATTGCTGTTTTACCAGTTTGTCTGTCACCAATGATTAATTCTCTCTGACCTCTTCCAATTGGAATCAAAGAATCAATTGCTTTTAAACCTGTTTGCATTGGTTCGTGAACTGATTGTCTAGGCATAATACCAGGAGCTTTTGTTTCAACTCTTGCTCTTTTTACATTCTTTAATGTACCTTTACCATCTATCGGGTTACCTAAAGCGTCAACAACTCTCCCAAGTAACCCTTTTCCAGCAGGCACATCTACAATAGAACCAGTTCTTTTTACTGTGTCCCCTTCTTTAATGTCTTTGTCGCTTCCAAAAATAACAATACCTACATTGTCTTTTTCTAGGTTTAAAGCCATTCCAGCAATGCCACCATCAAACTCTACCATCTCTCCTGCTTTGATTTCATCTAATCCATGAACCCTGGCAATACCATCACCTACCGATAAAACCTTGCCTATTTCTGTAACTTCAGCATCTGTACCAAAATTTTTAATTTGATCCTTTAATATCGAAGAAATCTCTGCTGCTTTAATATCCATCTAATTTGCACCTTTCATTGCTAATTCAAGATTGTTCAATTTAGTTCTAATCGAAGTATCTATCATCTTGGAGCCATATTTAACTATTAAACCACCAAGTAAACTACTATCAATATGTGTTAATAATGAAATATTTTTTCCATTTGTTTTATTAAGTATTATTTTTTTTAAATCATCTTCTTCTTTTTTATCAAGTTTGTAAGGTGAAAAAACATCAACAACGATTTCGCCCCTTCTTCTCGCAACTTCATTTAAAAACTCTCTCATTATTTTTGTGATTAAATTAACTCGACCATTTCTGCATAAAACACCACAAAAATTTATAGTTAATTTATCAGCTTTACCTTTTTTTAAAATATCATTTAATATTTTACCTTGATTCGTTTTCCCTAATGTCGGTGAGAATAAAATATAATTAAGATTTTTATTATCTTCTACTAATATAATAAATTTTTCGAAGTCCTGAGTTATTTTTTTTAAGTTTTTAGCTTCGTCACAAAGTTCGTATAAAGCGTTGATATACCTGCTAGGTAATCCAATATTTTTCTTATCTACATTTCCCATTAAAAATCCAAATATATATAAGGATTGCTATCACAGCATTCATATTATTGCAAGTATAACCATGCATCTTGAAACAATAAATTCTTTTAAATTTACATCATGAGAAAGTATATGGATCTACATCAATACTTATTCTTATTTGCTTTGGTATTTTAGTATTTTCTATCCAATTTTTAACAATATCTTGTGAGAAGGTATCTTTAGGTGATTTGATTAAAAATCTATTTCTATATCTACCACGTAAAAAACTTAAAGGTGCTGGAGCAGGACCAAGTATTTTAATGTTATTATATCTAGGAAATTTTTCTAATAAATTATAACAAACATCATAAAGCAAGTTTTCTGATTTTGATGAAATTATAATTGATATTAAACGACAAAAAGGAGGCATAGTAGCATCTTTTCTATAACTTATTTCTTCTAAATAAAATTTATTTTCATCCATATCTTTGATAGTTTGTAATATTGGATTTTGAGGGTTATAAGTTTGAATTTGCACTAGACCTCTTCTATTTTTTAAATGTCTTCCGGCTCTTCCAGAAACTTGTTTCAAAAGTTGAAAACATTTTTCGGATGCTCTTAAATCACCTCCATATACACCAATATCTCCATCAATAATTCCAACATAATTCAATTTTGGAAAATCATATCCTTTAGCTAAAATTTGTGTTCCAATAATAAAATTTACCTTTCCATCTACAATATTTTTTATTATTGAATTGAAATTCTCAAGATTTGAAAACGAATCACTTGATAAATTCTCTATAATTGAATTTGGAAATATATTTTTTATTTCCTCGCTAATCTTTTCGATTCCAGGGCCACATGATACCAAATCATAAGAACTACAGTTTTCACATTTATCTAACAATGGTTTTTTATAGCCACAATGGTGACATAGGTACTTATTAATTTTTCTATGTTCAATCAACCATGAATTACAATTTTTGCAACTCATTCTATGGCCACAAGACCTACATATAGTTAAATTTGAATACCCTCTTCTATTCAAAAATATCATAGATTGCTCTAGATTTTCATACCTTCTTTTTAATTCGTTAACCATTGGTTCAGAAATCCAATTTCCAGAAAGTGGTGGATTGTCTTTCATATCAATTATTTGAACATCAGGCATTTGAGCTCCAGTGGCCCTAGATGGAAGGTTTAGATGAACATATTTTTTATTAAACACATTATGTAAACTTTCAATCGAGGGTGTTGCTGAAGCTAAAATTGTTGGAATACCTGCTTTTGAAGATAGATATATGGACATATCTCTTGCATGATATCTTTGACCTTCTTCTTGCTTAAAAGAACTATCATGCTCTTCATCAATTATTATTAACCCTAAATTAGATAACGGCAGAAACAAAGCAGACCTTGCACCGACAATTATTAGATCTTTTTTCAAAATCGTTCTTGCCCATATTCTTTTTTTCACACTCTTTTTTATACTTGAATGCCATTTGTCTGGGACTATTCCAAATCTTTTTTCAAATCTATTTTCCCATTCAGAAGTTAATCCAATTTCAGGTAATAAAATAAGAACTTGTTTTTTATTTTTTATACAAAAGTTAATTACTTCAAAATAAGTTTCTGTTTTTCCAGAGCCAGCAATGCCGTGTAATAAAAAAGTCCTGGATTTTTTTTGTGTAAAATTTTTTATAATTTTTTTTGAAACAGTTTTTTGATTATCGTTAAGATTAATTTGTGAACACGTCTTAATTTCTGGCAATTTATAAAAATCGTAGATTTTTAAATCTTCTACTTTTTTTATTGAATTTTTATCATGTGGATTAAAAATCTGCTTTAATACCAACCCTCTTTTAGTACAATTCCATTTCCCAAAAAAATTTATAAATTCAATATAAATTTTTGAAAGAGGAGGTAGTTTTATTGAACAGTCAACTTCTTTAACTTTTTCATCTTCTATTATGTCTGGATCTTCATCTAAAATAATTCCTAACAATTTTTGATTTCTAAATGGAGCAATTATGATCTTCCCCACTTCGTATGAAGAAATATTAATTTTATAGCTAAACACCTTATCGAAAGGTCCAGACAATAATACTGAAACAAGTTTAAATTTTTTATGATCTTGCATAAGTAATTTCAAATTCTCATTAACAATTATGATATAACATAATATAATGAATTAATTACATACAAATATTAGGATATTAAATGAAAATATTTATTGATTCAGCTGATATAAATGAAATTAAATCTCTCAACGATACCGGTTTAATTGATGGAGTTACAACTAACCCCTCTTTGATAGCAAAATCAGGATTAAATTTTATAGATGCAATTGAAAAAATTTGTAAAATTGTTGATGGACCAGTAAGTGCAGAAGTTACTGCTACGGATGCTGATACAATGATATTAGAAGGAAAAAAACTATCTAAAATTGCATCAAATGTTGTAATTAAAGTTCCACTAACAGTAGATGGCTTAAAAGCATGTAAAAATTTTTCAAATGAAAATATTAAAGTCAATGTCACTCTTTGCTTTAGTGCTGCACAAGCAATATTAGCTGCAAAAGCAGGCGCAACATATATATCGCCATTTATAGGTCGATTAGATGATATAGGAGCAGATGGTATCAATCTGATTTCTGAAATTGTGGATATTTATGACTTACATGATTTTAAAACTGAAGTTTTAGCGGCTTCTATTCGAAGTGTACAAGATATAGTTGATTCAGCTAAACTAGGTGTTCACGTTGCTACAATTCCTCCAAAAATTCTTCAATCGATGTATGATCACCCTCTAACAGATAAAGGCTTGAGTACTTTTTTAAAAGACTGGGAAAAAACAGGTCAATCTATTTTATAAAGAAAAAAATCATGACATATGATTATTTAAATGAATGGTTACATCATCTAGAAATTAATAAAAATTATAGTGAACATACATTCCAATCTTACGGAAGAGATCTTAAGGAATATCTAAAATATTGTAAAATAAATCAACTTGATTTTATGTGTCCAACACAAAATTCAATTAGAGGATTTCTTTTTGAACTTAATATTAAAAAATTATCTAAAAGCTCTATTGCTAGAAAAATTTCAAGTATTAAAAATTTTTTTAAATATCTATCCGATGAAAAAAGAGTCCAAGAAGTAGACTTTTCAATTTTTAAAAGCCCCCGTGTTAATAAACCTCTTCCAAAATCTATAGATCCTAAACTAGTTGCTGATGCAATTGAATCAATTATGAAAAACGATAATGAATTTTGGATAAATTTACGAGATAAAGCAGTGGTATTATTAATGTATGGTGCTGGCTTGAGAATAAATGAAGCATTATCATTAAAAATTAAAGATCTTCCTACAGATGATTGGCTACGTGTTATGGGTAAAGGTAATAAATACAGAGATGTTCCTATTCTTCCTGAAATAACTGCTATTTTAAAAGAATATATTAACCATTGTCCTTTCAAACAATCTCCTCAAGATTTAATCTTTTTAGGCAAAAGAGGAAAGGCTTTATCACCAAGAATTATTCAAAGAAGATTAGAAAAAATTCGTTATGAATTAGGCTTGCCAGATTTTGCAACACCTCATTCTTTGAGACACTCGTTTGCCACGCATTTACTTTCTGGAGGTGCTGACTTAAGGGCTATCCAACAACTTTTAGGTCATGTAAGTTTATCAACAACTCAAAGATATACAGATATCAATGAGTCAGAATTAATTCAAACCCATAAAGAAATTCATCCAAGATCTTAGTTAAGTGGGCGGCTAATAAAAACTTGCCACCCAAAATTTAATTAATTATCGAACCTATCGTTGTTCATTACTTTATTCCAAGCAATGATAAAATCATTTACCATTTTTTCAGAACCATCACTAGAAGCATAAACTTCAGACAATGCTCTTAATTGTGAATTAGATCCAAATGCAAGATCATAACGTGATGCCAAATAAACTTTACCATCCTTATCACTACCCTTAAATGTATTGTGATCTGTAGGCTCCCATTTAATCGACATATCAAGTAAGGTTGTAAAGAATTCATTATCTAATTTTTCTAAATTATTTCTGAACACCCCTTTATTATCAGTTGTTATTCCCAATGATCTTAAACCACCAACCAAAACAGTCATTTCAGGTGCAGTTAATCCAAGCAAATGTGATTTGTCTAACAACATTTCTTCAGGACTAACACCATAATCTTCTTTTAAAAAGTTTCTAAAACCGTCTGACAGTGGTTCAAGAACTGAAAATGAATCGACATCAGTTTGAGCCTCTGTTGCATCTCCTCTTCCAGGAGTAAAAGAAACTTTTTTACCAGTAGCCTTTTCAATTCCTACATTTCCACCTAAAACTATAATGTCAGAAATTGATGCATTAGTGTCATTAGAAATTTCTTGATATTTAGATAATACTTTTGAAAGTTGATCAGGCTTATTAGCAACCCAATCTTTTTGAGGTGCTAATCTAATTCTAGCGCCATTAGCTCCACCCCTCATATCAGTCCCTCTAAAAGTAGATGCACTTGCCCATGCTGTTTCGACCATTTCTGAGATAGATAATCCAGAATTAGCAATTTTCTCTTTTGCAGCATCAATATCAAAAGATTTATTTCCTTGAGGAATAGGATCCTGCCAAATTAAATCTTCTTCTGGAACTTCTGGACCTAAATAACGTGACTTAGGACCCATATCTCTGTGAAGTAATTTAAACCAGGCTCTTGCGAAAGCATCAGCAAATTGATCAGGATTTTCATGAAATCTTTTTGAAACTTTCCTATATTCAGGATCCTCTCTCATAGCCATATCTGCTGTTGTCATCATTGTGGTGACCTTTTTAGAACTGTCATGAGCATCAGGAGCCATATCTTCGTCTTTTGGATTAATCGGATGCCATTGATATGCTCCAGCAGGACTTTTAACCAACTCCCACTCATAACCGAAAAGAATATCAAAATAACCATTGTCCCATTGTGTTGGATTAGCAGTCCATGCTCCTTCAATTCCACTTGTTATAGTGTATCCACCTTTTCCTGTTTCATAAGAATTTTTCCAGCCTAAGCCCATTTCTTCCATTGGAGCACCTTCAGGTTCTGGACCAACATATTTATCTGGGTCTGCAGCACCATGAGATTTACCAAAAGTATGACCTCCTGCTGTAAGAGCCACAGTTTCCTCGTCATTCATCGCCATTCGAGCAAATGTTTCCCTTATATCTTTAGCGCTTGCCAAAGGATCGGGATTACCGTCAGGTCCTTGTGGATTAACATAAATCAAACCCATTTGAACAGCACCTAAAGGAACTTCTAAATCTCTTTCGCCGGTATATCTTTTATTTTGAAGCCACTCTTCTTCTCTACCCCAATATATATCTTCAGGAGCGGACCAAATATCAGGTCTTCCACCACTAAAGCCAAATGTTTTGCCACCCATTGATTCAATGGCAACATTACCTGTTAGAATAAATAAATCTGCCCAACTAATTTTATTTCCATATTTTTGTTTAATGGGCCATAAAAGTCTTCTAGCTTTATCTAAATTTCCATTATCTGGCCAACTATTTAAAGGAGCAAACCTTTGATCTCCAGTTCCTCCACCACCTCTTCCATCAGCAGTTCTATATGTTCCAGCAGCATGCCATGTCATTCTTATAAAAAAAGGACCATAGTGACCATAGTCTGCAGGCCACCAATCTTGAGAGTCAGTCATTAAATCAGTTAAATCTTTTTTCAAAGCAAAGTAATCTAATTTCATAAATTCTTCTCTATAATCAAAATCCGTAGCCATAGGATTGGATCTTTTATCATTTTGATGAAGAATATTTACATTCAATTGGTTTGGCCACCAATCACGGTTTGTTGTGCTAATACCACTATTTTTTGTAGCAGATCCATGCATCACGGGGCATTTACTTATACTTTGATCATCCATTTATGAAAACCTTTCTGATTAAATTGTTCTATTAAAATATATTAATTGGGTATATTAATGTCAACAGGTTAGAATAATTCTAAACTAGATTTTTAATCTTTAATTTTAATAAGAACCTCTACCCCATTACTTTCAAAACCATTTGGAATTTTGGGAAGTTTCGAAAAACCTATTTCATCAGGATCAATGTCAATTAATTCTCCAGTATTCTGATTTAAAAAGTGGTGATGGTGCGACACATTCGTATCAAAAATTGTAACTTCACCTTGCTGATCTATTTGTTTTAAAAGACCTACACTTACAAATTTGTTTAAGCAGTTATATATAGTCGCTAAAGAAATGCTTTGGCCATTAGATAATACCTCTTTTTGAATTGTTTCAGCTGTAAAGTGTTTATTTTTTCCATCCAATATTTGTTTAGCTAAAAGAATTCTTTGCTTAGTAGGCCTTAAATTAAAATTTCTTAACTTTTTGACTACATTCATAACAATACAATCTTTATCTTTATCTATTCTTTGTCAAGTAATTGATATTAATAATTGATATAATTTGATTGTATTATATGGTTATGTTTTAAGGATTTAAAAATGACCCAGATATCAAATCTTCCTGCTCACAAAGCAAGAAATTTAATTGGACAAAAAAAACTATCGTCAACCGAACTTGTAAAAAGTTGCATAGAACAATACGAAAAGCATAATCCAAACATCAATGCAATTGTAGCTATTGATCAAAAAGATGTTCTTAAACAAGCAAAAAAGTGTGATGAAAAAGTTTCTAAGGGAGAAACTTTAGGATTACTTCATGGATTACCTGTCGGAATAAAAGATCTTCAAATGGTTAAAAATCTTAGATCCACATACGGTTCATTATTATTTAAAAATTATATTCCAAAACATGATGATAATATTGTTAAAAATATTCGTGAAGAGGGAGGGATTGTTTTCTGTAAAACAAATACTCCAGAATTTGGTGCTGGTGCTAATACAAAAAATAGAGTTTATGGAGCAACAGGAAATCCATTTCAATTTGATTTAACATCTGCAGGTTCATCAGGAGGGAGTGCAGCTGCATTATCTTTGAACATGATATCTCTTGCAACAGGGACTGACTATGGAGGTAGTTTAAGAACTCCTGCAGGTTTTTGTGGAGTTACTGGTTTTAGACCGTCTCCAGGAATGGTTCCTTCCACTGAAGGAATAGTATTGAACCCTTTTTCTGTTGCTGGCCCAATGGGAAGGGATGTAACAGATGCTTATTTATTATTTCAAGCAATAGTCGATATAAATAATAGTGATATTTTTTCATCTTTAAATTCATTTTCTCTTCCAGCGGAACTTATACCTTCAGATTTATCATCTATCAAAATGGCCTTTTCCACTGACCTTGGATGTGCACCTGTAGATAGTGAAATCAAAAAAGTTTTCCTGAAAAAAATTGAAGTCATTAAAAGTTGTTTTAACTACACTAATGATGATCACCCAAACTTTTTAAATATACATGATTGTTTTGAGGTTATTAGAGGTTTTAACTATGTAGCATCGCACCTTGAAAAGGTTAAAAATAATAAAAAACTTCTAGGACCAAACGTTGTTGATAATGTAGAAAGAGGTCTAAAATATTCGATGAAAGATATAACTTGGGCACACCAAGAACAAACAAAAATTTATAATAATTTTAGAAAATTTTTTGAAAATTATGATGTTTTAATTTGTCCTGCTGCTTCAGTATCTCCTTTCCCACATGAAAAGCTTTTTGTGGAAGAAATAAATGACGAAAAACTTCCTACTTATATGAGGTGGCTTGCTCTTAGCTATGCTCCTACAATGGCTATTCCTTGTGCATGGGCATTACCTTGTGGGCTGGATCATAAAAACTTACCATTTGGAATTCAATTAATTGCTCCTGCAGGTAATGATGCTAAGTTAAGCGAAATAGCTCTGGCAATAGAGGATGCTTTATCAAATTATAAAGAAACAAAAAGAGCTATTCCAGATATAGTTTAATTTATCTCTTTTAGAGCTTCACGAGTTTTATCAAACATTTCATCAATATGTTTTCGTTCCGCAATTAAAGGTGGAGTGACCGCCATGGTATCTTGTGTAAATCTTACCATAACACCTTTATCCCACATTCTTTTCATTAATTCATATCCACGAGAACCGACAGCACCTTCTCTTGGCATTAATTCAAGTGAAGCAACCAAACCAATATTTCTAATATCTATAATATGATTTTCACCTTTTAAAGAATGTGCAACTTCTTCCATATAAGGTGATAATTCAGAAGCTCTCTCAAACAAGTTTTCTTCATTGTATATTTCAAGTGTAGCTAAACCAGCCGCAGCAGCAATAGGATGTCCTGAATATGTATAGCCATGGAATAATTCTATTGGATTATCTGCTTCATCTAACATAGTTTCATATATTTCATCTTTCACTACTGCGCCTCCCATTGGGATAACGCCATTTGTAATACCTTTTGCACATGAAATTATATCAGGAACGACACCAAAGTAATCTGAAGCTGTTGCTGTTCCTAATCTTCCAAAGCCTGTTATAACTTCGTCAAATATTAAAAGAATGTCATGTTTAGTACATATAGATCTAAGCTTTTTTAAGTAACCTTTTGGAGGGGGTAAAACACCAGTTGAACCAGCCATAGGCTCAACTATGACTGCTGCTATTGTAGATTCATCATGAAGTGCAATAATATCTTCTAACTTGTCGGCAAACTCTTCTCCAAACTCAGGCTCTCCCCTAGAGAATGCATTTCTTTCATGATCAAAAGTATGAGGAAGGTGGTCTACACCTGACAATAAGGTGCCAAAATATTGTCTGTTTCTTGGCATTCCTCCAACAGAAATACCTCCAAAACCGACGCCGTGATAACCTCTTTCTCTTCCAATCAACCTAGTTTTAGTCCCTTTTCCTCTTGCTCTATGATAAGCCAAAGCAATTTTTAAAGTAGTATCAACAGCTTCTGAACCAGAGTTTGTAAAAAAGACATGATTCATACCCTCTGGGAAAATTTCTGCTATTCTATTGGCTAGCTCAAATGCTTTAGGGTGACCAAATTGAAAACAAGGTGCATAATCTAAAACTGAAAGTTGTTTAGTTATTGCTTCATTAATTTTCTTTCTGTTATGTCCGGCATTAACACACCATAAACCAGCTGTTGCATCAAGTATATCGTTACCCTCTTGACTTTTGTAATACATACCTTCTGCAGAACAAACAATTCTTGGATCTTTTT
>QCNM01000014.1 GCA_003210115.1 SAR116 cluster bacterium AG-426-A06 | reverse complement strand
GCCCAGGTGGAGAAGGTATGCCACCACTAGGAGATATGCCTCCTATGGGAGATCCGAATGGACCTCCTCCAGGTGGACCAATGGATGGTGGACCAGGTGGAATGCCAGGTGGACCTATGGGTGAACCAGGACCAGGACCAATGGATGGTGGACCAGATCTAGGGGCAATAAATGAGGCAATGGATATGGAAACTACAGATCCTATGGCCGGACCTGATGGTGGACCAGGACCAATGGATGAGCCACAACCTGATATGCCTCCTCCTGAAGATGATGGTAATGTAGATATGTAAATCTTAAAATTAGATTGACATACAACCCCTCATTAATAAGATTAATGAGGGGTTTTTTTATGCTTTCAGGTGCAATAGGTTTTCAAATTTTAGCTAGAAGGCTAGGTGTAGAACTTGGTAAAGCTCAATTTAGTCATATTGAAGGGATTGATGATAATGAGATTACTCCAAATCAAATAAAAGATTTATCAAAAAAGCATAAAATTCTCTGTAAAGCAATTAAAACTAATCTTTCTGGTTTAGAAAAAGCAAGTAAAATACAACCAATTCTATGCAGATTAAAGACTGGTAGATATATTATACTTGTTAAAGTTGATCAAGAGGATGAAAAATCAAATGTAACGATTTTAGACCCAAATGATACACAGCCTAGACCAAAAAGCATCCCATCTTCAGAGTTTTTAAAATTTTGGGGAGAACAAAGCTTTATTTTTAAAAAATCAAAACAATTAGCGAAAGACGATAATGAAATAAGTCTAGGGGGAATTTTAGACGATTTATTTGAAAATAAAGTGATAATCATCCAACTTTTTATAATAATAACATTTCTAAATATTTTTGCTTTATCTCCAATAATATTTCTTATAATTGTATTAGACAAGGTAGTAAATTTTGAAGCATATTCAACATTATATGTAGTTGCTTCAGGTGTAGTTATTGCACATGTTTTTAATTTAGTTCTATCAAAACTTAAAACAAACATAATGAGTTTATCTGCATCTAAAGTAGAAGCTAAATATGGTGTTAGTATTTTTGGGGAAGTTATAAATTTACCTTTATCTGTTCTGCAGAGCCAAACAAATCAAGTTAGAAAACTTACTCAAACTTTGTCACAAATAAGAACTACGATTATTCAAAAGTTACTTGGATCAATAACTGACTTTGTTTCTGTATTATTTTTTGTTCCTATTTTATTTTTTTATAGTCCCCTCTTAGGTGTAATTGTTTTAGGCTTTTGTGCAGTTAGCTCACTTTACAGTTTTATTCATTCGAGAAAACACAAGTTATTAACATCTCAAACATTCCAAGCTGATCAAAAAAGACAAGAATTACTTTCAACAACTGTTGATGGTTTTGAAGATATAAAAAGATTAGGATTAGAAGAAGAAATTTTCAATCAATGGAAGAACTTTGAAGGTGAATATATTAAATCTAATGAAAAAAGTTCTTATAGCAGTTCATCAGTTAATGAAGTAGGAACCTTACTAAATAATTTATTAACTGTAATTGTCTTATTTGTTGGAGTTCACATGGTCTTCGCTGGAGAATTATCAGCCGGAGTTTTAATTGGTGTTAACATGTTAATTGGAAAAATATATAGACCAACTCTAAATTTAGTTGATCTTCCAGGAGATTTAAAAAAGTTTTCAGAATTATTGAGTAATTTAAGAAAATCAGCTTCTTTATCGTCAGAAGATAGAGGATCAGGGCAATTTCATCCAATTCAAGGTGGTATTACATTTCAAAATGTTTCATTTTCATTTAAAGATGGTTCAAAAGTAATTGACAATGTATCTGCAAATATTTCACCAGGTGAAATTATAGGTGTATGTGGCCCTAGTGGATCAGGTAAAACAATTTTAAGTGAGTTAGTTCAAGGTTTATTCAATCCAACTGAAGGAAAAGTATTTATTGATGGTAATGACATAAAAACAATAAATATTCGACATCTTAGATCTCAAATTTCACTTGTTGGAGGAAATCAGTATTTTTTTCCAGGAAGTATCAGAGAAAATATGCAAAGGGTCTTTCCAAATGCAAATAATGATAGAATATTGTGGGCCACAAGATTGGCTAAAGTTAATGAAGATATTGAAAAACTTGAGAAAGGTTTTGAAACACCACTTGGTGATGCAGTGGCTGATATAACACCCGCTATGAAACAAAAATTAGCAATAGCTAGAGCAATAATAAGGAATCCTAAAATTTTAGTTTTAGATGACGTTTTTGCTAATTTAGATACACCAAATGAATTAAAAATAATGGAAGGAATACCTGATTTAGCTAGAGGAAGAACTCTGATTATTATTTCACAACAACTTTGGTACTTAAGACATTGTAGAAGAATTATGTTTGTAAATCAGGGTAAAGTTGAACAATTTGGTGACACTCAGAAAGTAATTTCAGAAGATGGTCCAATTAAAAACTTTTTAGAAAAACAACTTAATATAGTTAGTCCAAAATTAAAAGGACAACAGAATTTAATATTTAATCAATAAGTTATGTCAAAGAAAACAACAAATAAAACTTTTTTACCTGGAGATTTTATTTTTAGAGAAGGTGAATACGGAAAAGTAGCATATGTAATTGAAGAAGGTGATATTGAATTAGTGAAATTTACCGGTGATGATTATATTACACTTGCAGACATTTCCAAAGGTGCACTTTTTGGTGAAATGGCTATCATTGATGGAAGTCCTAGGAGTGGTTCAGCAAGAGCAAAAACATCATGTGTTTTAAGAGAAGTTTCAGAAGAACAACTAAAACAATATTTAGCTGCATCCCCACAAACATCTCTTGATATGATGAGAAGATTAGCTGGATATGCACGATCAGCAAATGAAAAATTGAATAGAGATGCATTTGAAAGTGATGAAAAAGAAAGTAACGAACAATCTTCAAATTTAACGGATTCTCAATTAAAAAAAGAAAAAATTGATAATTTTACTAATAAAACTTTGAAAGAATTTAATGATAACATTGACCAATTTAGTGATATTAATCCCAACAAAACTTTATTTATATCTGGATTTGTTATTATTATAATTGTTTTTGTCTTCATAATTTGGTCTTCAATTACTAAAATTGATATTACAGTAGCAACAAGAGGACAAATATCTACAGAAATACCTAATGTAAATGTACAATCAAATTATGATTCAGTTATAAAAAAAATTTTAGTAAAGGAAGGCGATCAAGTAAAAGTTGGTCAAATTTTAGCAACTTTTGATGAAACGTTGTTGGCTTCTGACATAAGAGATACGGAAATCAAACTTAAATCTAATACAGAAAATTTAATGAGAACTGAAGCGGAATTAGCTTATTTAGATGATAAAAGAAAAAAATTACCCAGAAATAACATTCAACTAGCAATATTTAAAGGATTTACATTAGAAATAGATACTCAGAAAAACACAAATAAAACAAAATTAAATCAACTTAACGTCGATCTAAAAATAATTAAAAATGAAATTAATTTTAATAAGCTTGAATATGACAGACAAATTGAATTAAATAGAAAAAATGTGGGTATAAAAAAGGATCTCGAAGAGGCAAAATTTAAACATAAACAATCATTACTAAGTGAAACAAAACTTAAATCTCAAATAAATGACACAATACAAAGTCACTTATCTTACATTAACCAGATGAAAAAATCAAAAAATGAGGAATTAAAATCTCTTGTTGATAATGATATAGCTATGCGCGAAAGATTAATTAAATTAAAAAGAAATCAACAAGATGTTAACCTGTTATCACCTATTTCAGGAACAGTTTTGAAACTAGAAGATAATTTTGAAGGTTCTGTTGTTGAACCTGGTGATGGTTTGCTTACAATTGTGCCTGAAGATGTTGCATTATATGTTTTAATTGATATTGATCCAAAAAATATAACTAATGTATATGAAGGAGCTAAAGTTAAAGTTTTATTAGATGCTATGCCATCACAAAAACATGGCGAATTAGTTGGAAAATTAATTAGCATTTCAAAAGATACTAGAGATGAGGATATATCCGGAGAAAAAGGAAGTGTTTACAGGGGAAAAGTTGAAATTATTGCAAATAATTTAAGAAATGTTCCTAAAGATTTCACTTTGCTTCCAGGAATGAACGTGTCAGGTAATGTAATCTCTGGTACTAGACCTCTAATAACTTATCTTATTTATCCAGTCATAAAAACAATTAATACCGCCATGAGAGAACCATAAAAATTGTTTTATAAATATGAAAAATATAAATTAATTATACTATGAATATTAAAAATAACTTTTTAGAATCAATAGGTAATACACCTTTAATAAAACTTAATTATCCTAGTGAAATTTCTGGTTGCAATATTTATGGAAAAGCAGAGTTCCTTAATCCTGGAGGATCTATTAAAGACAGAGCAGCAAAAGCCATTATACTAGATGCTATCAAACATGGTAAATTAAAAAATGGTGGCACTATAGTTGAGGGAACAGCTGGAAATACTGGCATTGGTCTTGGTTTAGTTGGAAATTCAATGGGTTTTAAGACAATAATTGTAATGCCAGAAACTCAGAGTCAAGAAAAAAAGGATGCTTTAAAACTTATAGGATGTGAATTAAAACTGGTCCCTGCTTTACCATATTCAAACCCTGGCAACTATATTCGTCAATCAGAAACTTTAGCTGATGAGCTTAACAAATCTGAAAAAAATGGTGTTTTATGGGCAAACCAATTTGATAATATTTCAAATATGAATGGACATTTTGACACTACTGGACCAGAAATTTGGGCACAACTTGATGGAAAAGTTGATGGTTTTACCTGTGCAGTTGGAACTGGTGGCACTCTAGCTGGAGTAAGTAAATATTTAAAAGAAAAAAAAGAAGATGTTAAAATATTTTTATCAGATCCATATGGTTCCGCGCTATATAACTATTACAAAAAAGATGAGCTTAAAGCAGAAGGTAATTCCATTACTGAAGGAATTGGTCAAGGTAGAATTACAGAAAATTTAAAACACCTTGTTGTTGATGACGCTGTTAGAATTAACGATAAAGAAGCTTTAGAAATGATTTTTAAACTGCTTAAAGAAGAAGGTTTGTTTTTAGGTGGGTCAAGTGGCATTAATGTATGTGGTGCTATAAAAATGGCCGAAAAACTTGGCTCTGGTCATAATGTTGTTACTATTTTATGTGACTCAGGCCAAAGGTACCAATCAAAAATATGGAACAAAGGTTTTTTAAAATCAAAAGATTTACCTTTTCCTAGTTGGATGGAGTAAAATGAAAGATATTTTTTTATCAGCTAAAGAAGTTAATGAATTTAAAGAAACCAAACAAAATATAATTATATTTGATGCATCTTATTTTTTGCCAAATACAGGTATTAATGCAATTGCTGAGTATAACAATGAACATATTGAAAATGCGGTATTTTTTGACATTGATAATATTTCAGATCCAAATGATGATCTTCCACATATGTTTCCAACTAAAGATGTTTTTGAATCACACATGCAAAAACTAGGATTAAATAATGATCATATTGTAATTATATATGATAATTCTCCACTGTTATCATCAGCTAGATGTTGGTTTTTATTAAGATATTTTGGGCATAAAGAAATTTTTATTTTATCTGGAGGCATTAAATCATGGAAAGAAAACGGTTTTGTAACAACTAATGAAGTGTCAAACATATCTTTTGGGAATTTTAAGGCAACTGAAGAAAATAAAAACTTATTAATAAAAATTAAAGAAATGAAAAATATTTCTGATAACAAATTCTTTCCAATTCTTGACGCAAGATCATTTGAAAGATTTTCTGGAAGTGGTAAAGAACCTAGACCAAATTTAGAATCTGGACATATACCTAATTCTTTAAATCTTCCAGCATCTAAATTATTAGATAAAAATGGTAATTTAATTTCTAAATCTGAGTTTAAAAATTTAATTAATGATTTAAATTTAAATGAAAATGAAAAAGTTATAACTACCTGTGGTTCTGGAGTATCTGCTTGTGTAATAGCATTATCTTATTACAGATTAGGTAATGAAGATGTTCCAGTTTATGACGGCTCTTGGTCTGAATGGGCTTACAAAAATATGAAAATCAATAAGCTTTAGTGATTTAAAATCTGACTCAAAAACAATTTGGTTCTATCGTTGGTTGGTTTAGTAAAAAATAATTTTGGCGTATTTTGTTCTATTATTTCACCTTCATCCATAAATATTACTCTATCAGCTACTTTTTTTGCAAATCCCATTTCATGAGTTACAACTAACATTGTCATGCCAGTTTCAGCTAATTCAATCATTGTATCTAATACTTCTTTAATCATCTCAGGATCTAAGGCTGATGTTGGCTCATCAAATAACATTATTTTTGGTTTCATGCATAATGCACGTGCAATAGCAACTCTCTGCTGTTGACCTCCAGATAATTGGCCAGGAAATTTTTTTGCTTGTTCAGGAATTTTTACTCTTTCAAGATATTCCATTGCCAATTCTTCGGCATCTTTCTTAGGCATTTTTCTTACCCAAATAGGTGCAAGTGTACAGTTTTCCAAAACTGATAGATGGGGAAATAAATTAAAAGATTGAAAAACCATTCCTACATCACTTCTTATAACTTCAAGATTTTTCAAGTCACCTGATAGCTCAACACCATTTACTGAAATATGGCCTTGTTGGTGAACTTCTAATCTATTAATACATCTTATTAAAGTTGATTTTCCAGATCCTGATGGACCGCAAATAACAATTCTTTCACCTTGCCCTACTTCAAGATTTATGTTTTTAAGCACATGAAATGAACCAAACCATTTATGCATTTCATCAATTTTAATAACATTTTTTTTATTTTTACTGTTCATATTTACACCTTTAAATCAATTAGTCATGGTCTGTACTTAATTTCTTTTCAAGCCACAGTGAGTATCTAGACATTGCAAAGCAACTGATAAAAAATATTACGGCAACAAACAAATAAGTTTCTGTTGATAACCCATTCCATTTTGTGTCTGCAAGTGCTGCCCTTCCTATTCCAAGAGGATCTAAAAGACCTATGATTACAACCAAAGTTGTATCCTTATAAAGACCGATAAATGTATTAACAATACCAGGTATTGAAATTTTTAATGCTTGTGGAAGAGTAATAAATCTTGTTGTTTGCCAATATGTTAAACCAATTGCATCCGCGGCTTCATATTGTCCTTTGGGAATAGCTTGAATACCACCTCTTATAACTTCAGCAATATAAGCTGCTGAAAAGAAAGTCATCATTATTATTACTCTTATAAGTAAATTGAAGTTGGTACCAGGTGGCAAAAAATAATTTAACATTGTTGATGCAACAAATAATAACGTTATTAATGGAACCCCTCTCATAAATTCTATAAAGCAAACACTTAATAATTTTACCAATTTTAGTCTAGATTGCCTGCCCAAAGCCAAAAGAATTCCCAAGGGTAAAGAGCAAGCAATACTAGTCACTCCGATAATTACTGTTAGCATTGCTCCGCCAAAAAGATTGGTCTCAATCATTAATAGATTAAAAACACCACCTTTAATTAAAATAAAAGCAATAAATGGATATAAGCAACTAAATATAATCATATATTTTCTAAATTTTATATCGGGATAAAGTAGTGGAGCTGCAGCAATAAATAATAAAAAAAAGGAAGCATCTATTCTCCATCTTTCGGCCAATGGATAAAAGCCATAAATAAATTGATCAAACCTTTTGACAATCACTGCCCAACAGGCCCCATCACCAATTTTTCTACAACCTGGTTTATCATTGGCATTTACAACCGCATCAACTACAAACCAACTTAAGCCTCCTTGAATTAATAGGTACAACAAATATAAAGACAGTATTGTTAAAATGGAATTACTTAATGAAGAAAAAAGATTATTTTTTAACCAGCCAACTACTCCAACTGTACCTGGTGGAGGAGGTAAATCAGGGTGATTGCCTGGTACATAATTATGTTTATCAAAAACCATCATCTATCCACCAGTTTAACTCTGTAATTATACCAATTCATTAATGACGATATGCTTAATGAAATACATAAATAAATTAGTAAAACTAAAACCATAGTCTCCATTTCTCTTCCAGTTTGATTTAGAGAAATACCACCTAAAGTTGCAACTAGATCCATATAACCAATAGCTATAGCTAATGACGAATTTTTTGTTAAATTTAAATACTGACTAGTTAAAGGTGGAATAATAACACGTCTAGCTTGAGGTAAAATGACTAAATTCATTACTTTGTCAGGCTTTAATCCAATTGATTCCGCAGCTTCTCTTTGTCCTTTATGAATAGCCAAAATCCCCGCTCTTACAATTTCTGCAATAAACGCTGCAGTATAAATTGCTAGAGCAAATGTTAATGCAATTAATTCAGGACTTAAGTGTAATCCACCTCTAAAATTAAACCCTTTTAATTCTGGAATGCTGAAAGAAATTGGAAAATTGTTAAGTATAAGTGCTATGCAAGGAAATAGAAGTATAACTATTAAGTTTATCCAAAAAACTGGTAATTGTTTGCCAGTGTTTTCTTGTCTTTTTTTAGAAAATTTATTAAACAAAATTACAAATATTATTGCGATTATTGTGAATAGATAAAATAATTCTATTCCAGCTTCAGCAACTGGTTTTGGTATGTAGAAACCTCTATTTGTTAAGTAAGAAACATCAAGTATATCAATTGCTTGTTTTGGATGAGGCAAAGTATTGATAATTATTCCATGCCACAATAAAATATGCAGTAAGATTGGTACGTTTCTAGTAAACTCAACATACCAATAAGCAATTCTATTTGCTAACCAATTTTTAGATAATCTTAAGACCCCTAAAAAAAGACCAAAAATTGTTGCTATAATTATACCAAAAAAAGCAACTAACCCAGTATTTAGCAATCCAACTACAGCAGCTCTTAAATGAGAATCTCTGTTATTATATGAAATTAAATATTGATTTATGTCATATCCAGCAGGAATAAATAGAAATTCAAAACTGAGATCTTTTCCCAATTTTTCAAAGTTGCCAGATACATTTCCAGCGAGCCAAGAAATAAACCAGCCAAAGATAATCAATACAATTATCTGAACAATTATTTCACGAGACTTTTCATTTCTCCAAATTTTCAAAAGATTAAAAGACATAATTTAGATCATACAATTAAAATACATTAATACAAAACTTGTAATTTTACATTAAAATAAATAAAAAAAACGCCTCTTAATGAGGCGTTTTTTAATTGAAGATTTTTAAATTACTTAATTGGCGGGATATAATGTAATCCACCGTCTCTGTAAAGTGCATTCATACCTCTAACAATTGTTAGAGGGTATAAGTTTCTTTCAAAACTTTCAGCATAATTACCGACTTGGCTAATCACATTTACTGCCCAATCAGCAGATAGACCAAGTTTAGATAAACCTTGCAATGGATCTTTTCCAAGAAGTCTATTGATTTCTTTGTCTTTATTATCCTGCGCAGCTAATTTTTTAACATTTTTTGATGTAATACCTTTTTCTTCAGCTGACATCATTGCTCTTAAAACCCAAGACACAATATCAGCCCACTGGTCGTCACCATGTCTTACAACTGGTCCCAAAGGTTCTTTTGAAACTATCTCTGGCAATACCATGTGTGCATCAGGATTATCAAAACTCATTTTGGTTGCATAAAGTCCTGAAGCATCTGTTGTGTAAACATCACATCTACCAGCTTTGTATAGCTCTTGTGCTTCAGCATTAGTTTCAATTGGTACCGGATTATATTTCATTTTATTACCAGCAAAAAATTCAGCTAGGTTTAATTCTGTAGTTGTACCTGTTTGAATACATACAGATGCACCATCTAATTCTTTAGCAGATTTAACTCCTAATTTTTTTGGTACCATGAAACCTTGGCCATCATAGTAATTAACACCAATAAAAGTTTGAGCTAAATCAACGTCTCTTGAAAAAGTCCAAGTGGTGTTTCTAGAAAGGATTTCACCTTCTCCAGCTGCTAATTTTGTAAATCTTGTTTTACCTGTAGCAGTTGTATATGAAACTTTATTAGAATCGCCTAATACTGCAGCTGCAACGGCTTTACAAAAATCAACATCAAATCCTTGCCAATTTCCTTTATCATCAGGCGCTGCAAAGCCAGCTAAACCGGTATTAATAATACAATTTAACTTACCTCTAGCCCTAACATCGTCAAGTGTGCCTGCAAGAACAGATCCTGCAAACATAACTCCAGCGACTGAAGCCGCTAAAAGTGCTTTTATTTTCATTTTAAGTCCTCCATAAAAATTGTCATGACATTTCATGAATTAATGGTTAATTTTGTACATGATGTTATTTATTATTCAAGGAAAATCGTAAATAAAAAGCTATACTAGTATGAAAAAGAAAAAATTTCGAAAAATTGAAACAATTGCTGCACATGCTGGGTTAAAACCTGAAGAGTATCATGGTATAGTCAACCCACCAGTTTTTCATGCAAGTACAATTCTTTCACCTTCCATGAAAAGTTATAAAGATAGAAGTAAAAAAAAATATACATATGGAAGAAATGGCACACCAACATCTGAAGCATTAGAAAAGGCTATTTCTGATTTATATGATACAGATGGCTGCGTTTTAGCCCCTTCAGGCATGTCAGCTATCACAAATAGCTTTATGGGAGTTTTAAAGACATTTGATCACGTTTTAATACCCGATTGTGTATATGGTTCTGCGAGAAGATTTGCAGAAGAAGAGTTTAGAAGGTTTCAAATTGAACATGATTATTATAATCCAAGAGACTTATCAAATTTAGAAAGTAAAATTAAAAAAAATACTAAAGTAATATATTTAGAAAGCCCAGGAAGTTATACATTCGAAATAATAGATATCAATAAAACAGTCAAATTAGCAAAAAAGCATAAAATAATTACAATTATTGACAACACGTGGGGAACTGCGCTGTACTTTAACGCAATTAAATTTGGTGTAGATATTGTTGTTGAAGCAATAACAAAATATATTGGAGGTCACTCTGATGTTATGATGGGTGTAACTGTATGTACTAAAAAACACCTCAATTCAATAAATAGATGGAAAAGAAACTCAGGACAATGCGTTGGGCCAGATGATATTTTTTTAGCCTTAAGAGGATTGAGAACTCTACCGTTGAGACTAAAACAATCTCAAGAAAACTCTATTAAATTAGCAAATTTTCTCAGCAATCAAAAAGAAGTTAAAAAAGTTTACCATCCTGCTTTAAAAGAACATCCTGATCATAAATTATGGAAAAGAGATTTTAGTGGTGCATGTGGAATTTTTGGAATAGAATTTAAAGATTATATAACAACTAAAATGGCTGAATTTTTTGCAGATCATTGTTTTTTATTTGGTAAAGGAGCTTCTTGGGGTGGTTACGAAAGCTTAATGACAATGACTGATGTAAAATCCATCAGAACAATGAATACAAGTTATGTACCTAAAGGGGAATATTTAAGAATTTATGTTGGAATAGAAAGTATAGAGGATATTTTGGATGATGTAAAAAATTCATTTACAAAAATGAGAGAAAAATTCAAATAAGAGCCTCTTCTCCTTCAATTGTAGTTCTTCTCATATCCCTTGTTTCATTAACATCATCAAAAGATCTTACACGATGCATTGTTTGACGATTATCCCACATGATTAAATCATTAACTTTCCATTTATGTATATACTTAAATTTTTTTTGAGTTGCGTATTCAATTAAATCGTCTACAAAACACATTGTATCTGGTCTTAGCCATCCTTTGATTTTTCCAATGTGACTTGATAAATATATTGTTTTTCTATTATTTTCTTTTATTTTTCTAACCATTGGTTGGAGTACTGGTTTAAAGTTTTTAATTTCGACTTTTGATAATTCTTTTTCCATGTCAAACCCAAGTCTTTGCCTTGAATAAATTAATGAATGTTCACAATATAAAGTTTCAATTTTATTTCTGATATCATCTTCGAGGTTTTCATAGGCTAATCTCATGTCAGAAAATTCTGTATTTCCACCTTTTTTCACAATTGTTTTCGAGGATAACAAAGAATATTTTGCGGGGATTTTTTTAAACGAACTATCTGAATGCCATAAACGATTACCTAAATTAAATATTCTCCTAGGATCATTTTTTTTAAATACATTTGATTTTTTATCAATATTTGAAACATCAGCTAATTTTATAGATAACCTGCGATCACTGTCTTTTGTTATATTTGATTTTTTTCCAGAATGCTCAATATTTCCAAAATATTCAGAAAAATTGACTTGCTCGTCATCAGTTAATGATTGATTTCTAAATACAAGCACTCCAAATTTATCTATACTTTTTTGGAGAGTATTTATTACTTTTTTACTTAATTTTTTCTTTAAATTAATGTCACTTACAAAGGCAACAAATTCACTATTTTTTTTTAATGGTTTAATTATCATATAAGTTATCTTATGTTTTTGTTAAATTACTTAAAAGGAAAAAAATGAATAAATTTATAATATCTTTGATATTAATACTTCTACCACAATTTGTTTACGCGAAGGAAAATTTAATACTTAAAGGTTATTGGTTTGAATGTGAATTTTCTGAAAAAACAGCTCCACCAAAGGATCAATGTGAAATGCTTGATAATGATGGTTTTAATTTTAAAGAAAATGTTGCCACAAATATAAAAAATATTTCAAGCAAAGAAACTAGATGTAAAAAAAATAAAATTGGACAATGTTTTAAATCAAATACAAAGTCTATAAATGTTACAGTTGGTAGATCAAATCAAGTTAAGTTTCATGATTCACATTTAATTTTAACTTTTTTAGGTTGCAGTCAGAAATTCAAACTTAAAAATTATATATATTTCATAGAAGCAATGCCTGATAAAAAGAAATGTTTTTGGACTGGGAAAAAACATTTTTATTTAAAAAAATTCAATGGATCAGTTAATATTAAAAAATAGTTATGAACTTGTTTAATATAATAAAATTTGGCCTGATCTTTATTCTTTTAAGCTTTTTATCTATTTTATTTAATATTGTAATGGGCTTTATTGGTATTCAATTTTTTTATGGAACTATAGTTGCTCTTTTAATTACTATAATTTCAATTTACTTTAAAGTCATACTGCCATTGTATATAGGATCATTTTTTGGAATGATACATGTTCTAGAATGGCATTGGTTAATAGCAACATTGATTTGTTTGCCAGGATTACTTTTCATTACTCCAAACTTATTCAAAAAAGTATTTAATATCAAAGCCCTAAGATCAGGCAATAACTTTAATTTTAAAAATAATGTTAATTCAAATTTTAAACATACTATGAAAACAAATGTTAAAAATGAAGATATTATTGAAGGTGATTATGAAGTGATCAAAGATGAAGATAAAAAATAAAATAATAATCATAATTACTACTTTTTTTCTTTTTTCAGTTAACACTGCAAAATCTTATGAAGTTACACTTCCAAACTTTGGATTCATTTGTATCAATAAAATAAATAATGAAAAATTCGAGTTTATTTTTTCACGAAATGATAACGACACCTCAGATATAGTTTTTCGAAGGATAAATGGTAAGTTTAAATATATTGGAAATGTCCTTGCGCAAAAGAGCGGTTCTTATGTTTTATGGGAAGACAAAAGTTTTTATAAAACTACAGACTTTGCTTGGAATTTAGATAAAGTAACTTCAACTTTATCACCAATAATACTTAGCGTTGGATTAGACATTGAAGATAAAAGTAAAATACCAACTAAAATGACATGCAATAGTAGAAGTATTTATTATTAAAATTTCAAATCAAACATTATGTCTTGTATTTAATTTAGCTTTGAATTAAAAACTAATTGTGGGCCAGTAGCTCAGCTGGATAGAGCAATTGCCTTCTAAGCAATAGGTCAGGGGTTCGAATCCTCTCTGGCTCACCATAATTAATAGCTCTTAATGAGACCAAAGTCCCTTTCTTTTAAAGCTGAAATTATCTGCATAAGATTTTGGTTTAATGGTTTTAATATTATTATTTAAAATTCTAAAATTCAATGAATGAAGTTCTGCATAATCAATTGCTTCTTCTTTTGAATTAAATTTTAAAACAATTTGCTTTGAAGTATCATCACTACCAGACCAACCCATCAAAGGATCTAAATTTGTTTTAGAATAACTAATATATTTTAAAATCCAAAATTTATTTGTTGCCAAACCTGACTGCATTGCAGATTTGGTTGGTTTGTATATTACTACATCTATTTTATCTGTCATAATAGAAAAATATAAAAAATAATTTAAATATCAAGTAAATATTAACCATTTATAGAATATCCACCATCAACTGGAATTGCTGTTCCTGTGATGTAATTAGATGCTTCAGATGCTAGAAATACAGCAATACCTCCTAAATCATCAGGAACACCCCATCTACCTGCAGGTGTGCGCTCTGTAACTCTTTGCTCTAAGCTAGGAATATCTATGCGTGCTTGTTTTGTTAATTCAGTATCAATATATCCAGGTAAGACAGCATTAACTTGAATATTGTTTGATGCCCACGTATTTGCAAAACTTTTAGTAAGCTGTACAACTCCTCCTTTACTCGCTGAGTACGCACTACCTAATGGAGCGCCAAATAAAGAATGCATTGATCCGATATTAATAATTTTTCCAGATTTATTTTTAATAAAATGTTCATAACAGGCTTTTGAACAGATAAACATGCTAACAAGATTTGTGTTAATAATTGATGTCCACTCTTTTAATGAGTATTCCTCAGGCCTTTTTCTAATGTTTGTTCCTGCATTATTTACTAAAATATCTATTTTTTTAAATTTATCTATAACTTGATTAACCATATTTTGACAAGAAAGTTCGTCATCAACATCAACTTCGATAGCCATTGATTCAATATTACTATTTATTAATTTATTAACAGAAAGAGTGTTTTTATCTGAATTTCTTCCAGCAATAATTATGTTTGCCCCAGCATCTCCCATGGCTTTTGCCATTGCATAACCAATACCTCCATTGCCACCAGTTATTAGAGCAACTTTTTTATTTAAATTAAATAGATTCATACCTTAACTCATAATAAAATTTTTTGGTTATCAAATGTTATTCAAAAAATCATAAATTTTCTTCTTAAAAAATAATAATTTATTTTTTAACAATAAATTTTCATTTTCAAGCTTTATAATTTTCTGTTCCATTTCTTGAAACTTTTTAACATCTAGATTGTACTTACTATTTTTTTGAGATAAACATGAGTTGTAAATACTAATTTCCTTAGGAGTTGTATCTTTTAAGATGCATTCATGAGAAAAAGTTGAATTAATTTTTAAGATGATAAATAAAAAAGAAAAAATACATAAATATATTTTGTTTTCTAACAGTCTTGTATTTGTCATTCTAAAGAGATAATATATTTAATCTTTTTTAACAACAGGTTTTCTTATATGTCTTTAAACTCTTTGCCACCTTTAATCTTTAAATCATTTATTGGTTTTGACGAATTATTTGAGGAAATATCTAAAATAAATCCTAATAAAAGCTCAAACTACCCTGCATTTGATGTTATAAAAACCGATGAAAAAAACTATGAAATTAATCTAGCAGTGGCTGGGTTTAGTGAAAATGAAATTGAGATAATTTCACTTCAAAATATTTTATATATTAAAGGAAAAAAAATTCATAATAATAATCAGAATATAATACATAAAGGCATAGCACTAAGACCTTTTGAGAAAAAATTTAATTTAGATCCTTTAATGGAAGTTATGGAAGCAATACTTTCACAGGGACTGTTAAATATTAAACTGTTTAAAAAAGAACCTGAAATCATTAAACCAAAAAGAATTGAAATCAAAACTATATAAAAGCAGATTTTGAGTTACCTGTTTTTTGAATCTTGAATATTGAGCCATGATCACTGGGTGGAGGTAAAGGTATTCTTACAGGTATATTTTCCATTCTAGGACAAGTAGAAATTTCTCCTGAGATTAATTGAGATTTCATTTGTTTCCAAAGGTCATTAGGAGAAGTAAACTTCATATAAGATGGTGCACCCACCAACGGCCAAGAATCAGCTGCACTTAATTCATAAAATAACATCATTCTTTTGGATGAACTTTCATTCATAGCCGAGCCGTGAAGTAATCTTGCATGATGAATTGATATTGAACCTGCTTTTCCAGTAAGTGGAATTGCATCATTTAAATTAAAATCTTTATCTTTTGGATCAATTGCACCACAAAATATACCATCTGAATTGTTATGATTAAGAACAGGGCCTTTATGAGTTTCAGGGATTACCATCAACGGACCATTAGATAAATTTACTTCATCCAACATAACTCCTACAGCAAGCACATCATCGTTTGTGTGTGGATAAAATGCCCAATCTTGATGCCATTCAACTGCAGACCCACCTTTTTCAAACTTTGTATTTAATTTACTAGATTTCAAAAGAATATTATCACCTAATAAATCTTTTAAGACTTTGGTAATTAATGAATTTTTAATCAAGTTTAAAAAATGGATATTTATTAGATGTGGTTGTTTAACTCTAGTTAATCTAGGATTGTCTTTTGAGTGGTTTTCTTCTAAATCAAAAATGTTGTCACTTTCAATAATCTCTCTAGAATCTTCTATAAATTGATTGATAATAACACGTGTTTGTTTGATTTCATCTTTAGATAAAAGGTCTTCAATAACAATAAAACCATTCTTATGATAATCTTGTATTTGATGTTTAGTTAACATTTAAATATATTAGGATACTTCAACATATAAAAAAAGATTTTTATGAAAAGTATAATCGCTAAAGAAGATTCTGGCCTTGCTTGGGTAAGATTATTATTAGTATTTATATTATGCGCATTGGGCTTTATAGGAATGTGGTCTGTTGTAATGATTTTACCAAGCATTGAAACAGAATTCCAAATTTCAAGATCTTCAGTAACTATACCATATGTTCTTACTATGTTTGGATTTGGCATAGGAAATATTGTAGTTGGAAAATTTTCTGATAAATATGGGATTAAGAAACCAATTATCTTTGGTTTCATAATATTAATTGCTCTTTATTTTGTTTCAGTACTTTCAAGAAATTTTTATATTCTATCAATAATACAATTTGGATTAGGATTTTCATCTGCAGTTTTTTTTGGACCAATGATGAATGATATTAGTTATTTTTTTAACAAAAACAAAGGGTTAGCTGTTTCAATTACTGCAAGCGCACAACATTTTGCGGGTGCTATGTGGCCATTTTTTTTAACATTTTTACTATCAGAACAAAAATGGAGAGAAGCTCACATATTGATAGCATTCGTATGCACAACAACTGTCCCAATTTTATGTTTTGTTGTATTTAAAATTAACTATGATAAAAAATCTTTAACAAATAACTTTGATAAATTAAAAAATAAGGTACAAATTCCTTTTTCAGATAACAGCATGCAAAGATTGTTAATGATTGCTTCAATCGGCTGCTGTGTTGGCATGTCGACACCTCAGGTTCATATTATTCCATTATGTATTGATCAAGGTTTAAGTATCATTACTGGAGGAAAAATTTTATCAATAATGCTATTTTGTGCGGTATTAAGCAGAATAATATTTGGTTACGTGTCAGATATAATTGGACCATTAAAAACTTTATTGATTGGTTCAACCTTGCAAATAATAACCTTAATTCTATTTATTCCATTCAATACTTTAACTGGATTATATGTAGTTTCTATTTTATTTGGCCTATCACAAGGAGGTATTGTTCCGAGTTATGCTTTGATAGTTAAAAAGTATTTGCCAAATAAAGATGCTGCAGAAAGAATTGGATTGATAATTTTTTTTACAATTATAGGAATGTCAGTTGGAGGATGGATGTCAGGAAAAATTTATGATTTTACTAATTCTTATACTTTAGGGTTTCTAAATAGTATTCTTTGGAATTTAATAAATGTAATGATAGTATTCTACATATTTATGAGTTTTAAAAAATACAAAGTAGTTATTTAAATTTTAATTACTTAAAGATTACAATTAAATGTCGTTTTTTTTATATGAGAATTATATTATTGTTATTTTTGTTATTATTTAATTATTCTAGCCATGTAATATCATGTCCATCAAGTGGTGATGGTGATTGTGTTCCAAGTACGGATACTTACAATAAAAAATCAAATCAAAGTTCAATTTCAAGTAATATAGAAAAATCTAGCGTAAATATATCATCAAGTTATGAGATTAATAGTGATGATCCTGGTTTGCCAGATGATTACATTCCAAAGAAAACAAGTTATTTAAAAGAAATAAATGAAAAATCTAAATTAAATTCTAAAATTGCAAAATTAAATTTCGATTTGGATAATATTATTTATAATTCATCAAAACAATATAACTCTAACTTTAGTAATCAGATAAATGATAAATTATATGACGTTAACAAATTAATTGTTCAAAATAAAAATATTGATAAAAATTTCTTTAATTCACTTCATCAAAATATAGACAAACTCTTAAATACGATTATTTATTCTTTTAACAATGACAATTCTCTAATATTAAAGCCTTATAAAAATAATGAATCTGACATGTTATATCAAATTAAAAAATATAATGAAATTAATGATATTATTAAAACTCTAGAGGTAATGAATTAGAATCATAGATTAATTTTTTTAAAATCATCTGACGAATGTCTCTCTCTTAATTGATAACTTGGATTACCACTAACTTTATTAACTATTTTTCCTCTTCTTACAGCGGGTCTTAAATTAATATTTTCTGCCCACTTTAATACATTCTTATATGATGATACATCTAAAAACTCTGCAGCAGAATATAGTTTACCTAGAGTTAACTGACCGTACCAAGACCAAATTGCGATATCTGAAATTGTATATTGATCTCCACATATAAAATTTTTGTTTTCTAAATGTTTATTTAGTAAATCCAACTGTCTTTTAGTTTCCATGGCAAATCTATCGATTGGATACTCAAGCTTTTCAGGAGCATAATTATAAAAATGACCAAATCCTCCACCTAAATATGGTGCACTACTCATTTGCCAAAACAGCCAGTTCATACATTTAACTTTTAATTCAGATTCAAGTGGTAAAAAATGGTTAAATTTTTCAGCTAAATATAAAAGAATTGAACCCGACTCAAATACATATATTGGTTTATTATTTGTGTAATCAACTAATGTAGGTATTTTTGAATTAGGATTAGCTTTCACAAAACCAGAAGAAAACTGATCACCTTTACTAATTTCAATTAGCCACGCATCATAATCTGCTTCTTGAATGTTAAGCTCTAAAAGCTCTTCAAGTAAAATTGTAATTTTGACACCATTTGGTGTTCCTTGTGAATATAGTTGAAGTTTATGTTTACCGATTGGCAAATCTCTATCAAAGGTAGAACCTGATATTGGTCTATTTATTTTAGAGAATTTTCCACCATTTTCTTTATTCCACTCCCACTTTTTTGGAGGTACATACATAATAATCCCTTATAAAATTTACAATAAAATAAATTATTTAACTTCTTTTAATGTTTCAACAATACTGTCTCTTGCACCACTATCTAAAAAAAAGTCTTTTAATGTGCTAGAAATTTCAGGATAATAAGTAGACAGTCCAATTCCAATTATAATTCCTATAATAATTTTAATCATGTCATTCCTCCACATAAAGAATTTAATTTATACAATAAATTTGTAAATAAAAATTAAATATTTTTTAGATGAATTAGATCTAAATTAAAATCTTCATACCCTTGATAAATCAATTTTAAATAAGTATTGGAAGGTTTTAATAATTTATTTGAATTCATTACATAAGTCATTGTTTTAATATATTTATATTTAAAATAAATTTTTGAATATAACATTGGAAAATTTTCATAAATATCTAATTCTTTTTCACAATGTTTTGTAATTTTCCACAATCCAATTGGGACAAAACTATTCTTATCTTTTATAATATTTGCATATCTATTGAAAGATAACCTCCATCCAAAAAGTTTATTTACTCTGAGCCCATTTAGATAAAATACAGGTTTTGCTCTAGGACACCGAGAGTTCATTAATTTAAAATTTAAATTTGATCCATAGGCTATGTAATACATTAAAAAGAACTTCCTCGCGTCTTTAGAAAAACTAACTTTTCATTAGTTGATTTTCTAATAGGTATTATATTCCTTTGATGAATTTCATGAAAGTAAAAAGCAAGAAATTATTAAATATTTAATTAAATTTCAAAATTTTCAAAATGAGTTTTATTTTTATTGATATAACTCCAATCGTATACTACACCAAGACCTTCGCCATCAGGAACATCTACAAACCCTTCATTATCTACACAATCAAGCATATCAGTATATCCACATAAATATACAGGCGGTATGGCATTATCACAGTCTGGGCCAACTAAAGCCACTTCGTAGTAATTAGTGTTTCTTATTGCAGACATCATAATTCTGTGAGCTGGTCCACATGCATGTATTTCAACATCAACACCTAAAGATTCCGCTAGATGTGCAATCTTCATACCTCCAGTTATCCCCATATCATATTCAGGATCCATTCTTAAAAAATCTGTTCCTCCTGCTAAAATAAAATCTGCTTTAGGCTCTACACCTCTTATATGTTCAGTTTGAAGTATTGGTGTTTTTATAAAACTTCTGAGCTTTTTATGACCAAAAGCTGACACACCAGAATCTCTATATGGATCCTCAAGCCAAAAGTAATTTGCTTCATCACACGCTCTGCCGACAGCCAAAGCGTCTGCAAAAGTTCTTAATTCACAAGCAGGATCTAGCATTAATGTCATTTTGTGACCAACTTTTTTAGCGACATGTAAAATATTATCAATTTCTTCTTCGACATTTCCTTCATTCCATCCATGAATTTTGAAGCCTTTATATCCGATATCAAAACATTTTTCAGCAAAATCTGCATATGCTTCTTTGCAGTACAATCCACCATTCCTATCACCATGATATGTACTAGCATATGCTGGAAGTTTATTTTTAAAACCACCCAACATATTTTTTACTGAACATTTATATTTTTTGCCAAACCAATCCCACAAAGCTATATCAATTGGCCCATGCCCCATATGATCAAACTGTCTTAATTCACGCTTAAAATCATCGTAAATGCCCTCTCTTTCTTCAGCGTGTCTTCCAAGTAATTTTGGAGCGAGCATACATGATTGTGCAAAAGTTGAGGCTGTTGAACACCAGTGAGTAACGTATTCACCAACAGTTCCGTCATCTGTAATTATTTTAATAGCAAATTTTTTTAATTCACTGACCTCACCTTTTGAATACCCAAAAGCACCTACACTATTTGCACCAGTTAAATTACCTAAATTATTAACAGGAAATTTAAATTCATGAAGTTCAACTTTTTTAATTAATGTCATGATTTAATTTTTATATACAACAGGAAAATCCTCAATATCTAATTCATCTCCCGTATTTAACTTAATATGATCAAAAGGTGGTGAACCTTTGCCTTTTCTATTCACAAAACGTGTCTTCTCACCAACACACCTTGCTGAAAAAACCCTTCTTCTTAAACTTTCATTAAAATTGGGACTTGCACCATGAATTATTCTAAAATCAAAAGCTATTGCATCACCTGGCTCCATGTCCCAAGCAAGAATATTATAAGAATCTAAATTACTTTCTATATCTGGCATCTCTTCAGTATGATCATTTTCATATAGATCATTTCCGTTAAATCTTTTAGGTCTATGAATTTTACCAGTTAGATGAGATCTAGATATGCACTTTAAACATATTTCTTTTGATACTGGATCTAATGGTATCCAAAAACTTACATTTTGAACACCATCAACACAATAATATGGAAGATCTTGATGCCAGGGGGTAGCTAAAGATGATCCTGGCTCTTTTACTAAAACATGATCATGAAAAAAACGAGTAAATTCCGAGGTCATTAAAACCGAAGATATTTTTCCAATGTCAGAATTAAAAATAAAATCTTTAAATTCATCAATTCTATTCCAATTACATAAATCTTGAAAAAATTTTGCAGTGCCATCTTCAGGCAAGTATGATCTTTCTCTTGGACTTGGATTTTTAATTAATTTTTCAATGCCAGTCTCTAAAGTTTCAACCCAATCAATAAAAACTCCTTTTAAAAAAATCGCTCCATCTTCTTTGTAAGATTTAATCTGATTATTCAAAATATTCACTTAGTTAACCTTATTTATTTCTGGACAACGACCTAACTCTCTAAGTTTTTTAAAAGAATTGTATGTATCACTAATTCCTTCTACAACAGAATACGTAGGATAATTTCCTATTAATTTTCTGAGTGGCTCATCACTTAAGTCAGGAGGAAAAGGAAAGCTTTGACCTGAACAAGTTACTTTAGCTTCAGGTTTAAGTGATTTTAATATAGTAAGACCATTTTCAATAGTTTCACATTGACCATTCAAATTAAAGACATAGGCTTTGGTAAATTCCTTCATTACAGAATAAATAAATGCTGAAGCAGCTTCACCTGCATACAACCAGCTATATTTACCCTTATAAGGAATGTCATATTCTTCATCTAACACCGCTGATTGTATCGCGATTGTATTTTTTGAACTAACACCTTGGTCTCTTGTTAATCCATAAACAATATTTGGTCTAATGCCAATTGACGGTATTTGAAGATCCGCATTATAAACATAAGCTGTGTGTTCATTAGCTTGTTTATAAACACCATAAAATGTTTCTTTCCACTCCCCCCCAGGAGGCATGCCTAAAGAGGCTACTGATGAAGCATAAACTATTCTTCTTAGCCCAATCTCTCTACAAGCTTCAAATACATTAATTGTACCCTCAACATTTACTCTTGCACCTAAAGCAGGATCTGCTGCACAAAAAGGCACTTGTAAACCTGCCAAGTGAATTATTGCAGAAGGATTATATTTTTTAACTAAATTAAGAAGCTCAGAATAATTAGTAACATCATTTTTTTCCCAAAAAACATTTTCTGCATCATCTCCCAATATCAAATTTAATCTTCTCTTTGATTCAGAGAGATCAAAACCAACGCATGGGATTTTAGATTTTGTTAAAATTGATAAAACCCAACTTCCAATACATCCACCAGCTCCTGTTACTATAATTGGAGTTTGAAAATCATGTTTATTGATCATAAATTTATCTATTAAAAAATCTAAACTCATTCTTCACCTCATTAAAATGATATATGTAAAATTAAATATATCCAATTTTAATTTTTAAAATCTTTTACACATCTAAAACCTATGTATACGGTTGACATATTTTTTGGTTTTGTTGCAGCATAAGCTCTAATCATTTGTTTTTTTCCATACCACCAAGATCCTCCCTTAGTACCTTTGTAAGAGTTATTTTTAATATCAACCAATTCCCAAACATTTCCACCCATATCGTACAATCCATTAATCCCCTTTTTTGTTGAAGCAGTTGATACATGGCCATAACCACGTAACAAAAATTTAGAATATTTTGAAGGATAGTTAAAGTTACAATCATTCAAACAATTTAGACCTAATGTATTTACACCAGTTGGGTATGGGTAAGATTTTTTAAATTCATAATCATCCTTATTGTTAGGTCTAAATTCAGTATAAGCAGCTAGTTCCCATTCTTTCAGTGTAGGAATTCTTTTTTTATTCCATTTACAATAATTTTCTGCTTCATTAAAATTGATATGAACAACTGGCTCATTGTCCAAAGCTAAAAGACCATATGGCCTTTTCCAGTTCCAACCATTTTTTTTAACCCATCCATTTTCATATACGAGTCCATCTCCATTTTTTTCAGCCATAGAAATGAAATTTGTTTCTTTGGCATATACTTTAAATTTGCCAATTGTAACTTCTGTATTATCAATTAGAAAGTATGAGATTATCTGCATGGTTTCATCATTACAATAACTTATGCTAATATTTAAAAAACAAGTCACAATAATAAAAAAACATTTTAAAATTAATTTATTCATAAAATAACTCTAAATAAAAACTTAAACATACCAGGTGAATAATTTAAAAAATAGTAAATCAATATGAATTTAACATTATAAAATTATTTTTTTCTTCTAATTTTTTTTAACAAAAATTTTATTGTAAGTGGTAAAATTCCAATCAGTGAAAAAGATATTAAAGCTTGAAAAGAAAGGATGTCTGAAAAAGAGTTTATTTTAGATAACTCATTACCCGCATTAACATAAACAAATGTTGCAGGAAACATTCCTAATATACTTACCCAAAAAAAAGTACTTAATTTGATAGGCAATAATGATGTGACAATGTTTACAACAAAAAAAGGAAAAACAGGAACTAATCTTAATGCAAAAATATAAAAAATTCCTTGATTGATAAATTCCTTGTTAATGGTAACTAGTTGTTTTTCATATCTATTTTGTATATAATTATAAAATAAAAATTTAGATGTCAAAAAAGCAATTGATGCACCTATTGTACTACATAAAGATACTATAAGTGTTCCTAAGGCAAGGCCAAATATATATCCTGAGAGCAATGTTAACAATGTAGCAAACGGTAAAGATAATGCCGAAGACAAAATATAAATTAAAGAAAAAATTAAACTAAATAAAAGCGGATTTTCTTTATATAATAAACGAAAATTTATTAAATTTTCCTTTACATAAGCTAATGTAAAAAAGTTTTTTAAATCACTAAAGAATAAAATAGATATTAAAATTAATATTAAAAAAATTATGATATATCTTAAATTTTTAAACAGCATAATTGTTTTAAATTAATTAAACTGGTTTAATTTCATCATTAACTCTAATCCTACCTCCTTTTATAATTTTGCAGTTTAAACCTGAACGGTTATAAAGAGGTAATAAAAGAGGTTTGTTAAGTAATTCAGATAAATATTTGCAAGGAAAATTTAATCTTCCACCCTCTAAAATGACTTCACCAATTTTAATTCTTTTTCCTACCAAATAATTGAGTGGTACACCTTGAGAAGTTAAATTTCTTCTATGCTCATTAGGTTTTAATATGATTTTATCTATTTGTAATGGTGGCTGATTTTTTTTAAGGGCAATTAAAACCTCATTTTCTATTATCGTTACATCTCTGATATCAGGAATATTTGAATACTTTCCTATATTATTATAATATCTATCACCTTTAATCCCCTTTCCTTCAACCAGAATAGCTTCTTTAAGCTCTTTCATGTTTGAAGAAGCTTTTTCAGCTATATGAATAAACAACAACTTTCCTGGACCCCAAATCATAATTGAAAATAAATTAATTTATTTTTTAATTCAAGTTTCAAAAATTATTACTGGCTTAATTTTCTTATAGCCAAAGATACATCAACATCTTCAATATTTAACGCACCTCTTTTGATTCTTAGCTTATGAGCCATTTCAAGAACATTTGCGTGGGAAAAACCAAATGGAGGATCAAATTTATAACTTGCCAACTCTAATAAAAGTCCTAACGGATCTCTAAAATATATTGAATCCATAAATCCTCTGTCCTTTATTCCAGTGTTTGCAAACCCGTTTTCAGAAAGATTTTTTTCAGCAATTCTTATTGTACTTTGACTAACCCAAAAGGCCACATGATGCAAAGAACCAATTTCATTTTGAAATTTAGATTTTTTTGATTTTCTTTTTTCATCTGTAAAAACTGTTACTGTTGTTCCATCTCCACAATCAAAATACAAATGATTAATGCTAAGATCATCTAAATTTGGTTGTTCAAAAATAAATCGCATACCTAGAATGTCTTGCCAAAAATTTATAGAAGTTTTTTTATCAGCACCATTTAATGTAATGTGATGTAATCCTTGAGTTTGTATTATGCTTTTCATAGATCTAGTTTAATGAATTAAGTTATAGATTGTTTAGAAATTATTTATGATAATTAGTATAAATTTCAACATATATTTAAATTATTTTATTTCAATTTCTACAAAACTATAGTGAAATTTATTTTCATTAATAACGTTGTGGTTTACACCCTTTTCCCTAAAATAACTAACTCCTTTTTTTAGTTCTGATAATCTAACAGTACCATCTTCGTTTATAATTTTTAAAATTCCATCTTTCATTGGGACTACAACATAATCGTATTCGTGAATGTGTTGGCCTGTTTCGTCACCTGGATCAAACATCCATTCTGTAACTCTAACTCTAGAATTATCAATCATTACTTTAGATTTTGCCATAATTTAATTTTAAAACTCGTTAGTAGTCTAAATTTATATAAATTTATTTCAATAATGATAAATTAATATAAGATATAAATATGTCTAATAAACAAAAAAAAGCAATTATTTGGATAGGGATATTTTTTTGGGGGTTATTTATCATTAAAGATTTTATTTAATTACTAGAATAAAAATTATAATTGCATGCATCTTTTATCAAAAAATTTTATCTACCCATCCAGCCACCATCTACGGTAAGTATTTCACCATTAACATAATTAGACGCCTTAGAAGCTAAAAAAACTGAAGGACCAGCAAAATCATCTGGCGTACCCCATCTTCCCTGAGGAATTCTCTCTAAAATAGCTTTATATCTATCCTTATCTTTCCTTAAAGCTTCTGTATTATCTGTTGCTATATAGCCAGGAGCAATTGCATTAACATTTATTCCTTTTGAAGCCCACTCGTTTGCAAGTGCTTTTGTCAGTTGACCAATGCCGCCTTTAGAAGCAGCATAACCTGGAACAGTAATTCCACCTTGAAAAGTTAAAAGAGATGCTATGAAGATAATTTTTCCAGATCCCCTATTTATCATTTCGCGACCTATTTCTCTACTTAAAAGAAATTGAGAAGATAAATTAACCTCTATTACTTCATCCCACCACTCAGTAGGGTGATTTTCAGCTGAATTACGTCTTATAGTGCCTGCATTATTAATGAGTATGTCTGGTATAGTATTTTTATTTTTTAAATTTTCAACAAAATTAAAAAGCTGGTCTCTTTTAGAAAAGTCAACTTTATAACCTTCAAAATTTTTTCCAATTTTTTTAATTGCAATCTCAACATCACTTCCCTTTGGAGATAATGACGCACTTACACCTAAAATATCAGCTCCAGCTCCAGCTAACGCTTCGGCTATTCCTCTGCCAATGCCCCTGCTGGCGCCTGTAACAAGAGCTAATTTCCCAGTTAAATCAAAAATATTTAAAATTGACATAAATCAATCTCCTACTTTTATTAAACTTTTGAGTGCAGTCGGACTATTTGATAAATTATTAAAAGCAGTTTGAACTTCATCTAAATTGTTTACATCAGTAATTATTGTATTTGCATCAATTTCACCAGATTCTAATATTTTAATTGCTTTTTCATAATCTTCCTTTTCGTAAACACGTACTCCAATCAACTCCAATTCTCTCCAGAAAAAACGAAACATATCAACAACTGGTTTTTCAGCGTGAATTGCTACCATTACAATCCTACCTCTTGTTGCTGCACAATCTGTCATTACATCGACACCAGTTTGAGAACCTGAAACTTCAAAAACTACATTTGCTCCTTTTTGATTTGTTTTATTATTAATCTCTTCTTTCAAATTAATTTCTTTTGGATTGATTGTTTCAAAACCCAATTTCTGTGCAATTTTCAACCGAAACGAATTTACTTCAGAAATTATTACTCTTCCTCCGGAATCTCTAGCAACCATAGCAACCAAAACTCCTATTGGTCCTCCTCCAATTACCAATACATCTTCATCTTTTTTTAAACGTGAGAGTCTTACATCATGGCAAGCCACAGCAACTGGTTCAATCAAAGCAGCGTAATCCATCCTGAGTTTTTCAGGAAGTTGATGTAAGGTATGGGCAGGAACATTCCATATCTCTTGCAAGGCTCCATCAGTATCTAAACCTAAGAATTTAAGATTATGACATATATGATTGTATCCCGATTTACAAGCTGGACATTCTCCACAATGATCAAGTGGTCGCACAACAACTGGCTGACCAACTTGAAAATCTTTTACCCTTGATCCAACTTGATGAACATATCCTGACATTTCATGACCTATAATTCTTTCAAATCCCACTCTTTTATCCATGTGACCAAAATATACATGCATGTCAGTTCCACATATTCCAACATATGCAATTTTAACTGCAACTTCGTCTGGCCCAGGTTTTTTTAATTTCACCTGTTCAACTGAAAATGTTTTGTTACCTCTGTAAAATGCTGCATTTATAATATTATTTTTCATTACAACCATCACAAATAAAGATAAAATCTACCATTTGATCACTTGAATGTCATTACTAATAAAATATAAAGTCAAATTTATTTAAATTTCATCACTTTAAGTAAAATGAAATTGTTAATTATTTTTCGTTTTTTTTTAAATATAGATATGTTATAATTTTAATATGAAAGATTATTTCAATATAAAAGCCACTGGCAAAAATATTGAGCTAGGTTCTTTTTTTCAAAAATATAATATTAAAAAGCTTTCTTCTGTTTTCTTAAAATATTCAGCTAATCCAATAAGTGCTAATACAGTGTTAGAAAAAAGAAATATTTTTTTTAAAGTCAAATTAGATATTTTGGTTGATAATAATATAAAATTTGAAACGTTAGGTCGTTCAAAGACAGCAACATTAGCTCTTGATCAAGCAGTTGATAATATCTCAAAAAGATTAAGAAGACATTATAGAAAAATTAAGAACCATAGATTGCTTAATAATAGAATTGATAATGTAAAAAAAGATTTAGAAAGATTCCATCTAAAAACATATTAAGTTATATAAACACAATAACCTATTGATTATATTATTAAATTCTTAGTTAATAAAAATAATTTAAGAAACTTTTATATTTCAAAATTTATGAATTTGATGAGTTATAAAACCTTATCATTTCTGATGCAATCTTTGAAATTTTATTAAAATCTATTTCTATTAAAATTACTGCTTCGACAAAAGCTGCTGTTGACATAATAACAATTTTTATAGTACAAAATGTTTACATTAATTGCTAAATCAAT
Organism: SAR116 cluster bacterium AG-426-A06; assembly: GCA_003210115.1. Lineage (GTDB taxonomy): Bacteria > Pseudomonadota > Alphaproteobacteria > Puniceispirillales > Marisalimonadaceae > TMED54. Next base: position 2,878 of record QCNM01000014.1, on the reverse strand, counting down.
GACAACATCATCATAAGTCTCTCTAGTTAAAATATTTTATAAAGTTCTCCTTTTTTGCAATTCCAATATAAATAATTATTATTAGGCTTTTAAAAAAAAATCTGATAAATTTCTATTATGAGATTGTTAGCAAAATTACTTATCTCAACAATGGTAATATGGCTTTTGAGTGTTGTGATATGTGGTTTATTTGATATTTCAATACAGTTTCCTTTTACTATTATTGAAGAAGGTGAAATTGCCTATCACAGATGGCAAACATTAAGAATAGCTCTCTTTTTAACAATTGCTTATTACGGGCTTCAGTATGTACTAGATTTAACAAAAGAAGTCTACCCAATTAATTTCGTAAAGGTATATATATTTAATATGTGTATAGTTGGTCTTGCATTGTTTTACAGATTAAATGTCGAAAGAAAAGAATACTTAGTATTAGCATTTTGGCTACTCTTTTTGGCGATACTTAATATTGCTACAACAAGTCGTTATCGTAGGCTATTCAAAAAAAAATAAGTTAAATTAATTCTTAAAAACAAGTAAAATCAATTTGATAATATAACCATATAATAAAGTTAACATTGCTACAGATAGAGCAAGTCCTGTTTTTTCAATATCACCCCAATTATCCCATTTCCCTGCAGTTAGAGCTATTAAACCAATTAATGTTCCAAGCCAACCAAAATAAATAGCACCATTACCACAATTCGTTATAAACTTATCTTTTTGGTTTTTTAGAAATCCATAACCAACGCTACCACCAGCAACAAATAGAAAGCTTAAAGTATCATTATAATAATTAAACCCAACATGTGAAATAGCACCAATTATAATAATAAAGCAGATTAACAATCCAATGTATTGTTTCATTTTAGCCATAAAAATATTTGTTGATTAGATCATTCTTGTAATAGCAAATCTAATGTTAGGATTTATTAATGTCAACATGATATAAAGTGTATAAGATTGTGCTACTTTGAACATTTATTAAACACAAGAGTAAATTTATAATGAGTTTATATTGTAATAATTAAAATAATTAACACATACTACTTAATAAACATGTTGTCAAAATTTCCAATAAGGAGCATTAAATGGGACGAGCAGGAACTAGATTAATTGATAGACCTGAATTTAAAACAAAACCTAAACCTGTAACTTTTTTAGCAGATGATAAAGTATCTAATGCAGTAACTGTAATGTCTGAAAAAAATTATGGTTCAGTAATAATTGTTGATAAACAAGAGAAAGTTATTGGCGTAGTAACTGAAAGAGATATTGTTAAAAAACTTGTTAATGCTGGATTATCACCAAAAAATACTAAATTAGAAAAAATAATGACAAAAAACCCTAGAGTTGCAAATGAAAATGATAATGTAATAGATTGGTTAAGAATAATGTCTAACGATAGATTTAGAAGATTACCAGTTGTAGATGAAAAGAACAAAATTAAAGTAATTTTTACGCAAGGTGATTTTGTTTCCTACACATGGCCAGATCTAATTTACCAAGCTTCACAAATGGCTAAATCAAGTTTTATGAAAGGTTTTTCAATAAACTCATTATTAATTTTCATGTTAGTATATGCAGTTGCAATATTCGCAACGGTCAGAGCTTTTATAAATTAATATTTTTTTTGAAAGGAAAAGTAATCTCAATATTTAATAAAATGGTTAAAGCAATTGATGATTGTAACTTAGATGATTATTTAGATCTACTTCATGATGACTACGTATTTGTAAGACATCAATCAAATCAAGAAGTTACTAAATCTGAATGGATACCTGTTGTTACAGGTATGTTTAATGCAATGAAAGAAGGAAAACTTAACTTTAAAAATAACAGATGTGTTTATGAAAATGAGGATATTTTAGTAATTCACAACATAGGTAATTTTCCTGATAATACCAAAGAAGCTATAATGGCAGTACATACCTTATCAAACGGTAAAATTATAAAAACTGAAAGTGGAGCAACCCTAATTGATTAATTGTGTTTTAAAAAGATAATTATTTAAATCTCATTATATTTAAACGTATATAGACAAGTTTGGTTGACAAATTAGACTAAGTGATAATCAATTTTAATAATTAAAAATTAAAATTATTTATTATTTAAAATCATCTGCCGTAAATTCATGAAGAACAATACCCCTACTTCCAACAACTTTATTTACAAAAGTTTTTACTTTTGGTGCATGATATTTATCTAATAGTGTCTGACAAGCTACAAAAGCTTTTTCATCTTTGTATTCGAATAATATACCAACTCTTGCTACGCCTTCTTTATTCCAAATTCTTGTTAAAACTCTTCTTAACATGCCTGCTTTTTTAAACTCTTCGATCACTTCAGGAGTAAATATTTGATCTTGTTTAGCCGCATATAATTCTAATTCATTTTCGGAGACAAATTCTCTTGTTGTATAATTTATTAGTTTTGATGTAGTCATTGTTTCATCCATTATTTATAAATTATATTAACATAAAATTTGTAAATGTTAGTATAGATTTTAAGTATTAGACAAAAAAATTAATTTTTAATTGATTTAATTCAATTCGTCTATTATCAACAGTAGTATAAATAAATTTATATAGATGTAGACTGTTTAAGATTTAACTTTAAGTGTATAAAGTAGTTCTAATTAGCATCTAGGATATTTAATACCTATTATCTAATAAGTTCGTTTTGTTATTGCTAATTCAAAATAAGTTATTGATTTGTATAAACTTTTTTTACCATAATTTAATTTTTTGATTTTTTATAATCTAACAACCATTTTTTAAAAACCATTATCGCATCTTCCATGTTACCAGTTCTATTAGGATGTTTTTTTGCTCTTCCTAACATTGTTGATACTACATTGACTTGATACTTAGTGTCT
>QCNM01000013.1 GCA_003210115.1 SAR116 cluster bacterium AG-426-A06 | reverse complement strand
GACATTTATTCTGTTCACACCATTTTCTTTTAAAAATTCTGCATATTTCTCAAGCTGACTTCCATTAGTAGTTAAAGTCAATTCATCTAAACCATTCCCAATGTTTTTTCCGAGATTTTTTATTAAATTTAGTATTCCTTTTCTTACCAATGGTTCACCACCTGTAAGTCTAATTTTTCTTGTTCCAAGTTTTATAAATACGTTACAAATTATTTCAATTTCTTCTAGAGAAAGAATATCTTTTTTTGGAAGAAAATTCATATTTTCAGACATACAATATGTGCATCTGAAATCACATCTGTCTGTGACTGATACTCTTAAATAATTTACTTCTCTACCAAATGGATCGATTAATTGATTTGACACAATTTATCCTTTAATTAACAAAAAAATAATTTAATCTAATTGTAAAAATATTAACATTACAAGTATACATAATAATTATATATGCAAGAAAGAAAAATTCATACAAAATCGCCAACGGGAGGAACGTCCCCTAAACAAATAGTTTTTTTGCTACATGGCTATGGCGCTGATGGAGCAGACCTTATAGATCTTTCATCACCATTTTCAATGGTTTTACCTTACGCAAAATTTATTTCTCCTGATGCTCCTTTTAATTGTAAGATGTCACCGATGGGTAAAGAATGGTTTCCTATAGAAGAAATCCCAAATGGTGCAATAAATGCGTCTAACGAATTATTGAGTTTAATAAAACAAGAGTGTGATAAGGAAAGTTTAAAATTTGAAGATGTTTTATTAATAGGTTTTTCTCAAGGTGCAATGATGAGCATTCAAAGTTTGTTATTAAGTGAGAACAATTTTTTAGGTATTATTGGTTATTCTGGAGGAACATCCCTAGGCAATATTAACGCTTCAAAACATTTAATTAATGAAAATATACATAAAAACTCTTCAACACCTGTCTTGCTAGTTCACGGAGAAAAAGATGAGATTGTTCCATTTAGCTCTCTAGAAAATACAAGAAAACTACTTATTGGAATTGGTTTTAACGTTAAAGCAGTAAATAGGCCTGGATTAGGTCATGGGATAGACCCTGATGGAATTTCTGCTGGAATGGATTTTGTAAAAAAAATAATCAACCCCTAAGATATATTTAATTAAACTAAAATAATAGTTGTAAAGACTTAATATTTGTTTTTAGATTTAAAGAACATTATGCTTAATTTTTCTCCTACTCTTGTACTTAATGCAGATTATCAACCCTTAAGTTATTATCCACTCTCTTTATGGTCTTGGCAGGATTCTGTAAAGGCAGTTTTTTTAAATAGAGTTGATATAGTTGCTGAATATGACCAGGTAATAAATTCTCCAAAACTCTCACTTAAGTTACCTAGTGTAATTGCCTTAAAAGAATATGTTTCAGCAAAAAAAGATCCTGCATTTACTAGATTCAATGTTTTTTTAAGAGATAAATGTACATGTCAATATTGTGGAATTAAGAAAAAAATAAAAGATTTAACTTTTGACCACATAATACCTAGATCACATGGTGGAAAAACTAATTGGCTAAATGTAGTCTCAGCATGTAGAAGTTGTAATTTTAAAAAAGGAAATAAATCTCTGAAGAATTCTGGATTAAAATTAAAGGTTCAACCTTACATTCCTTCTGAAGCTGTATTAAAAAATAATGGTAGATCATTTCCTCCAAATTTTTTGCACGAAACCTGGATGGATTTCTTGTATTGGGATACTGAACTTTTAAAAAATTAAATCTTTTCTGAAATTTTAATCGCTGCTTTACATCCAGATTGAACAACGAATTTTAAAAGTTTATATCCTGGTGTTTCTTGTCCATCATGTTCAATTGCAATGTCCTTGTGTTCTAATTCGTCATCTCTAAATTTAAGAAGCTTCTTTTTAAGACCTTGATATTTTTTTTCTGTTAATTGATTTGCTTGTTTTTCATAATGCTTTCCAATTACTTCTTCAACAGCAATGGTACAGGCCATTGCAGCTTTTTTACCCATTGCAGCTGAAATAACACCTAACCCGTATCCAGCGAGGTTCCAAATAGGTAGCATTATAGTTGGTCTGACCTCATGTTCATTTAATAGATCATGAAAAGTATCTAGATGTTCTTTTTCTTGGTCTTTCATATGTTGTATCATAGGACCAACTTTAGTTTTTCCTAAAACCTTTAATTGACCCTCGTATATTTTGGCTGCACCAACTTCACCAGCATGATCAACACGTAAAATTTTATCTAGTTTATTCTTCATTTTGTCTCCTCATAATTTCTATATAATAGATATGATAAAATAATAAAGATAATGATAGATAAAATTCCATTCCATCCAGCTAAACTTAGGTTAAGCAATTCAAATTGTGTTTCATCACATGTAATAGGGCTTCTTGATAATAATTGATCTAAAGTATTTTCATTAAATGTTATATTTGAGCTACATTTTGAAAATCCTTGCCACATTTTTTTTTCGATACCGAAGTGATAAAAAGCTAAAGAGAAACTACCTAACCAAAGTAAATTTAAAATTGATAACATAGTGAACTTTAACTTAGAAAATGTATATAATGGGAAAATTAACAAACTTAATATTAGAATAGAGATATGAACAATTCTCTGTTTAATACATAAGTCACATGGGATAAGAGAGAGATAAAACTCTAAAAAATATGCTCCAATTAGCAAACCTGAAGATAGAAATAAAGATAGAGTTGCGTTTAAATTATTAGATATAATTTTCATTTTCAAATAAGTATAAAATACAATAAAGTCAGTATCAATCCAAATAAAGTTGAAAATAAAAAAGTATGTTTTTTTAAAAGATAAATACCTTTGTCACCAAAATTTTTAACAATTAAACTTACCAAAAAAAATCTTAACCCTCTTCCAATTAAAGACATAACAAAAAACGCTACAATGTTAATATGAAAGATTCCACTTGTTACTGAAATTATTTTAAATGGTAAAGGTGTAAATGCTCCTAAAAATATAATTAAAATACCGTGTTCATCAAAAGCTGTTTTGACAGTATTAAAGCTATCATTTTTTATCCATGGAATAATAGTCAATAGTTCTTCTATTTCTTCTCCTATAACATAACCTAAAAGCCAACCAACTAATCCCCCAATTACTGAAGCTAATGTACAAAAAATAGTAAGTTCAATATATTTTTGTTTGTTATTAAATACTAAAATTGCCAATAAAGGATCTACTGGAATTGGAAAAAAAATAGCTTCTATGAAGGAAATAAAATAGAGCAATGTTCTTGCGTAAATTGATTTGGATTGTTCAATTAGTTTTTCAAAAAAAGAGGGATTTGTAATTTTGATTTTGGTTTTCACATCCGTATAATTATACTAATATGATATTTATTAAAGAATTATATTTGGGGATATGGTGAAATAGGTAAACACGCTGGTCTCAAAAACCAGTGCCGCAAGGCTTCCCGGTTCGATTCCGGGTATCCCTACCAAACTTCACAAATAAAGGTAGATAACGATTTCGGAAGCTTATTCGTGGTTTTAAATTTAACCAACATTTCTAATTTATCTAAACGTTGTACGAAAATGGTACGAAATTGAGTATTTGATGACACTATATGCATCCTACTTATGGACTTTCTTTGGGAATTTTAATGTTTATGCAAATATTTTAAGCAATTTAAAAAAAATCAACTAAGACCATTTGATTTTCTTTTTTTTTGTTTCTTTAATAAATTAGGTAAAGATGATTTAGTTTATCAAAGTTTTGTTGGAGAAACATTCGCTCATAATTAGATTTTGCTAAATTTTCTTATGATCTCTCCAAATAAGCAGTTATTGATGACTGCCCAAGACTTGAAGAAGAATTAAACAAGCATGACATCAAAACTTATGTTGTGCCGTTTAAGCATAGTAGAACAGTAGTGGAGGACACAATCGTGTTACACTAGATTTACACAGAGTATCAACCCCGGGTGAGGCATTTTAGTTAAAGAACACCCTCTAAGAGAAAGGAAAAATAATGAAACTACTAAAAATATTGACAGTTTTATTGTCAATGATGTTTATCAGTATTGCTCATGCTGGTGACAAAGTCAAAGTAGGTTTTATCTATGTTGGACCAATTGGTGATCATGGATGGACTTATAGACATGACATTGGAAGATTAGATGTTGAGAAGGCATTTGGTGACAAAGTCGAAACTATGTATTTAGAAAATGTTAAATATGGACCAGATGCTGAAAGAGCAATACGTAACATGGCAAAAGAAGGAGCAAATATCATATTTGCTACAAGTTTTGGTTACATGGAGCCAATGTTAAAAGTTGCTAAAGAATTTCCAAACGTAAAGTTTGAACATGCTACTGGTTATAAACAATCTAAGAATATGTCTAGTTATGGACTAAGATTATATCAAGCAAGACACGTACAAGGTGTTATTGCAGGCATGATGACAAAAACAAATAAAATTTGTTACGTTGCCGCATTTCCTATTCCAGAAGTTATACGTGAAATTAACACATACTACTTAGGTGCTAAATCAGTAAACCCAAAAGTTGATATCGATGTTATATGGGTAAACACTTGGTATGACCCACCAAAAGAAGCAAATGCCGCAAAAGTTATGATTGCAGAAGGATGTGATATGGTTGCACAACACACAGATTCTCCTTCTCCAATTCAAGTTGCAGAAAAGTCTGGAGTGTTTGGATTTGGTCAAGCAAGTGATCAATACAGATTTGCACCAAAGGCACAGTTGACAGCAACAATCGATAATTGGTCACCTTACTACATTAGTAAAGTACAAGCAGTAATTGATGGTAATTGGAAGAGTATGGATTACTTCGGACACATGAACGAAGATGTAGTGCAAATGGCTCCTTTTACAAATATGCCTGCAGATGTTAAAGCAAAAGCAGAAAAAATTAAAAATGACATAAGGAATGGAAAATATTTTGCATTTACAGGTCCGTTAAAGGACAATACAGGTAAATTGCAATTAAAAGATGGCGAAGTAGCAAGCGATACACATCTAAATAGTATGATGTACTATGTAGAAGGTATTGATGCTAAAGTTCCTGTTGGAAAATAATTATGTCAGTCCCTATTATTGATTTTAAAAGTGAATCAGTATTAGACGAGATCCGCAAAGCCTATACTACTGTAGGCTTTGCAGTCTTTACAAATACACTTGCATCAGAAGATAAAAAGACTATGGATAATTGGTTCAAAACAATAAAAGATTTTTTTGAACTACCATTAGAAACAAAACAAAAATATTCTTATAGAAAAGAAAATAATTTAGGTTATTCAGTAATGGGTGCTGAAAATGTAGACCCAACTGCGCCTAAAGATATGAAAGAAAGTTTTAATTATAATAATTTAAGAATGCCTGATGAATTATGGCCCCATGGATGGGTTCCAGGTTTTCAAAACAAGGCAGAAGAGTCTATACGTATTGCAGATACACTTACTTACAATATACTTAACAAGTTTGATACGATATTAGATTGTGGTACTTCACTGGTTGATGCACATCAGCAAATGTACAATACTACAAGAATAATTCACTATCCAGCATATGAAGGTTCCTTAGAGAATAGACAAATGAGGATAGGAGAACACAGTGACTACGGCACCATTACTTTGCTTTGGCAAATCAATGATGTACCCGGATTAGAAGTTCAGGATTTAGGAGGTGTTTGGCATCCAGTACCTTTCGAGGAAGATTGTGTCGTAGTTAACATTGGAGATTTATTACAACGTTGGACAAATGATTACTTTGTAAGCACAAAGCATAGAGTGGTAAATACTCATATACATATGCCACGTTATAGTATGCCACATTTTGTTGATCCTACACCCGGAACAATAGTAAAAAATTTAACAAACGAACCAGATAAGTATGAACCTATTGAAAGTAAAGAATACTTGATGTGGCGTTTAGCACAGAGTTATTAATATGAGCAAAGCATTTTACCAACCCTATGTTAATGATATATAGCCAAAAAATTAAAAATAATTTATTTGTAACCTTTGAAATACTGTTATCTTGCAGCAGAAATGTACTTGATTTGTTCATAATTTATAAAATTGGAAGGACTTTCTGGTGATCTTAGTAGGAATTGACGTGGGTGGTACTTTCACCGACTTTATTTATTTGGACCATGAAACTGGGAAGACTGATATTCACAAAGTGTCGACTACGCAGGACGATCCCTCCATCGGGGTAATAACTGGACTTTTGGAGCTTGTCGATAAGGGTAAATTAAAACCCAAAAGCATCAATCAGATTTTCCATGGAACAACAACAGCAACCAACTCAGTTCTTGAAGGTAAAGGTGCTTGTACAGGAATGATAACAAATGAAGGCTTTCGTGACATCATTCATATTGGTCGTCACCAAAGGCCTGATCATTACTCGATTATGCAAGAGATTCCATGGCAGAACAGGCCTCTTGTGCAAAGACAATATCGAAAAACTGTTAAAGGGCGCCTAACCCCTCCGACTGGTCATGAACTGGAGCCACTTGATGAAAATGAAGTATTAAGAATTGCTAGTGAGCTCAAAGAAAGTGGTGTAGACTCGCTAGCTATTTGTTTTTTATTTTCCTACCTGAATCCCAAACACGAGCGACGCGCTAAGGAATTAGTCGGCGAAATAATGCCTGACGCTTTTATCACCACCTCCTCAGAGATTTCCCCACAATTTCGTGAATTTGAGCGGTTCACAACTACTGCGCTTGCTTCGTTTGTTGGTCCAAAAGTTGCTAAATATGTAAAAAATCTAGCAAATTCACTTTCAAAAAATAATATAACCGGCGACTTGCGAATTATGGCGTCCAATGGTGGTGTGATTACCCCTCGTATGGTTTTACAAAACCCTGCGCTTACAATGATGTCTGGCCTTGCCGCGGGTGTTTTGGGCGGCGCTTGGGTGGGTGAAAAATGTGAGCGGAGTAAAGTTATTACCTTTGATATTGGAGGCACTTCTGCAGACATTGGTATTGTAATTAATGGAAAATGTTCTGAAACTGATTCCCGATCTACATCTATTGCTGGATTCCCGCTTTTAATGCCTATGCTCGATATTCACACAATCGGCGCTGGAGGAGGGTCTATTGCTTATTTAGATAAAGGTGGTGCTTTTAAAGTAGGACCACAAAGTGCCGGTGCAATGCCCGGCCCAGCAGCATATGGACTTGGAGGTAAAAAACCTACTGTCACTGACGCCAACCTAGTACTAGGACGTCTCGAACCCAATGATTTTTTAGGCGGCGAAATGTCGTTAGATGTAAACGCATCAAGAAATGTTGTTGGCGAGTTGGCCAATAAACTCAAGATTGATCTTTTAGAAGCTGCTGAAGGTATTTTAACGATACTAAATGCTAACATGGCCAATGCAATCAGGTCACGCACAGTACAGCGTGGCATAGATCCTAGAGAGTTCTCACTTGTAGCAATGGGCGGTGCAGGTCCACTCCAAGCAGCTGAGGTAGCGCAGATGCTGGAAGTGCCTGAAGTTATCGTACCGATTAGTCCTGGCATAACTTCTGCCCTCGGGCTTTTAATTGCTGATCTCAAATATGATGTAATACGCACTCAATTCCAATCTTCGACCAAACCAAACCTGTATAGATTTAACTCTGAATTTGCAGAGATGGAAGCTGAGATCCATGAGCGACTAGCCGAGGATGGCTTATCATCTAATGAAGTTCATTTTGAGCGGGCTGCCGATCTGCGATATCTTGGACAAGGTTATGAATTAAGAGTGGGTTTAGGTAATGGAAAAATTTCTGAAAAAAGTTTGCAAACCCTCTGGCAAAAATTTCATGAGATCCATTCAGTTGAATACGGCAAAGCTTTTCCGGAAAGCCCCATAGAAGTAGTAAATCTAAGGGTCAGTGCAATAGGGCAACCAAAAGAAATGATATTTTCTCCTTTCAAAGCAGATGGGGATTTAAAGAATGCTCTTGTTCAAACTCGTGACGCTGTTTTTCGATTAGATGGTTCCTTACAAAATTTCAAGACTCAGATTTACCGTCGTAACATGTTGCCAATAAACGTTGAAATTTTGGGACCTGCAATCTTTTTACAAAAAGATAGTACAACCGTTGTGCCGCCAAACGCAACCGCGAAGGTACATAGCACTGGCAATATAATAATTTCATTGGAGCCAAACTCATGAGCAGAATTGATCCTGTAACTGGTGCCGTGATTCAGGGTGCGCTCGAGAGCATTGCACTCGAAATGGGGCATAAGTTAATGCGCATGTCTTATTCATCAATAATCCGTGAATCTGAAGATTTTGGTGCAGCGTTGACAGATGCAAACGGACTACAGATGTGCGAATGTAAGATGTCTACACCACTGCAGTCAGGTCCAATTCCAGGCTATGTGAAGAATGTAATCAAAGTTCTTGCTGAGCGCGAAGATCCTGTTAGGCCGGGTGATGTGATAATGCATAATGATCCTTATGGTGGAGCATCTCATGGACCAGATGTTGCCTTTTGTGTTCCGGTTTTTCTGGACAAACTACTCATCGGTTGGTCGGTAACTACTGCGCATCACTTAGACATTGGAGCGCTTTCTCCCGGAAGCTGTGGAATAGTGGATGCTGTGGATACATATGCAGAGGGATTACAATTTAAGGCGATCAAAGTGTTTGATGAGGGCAAGCGCAACGATGCCGTTTGGCACATCCTGAGAGCTAATATCCGAGCAACAGAATTGGTGGTCGGTGATATGGAGGCTCAAATCGAAGCCGCCAAAATTGGGTCCAGAAGATTGTTAGAGTTAGTGAAAAAATATAGTTTAGAAAAAATTGTCAATGCCTTTCATGACCTTATGGACTATTCTGAAAGAATGATGCGAGATGCTATTCGTGCTCTTCCCGATGGTGAGTATAGCGCAACAACCAAAATTGATGGTTATTTAGATGACCCAGATCCAGCACATCGCGAGTTAGTAATTAAAGTTACTCTAAAAATTAATGGTGATTCTATAATAGTAGATTTGTCAGGCACTGCTAGGCAGGTCGATGATAAACCTATTAATATGCCTCTGGTAGGTACTGTAGATTGTTCGATTTGGCTTACTATTCGCTCAATTTTATTAGACAGCGTTATTTATGGGTCAATACCACAAAACTCTGGACTTACACGCCCGATCGAGATTATGGCACCCGAAGGTAGTTTGGTAAATCCGATTTTTCCAGCACCTGTCATCGCGCGCTTCTGCCCGGGAAACCAACTTGCTGATACTGTTATGAAAGCATTTGCACAAATTGTTCCCGATAAAGTCTCTGCAGGTATAGGTAATTTGAGAGTTGTTGCCCTCTCAGGACTACGTGAAGGTAATCATTGGGTGCATATGGAAATAATGGAAGGTAGCTATGGCGGACGCTCTGGCTTAGATGGTATGGATGCGGTTGATACCTTGTATGCAAACACTCGCAATAACCCAATTGAAGATATAGAAACACATATTCCCGTCAGAGTGGATCGGTATGAACTTAGAGAAGACGCTATGGCAGCAGGACAATGGCGGGGTGGGATAGGTGCTATTAGAGAGTTTACGTTTTTGGATGACGCCGGCTTTTCGTTAGAAGGAGAAGGTCATGCTTTCGAGCCGTGGGGTTTTGATGGTGGCCAAAGTGGCCACAAGGCACATCTAAAATTATTACATACTGATGGTACATCTACATCTTTGCCTTCAAAGGTTCCATATTTCACGGTTAAGGCAGGTGAAACACTGGTATCTACTGGTCCTAGTGGTGGTGGTTATGGAAATCCTGAGTTGCGCAAAAGAGCAGCTATAGATCGAGACATCGCTGATGGGTTGATTTCATTGAAAACAGCTAAAAAATTATTTCCGAACCAGTTCTGATATCGTTCCGGTTATTAAATTATTTTTATAAATCTAAGGGCTTAAGGATTGTCACTCGTAGTCCATTTTCCCCTGATTTGCTATTAGTAATCTGTTCGTTATCAATCTCTTTAAAAGATGAAATTAAAAGAGTTTATAGCTGAATTACATTTTTGGTTTCTTTTCAAGCATGAACAATTTTATAATTTATTTCGTGTTTAAAGTTTTTGTTTTCCATAATAATCCTCCATTGTTGATAAATAAATGGTACGAAAAATGGTACGAAAATTGTTTAAACTGGCTTGACTGTGTTTATAATACAGAATAACAATTGATTTGTAATTGGCGGAATACCTAGAATTACTTGACTATGTTGATTATACATAAGTGTCATCAAGTAACTCAAAAACCAGTGCCGTAAGGCTTCCTGGTTCGATTCCGGGTATCCCTACCAAAAATTAAATTAAACTAAGATTATTTTTTTGAATATGAATTTCGTTGATCTAGATTTTATTGATAAATGTATTTCTCAGTTAGCAAACTGTACTGAAAAAGATAGACCTTTTACTCGATTAGTTTTTAGTGAAGAATTTATTCAAGGTAGAGCTTGGTTAACTGAAAAATTTAAAGAACTTAATTTAATTACTAAAGTAGATGATTCAGGCAATTTAATTGGTATCTACAAATCAATAACTAATGCCTCTAAAAAAATATTAATTGGATCTCATATAGATACAGTAGTTTGTGGTGGTAAGTATGATGGTATTGCAGGAGTTATTTCGGGTCTCGCTATCATAAAATTTTTGTCAGATAACGATATAAAATTACCCTTTGACATTGAAGTTTATGATTATTTAGGTGAAGAACTTAATGATTGGAATATGTCTTGTATTGGTTCTAGGGGCATATGTGGTACTTTAAGTGAAGGAATGCTTAATAGAAAAAATTCTAAAGGAATCATGCTAAAAGACGAAATTGATAGAATTGGAGGTAACACAAAAAACATTAAGAAATTATCAAATCAATTTGAAAACGTTTTAGCATGCTTTGAACTTCATATTGAACAAGGGACTACTTTAGAAAATAAAGGAATTGATATTGGAGTTGTAGAGTCAATGCCCAATATCTCAAGGCACAAAATTTTAATTGAAGGTCAAGCTAGTCATAGCGGGACAACTTTGATGGAAAATAGAAAAGATGCTTTAGTTCTGGCATCAAAATTGATAATATTTATTAATAAGTTAGCAAAAGAAATCTCACAAAAAGATAATAGACATTTTGTTGCAACAGTTGGAAAAATTGAAGTCTCTCCAAATTATGTGACGATTATACCTTCTGATGTAGAGTTTATAATTGATTTACGAGTGGTAAATGAAACATCAAGAGATCTTTTTTTAAATCAATTAAATAAAGAAATTATAAAATTAAAAAAATTAGAAAATTTAAAAATTAATTTTAACGATCTTATTAATTCACCTTATATAGAGATGAACAAAAGCATAAATGAAAGTTTAAAAAAATCAGCAAATGATTTAAACTACACATTTATGATGATGGATAGTGGAGCTGGCCATGATACAGCTCATTTAGCAAAAGTTTCAAGAGCATCAATAATTTTCATACCATGTCACAAAGGTTTAAGTCATTGCCCAGAGGAATTTACAAAAAGTATTAATATAAAAAAAGGTTCTGAGGTGATTTTAAAAAGTATCTTAGACTTAAGAGATAATTATAATGAAATAATATAGTAACTTTATAAAATTACTTTACAAAACTTATTTCTTTAACAATTAACTCTGCCTTATAGTCTCTTCCAAATGCTACAATGCCAATAGACTTAATATTTTTTGGGCTTATTTTGTCAGGTAATAAGAAACCTGATTTTTTAAAATTACGTATTGGTAAAATAAAATTTTTAAAATCTTTTTGGACAGTGAAAGAGTATTGATAGTATTGCCATGGTAAAACAGTAAAAGTTGTTCTCAAATGTATAAAATATTTTTCATTATTTCCTTTAGCATTAATTCTTACTTCATTTACTTTATTCAAATTAATATTATTTAAATTTCTTCTTATTTGAATAAAACCACCATTATTTTTTGTGGATACGCTGCCAGTTAAAACTACAACATTATCATTACCTATTTTTTGATAATTAAATTGACCTTGAGAAATACCCCCCATAACCTGATCTGTTATAATCTTCCAGTTTGTATTTGTGTTGAATTTATCAGTAAAAACAATTTCTGAATGTGATTTAAAACTCATAGACAGAATAATTATAGTAAAAAAAAATTCTTAAACATTCTTTTATAAAATTTTCATTAAGTTCAAAATTTCTTTATCTTTAATATTGATTTCCTCAAAACTTTTTGCTGTATTTTTTAAATATTCTTTGCAACTTCCTAAAAAACCAGAAGCTTTTGATATTAAATTTATTTTTTTATAATAGCATTTTTCTCCAAAATAATTTTTATGATTTTTATCAACTGTAAAAGTTATTGCTTTAACTTTTTTTCCATTTTTTAAATGAGCATTTAGTAATTTAGGAACATAAGCTTTAGTAACCATTTCTCTTTTAAAAAGAATATCTACATTTTTTAAAGCGTCTTTTTTATTTAATTTAAACAAGATACCTTTACATGAACCGCCTTTATCTAGACCTAACATTAAGCCTGGGTTTTCATATGATCCACGTCCTAGTTTTGTTAACATACAAAAACTTCTGTGAAATCCATATATTTTTCCTAAAACTTGTTTTTCAAAATCAATTGTAGGATTCCATATTAAAGATCCATATGCGAAAACATATAAATTTTTATTTATAATTGATTTAGGTAAAATTTTATCTCTTTCTTCGATAAGTTCTTTATCAGTTAAGACCTTGTCACTTCCTTCAATTTTACTTATAAATTCCCTAATATAACCATCATTAATATTATTTTTGGTAAGCTTTATTTTTCCATCATTAAGTTTTTTTGTTATTTTCATTTTTTAATAGGATTAGTGTTAATTACTCTGTGTGGATATGGAATTTCAATTCCCGCTTCATCAAGTGAAGGCTTTAATTTTCTCATCAAGTCTGTATATAAATTATACCAGTCATTAGTATTAGCGTATAATCTTAATCTCACAGTTATCGCACTATCATCATAACTCATAACAAGAAATTGTGGTTCTTTTGGTTTTCTTAAAACTCTTTTATCATCTGCTAGTTTTAAGAGAGTTCGAGATGCAAGTTCAAGATCAGTATCGTAATGAATTCCAATATCAACATCAATTCTTCTAGTATCATAATGAGAGTGATTTTTTATTGTATTATTCCAAATGCTTGAATTTGGAATTGACACAAAAACATTATCAAAAGTATTAATTATAGTTGTAAATAATCCTACTTCTTTAATTGTCCCAGAAATGTCTGTAGTTTCAACCCAATCACCACTCTTGAATGGTCTTAACAATAAAAGCATTACGCCAGCAGCGACATTTGACAGAGTTCCTTGTAAGGCTAGGCCAATAGCTAAACCAGCAGCACCTAAAACCGCAATTATTGAAGTTGTTTGAACACCAAATTGACCAAGTACCGCAATAATTGTCAGTACAATAATACCATATCTAACAACATTACCGATAATTGGAACAATAAGTGGATCTAATTTGTTAAATTTTTCTAAATTATTTCTAACAATTCTTCCAAGTTTACCAGCAAGATAAAATCCTAGAATTAGTATTAGTGCAGCACCAATTATTTGTCCAGTGTAAGAAACTGAAATCTCAACGAAATTTTGGATTAAATTACTCAAAATTTCTATGTCTAATTCAAAATTATTTTTATTCACTTTTTCCCCTAAAAGAGTTAATAAAATAATATAAATAATTTTATACTATACATAATAAGATATTTTATATAACTAAAATTTTGCAAATAAATTGATAATGAAATTAATAGATATTCATATTTCTAACGATAAAGTTTTTTCTACTCTAGATTGTAATTCAAAAGTTGTAGTAGTAATTGGTAATTTTGATGGATTGCATAAAGGACATCAAAAACTTTTAAAGGCTGCAAAAAAAGAAGCAACTAATCTTAAATTACCTTTAGGCATCGTTACCTTTGACCCTCATCCCAGAGATTTTTTTTCAAAATCAAAATCTAATTTTTTATTAACGGATTCTTTAGAGAAAAAAAGATTATTTAACGAGTCAGGAATAGATTATTTTTTTAAAATAAAATTTAATGATGATTTAAGAATGTTAAATCCAGAAAATTTTATTAAATCAATCTTGAAAAATACAATCAATGTACTCTCTATTTATGCCGGGGAAAATTTTAGATTCGGAAAAAATAGAGAGGGTTCATTTGAAGATAAAGTACTTTTTCGAAAATATGAAATTGAGGCTAAGACTTGCGTATTACATAAAAATGAAAATGACAAAATAGTTAGCTCAGAAGCAATTAGAAAATCAATCTTAAGTTTAGATTTTAAATTTGTAAAATCTTGTCTAGGACGAAATTGGGCTTTAACTGGAGTAGTTAAAAAAGGTGATCAAAATGGAAGAAAGCTTGGATTTGCTACTGCTAATATACATTTGTTAAAAACTTTAGAACCAAAATTCGGAGTTTATTTTACTAGATCACGAATCATGAATCATGATGGAAGTGACTTTACCTCTACACATATGCCCTCAATTACAAATTTTGGAATTAGGCCTACTTTAGATGGACAAAAAAAATTTTTCGAAACACATATTCTTAATTACGAAGATTATTTCAAAAATCATGAAATTTATGATCAAAGGATATATGTTGAATTATTAGATTTTTTAAGAGATGAAAAAAAATTTAATTCTTTTGAAGAGTTAAAAGATCAAATATTAAAGGACGTAAAAAAAGCAAAACTTTTTCATGAAAATAAATAATGAAATTAATCTCAAAAATGTTATTTAGTTAATAAAAAACTAAAGGTTATTAAAATGTCTGAATATAAAGATACTGTATTTTTACCTAAAACCACTTTTTCTATGAGGGCAGGACTTCCAAAGAAAGAGCCAGAAATTTTAAAGTTTTGGCAAGATATAGATATCTATTCGAAATTAAGAAGTGCAAGAAAAGGAAGAGAATTGTTCGTACTGCATGACGGTCCACCATATGCAAATGGTAATCTTCATATTGGTCATGCATTAAACAAAATATTAAAAGACATAATTAATAGATCTCAGTCTATGCTAGGTAAAGATGCCAATTATGTTCCAGGATGGGATTGTCATGGTCTACCTATTGAGTGGAAAATCGAAGAAAATTATAGAAAGAAAAAAAAGAATAAAGATGAAATTCCCATAATAGATTTTAGAAAAGAGTGTAGAGAATTTGCTGATAAATGGATGAAACTTCAAAGTGAAGAATTTGAACGACTAGGTGTTTGTGGCGATTGGAAGGACCCCTACTCGACAATGAAATTTGAATCTGAAGCAAAGATAATGTCAGAAATAGGTAAATTTTTAATGAACGGAGGTCTTTATAGAGGTGTTAAGCCAGTTATGTGGTCTACAGTAGAAAAAACTGCATTAGCTGAAGCTGAAATTGAGTATCATGAACATAGAAGTACTACAATTTATGTTAAGTTTCCTGTGAATAAAACTAAAATTGAAGATTTTAAAAATTCTAACATCATAATTTGGACAACTACACCTTGGACCATTCCAGGTAATAGAGCTGTTGCCTATAAAGCTGATCTTAAATATTTACTTATCGAAGTTTCATCAGTTAAAGAAGGTTCTATTGCTAAAATATCTGATAAAATAATTGTTGCAGAAGAATTATTGGATAGTTTCATTGAAGACACTTTAATTGAAAAGTTTAACACCAAATTAAAATTAGAAGGAAAAGAACTAGAAGGAATAATTTTAAAACACCCTTTATGTGACGAAGGTTATGATTATGATGTACCTTTATTAGAAGCTGACTTTGTTACTACAGAACAAGGGACAGGTTTTGTCCATATCGCACCTGGTCATGGTGCAGATGATTTTGAGTTAGGTAGAAAACATTCTCTTCCAACACCAGAGACCGTAGAGGATGATGGTTTTTTAAAAGAAACTTTGCCATTATTTGGTGGATTGCACGTTCTTCGTGATAATGAAAAAATGGCAGATATTTTAACTGAAAATGAATGTCTCATTGGAAGAGGTGCTATTAATCACTCTTACCCACATAGCTGGCGGTCAAAAGCACCTTTAATTTTTCGAACCACACCACAGTGGTTTATATCAATGGATGAAAATGATTTAAGAAAAAAATCATTAAAAGGTATTTCAGAAACAAATTTTTTTCCATCACAAGGCGCAAATCGTCTATCAAGTATGATTGAGAGTAGACCTGATTGGTGTATATCTAGGCAAAGAGCTTGGGGTGTTCCAATTGGTATCTTTTATAACAAAACAACACTTGAACCTTTAAGAGATCAAGAAGTTTTAGATAGAGTTATAAAATCTTTTAAAGAGCATGGAGCGGATGCATGGTATAAATTTGATGCTTCTTTTTTTCTTAGTGAAAAATATAATCCAGAAGATTATATAAAAGTTACAGATATTGCTGATGTTTGGTTTGATTCTGGTTCTACACATACATATGTCTTAGAAGATAGAAATGATCTTAAATGGCCTGCTTCTTTATACTTAGAAGGTACAGATCAACATCGAGGCTGGTTTCATTCTTCATTGTTAGAATCTTGTGGCACCCGAGGTGTTGCTCCTTTTGAATCAGTTTTAACTCATGGATTCGTATTAGATGAAAATGGTCGAAAAATGTCCAAGTCATTAGGGAATGTAACCTCACCACAAGATGTTTTGAAAGAGTATGGTGCTGATATTTTAAGATTATGGGTTATAGGTTCAGATTATTATGACGATTTAAGAATTGGTAAAGAGATATTAGTAAGACATGCTGATCACTACAGAAGACTCAGAAATACTCTAAGATATCTTTTAGGCGCTTTAAGTGATTTTGATAAAAAAGAAACTATAGATTACTCAGATATGCCTGAGATTGAAAAATGGGTTTTAAATGAAGTTTATAAATTGTCAAAAAAAATAATTGAATTTACTCAAAATTATCAGCTTGGTGACATTTATAGAGAAGTTTACGATTTTTGTAATGATGACTTGTCCTCATTTTATTTTGATATAAGAAAGGATACTTTATATTGTTCTAGCTATGATAGTGTTGAGAGAAGATCGTGCAGAACTGTTTTAGATATTTTATTTAATTGTATTTGTACATGGTTGGCTCCAATTCTCTGTTTCACAACTGAAGAAGCTTGGAAAACTCAAAATGTCGATGAGAATGAATCTGTTCATTTAAAAGAATACTTTAAACCTAATGATGTTTGGAATAATGATACTTTGTCAAAAAAATGGGAAGTCATTAGAAGTTTAAGATTAAAAGTAACAAATAAAATTGAAGAGAAAAGAAGAGAGGGTTTAATAGGTTCAAGTTTAGAAGCAGTAATTGATTTAGAGGTTCCAACTAATTATTTCAAAATACTAAGTAATTTAAATTTATCAGAAATATTTATATGTTCTAAGGTAGAGTTTAAGGTCTCTGATGATCTTGAAAATGATGAAATCAGAGTTAATTGTAAAAAAGTTTCTGGTTTAAAATGCGAAAGATGTTGGAAAATTTCAGATGATGTGCAAATTGCTTCTTCATTATGTCCAAGATGTACAAATGTAATTGATACTTTAAGATAAAATGAGTATTAAAAAATTTATCATAAGTGTAATTTTAATTTTATCTCTAACTATATTGGTAGACCAAATTACAAAATATGTTGCTTTTATTGTTTTATTTAAAGACCAACAAGTTTTAATCATAAATCATTATTTAAATTTTAGGCCAGTATGGAATGATGGTATTTCTTTTGGTATGTTACAGGGATATGGTAATCTTGGAAGAGTTATATTTATTATTATAGCTTTAATTATAAGTTTGTGGATCATAATATATTCTAAAAAACTAAATACTATTGGTTTTGTAGGTTATAATATGATTGCAGGTGGAGCTATTGGCAATGTTATAGATAGAATAGTTCATGGTAAAGTTATAGATTTTATAGATATTCATTTTAAAGAATACCATTGGCCAGCATTTAATATGGCAGATAGTTTTATTTTGGTAGGTGTGTTATTATTTCTATATAACGAATTAATATTTTTAAGGGGTAAAAAAAATGTATGATTTTATTTTGTGCTTAAGAAAATTTAGTGCATTTATATTACTAATATTATTTAGTTTTCTTAATTCAGGATGTTCAGATTTTAGGCAGGCTATTGGAAAAGAAAAGTTCATTCCCAATGAATATTCGTTTTTAAGTACTCCCAAACTTATTATGCCACCAGAATTTGGCAACAAAGATAATATTATTGAAAAAAGAAGCTCTACAAAACAAACACCTGAATTAAGTTTAAAAAATCAAGATAATAAATCAGGGTTTGACTATTTGTTTAATTTTAATTCAGTACCACAAGATATAAGGAAAATTGTTGACGACGAAACTTTGGGTATTAGTAGAAGCGAAAGAACTGGTTTGGATGTTCTATTAGGTAATGAACCAGATGTAGGAGTTTATTTGGATTCTGAAAAAGAAACCTTAAGAATTAAAAACACTAAGGACAAATCTCTACTTTCCAAGCCTTCACCATCTATTAACATTATTGATAGTAAGAATTTACTAATTAAATGAAAAACTATGGAGATTAGAACACTTCCTGATTTTTTAATTAACCAAATTGCAGCTGGAGAAGTAATAGAAAGACCTGCGTTTATAATAAAAGAACTTATAGAAAACGCTATTGATGCAAAAGCTACTGAAATAAATATAATTGTTAAGAATGGTGGAAAAAAAGAAATAATTGTTTCTGACAATGGAATGGGAATGACTTCTGATCAGTTAAAGCTTTGTATAAAAAGACATGCCACATCTAAGCTTCCTAAAAATAATTTAAATGACATCAAATTTCTAGGGTTTAGAGGTGAAGCAATACCTTCAATTGCATCTATAAGTGAATTAAAAATAGAAAGTTGTAGAAAAGAGCTAAATGATGGTTGGTGTATTAAATTAAAAAATAATAAGGTTATTCAATTTTGCCCTTCATCTATAAAATTTGGTACGAAAATAACAGTAAATAATATATTTGAAAATGTTCCTGCAAGACTTAAATTTTTAAAATCTAATCAAGTAGAAAATAAAAATTCATTACAAATTATAAAAAAAATAGCCTTAGGTCATCCTGAGATAAAGTTTTTATATAAGTTTGAAGAAAATTTAAGTCATATTTATAAAAAACAAAATTTTAATAATGAAGGTTTTAAACAAAGAATTTTAGAAGTATTTCAAGATGAATTTTTTTCAAATTCATTACTAGTTGAAAATAGAATTCAATCTGATCTATATGATATAAAGTTGAGAGGATTTATTAGTATTCCAAGTTATAATAAAGTAAATCAAAGTTATCAATTTTTATTCGTAAATGGAAGACCAGTTCAAGATAGAGGTTTGTCTTCAGTTATTAGGCTATCTTATAGAGACACTTTGCCTAGGGGAAGACATCCTTTATATTGTTTAATGCTAGATCTTTCAAATGACCAAATTGATGTAAATGTTCATCCTACAAAATTAGAAGTTAAATTTCAAAATTATGAATTTTTAAAGAGTTTTGTAATAAACTCAATTACAAAAGCATTACAAATTAAAAATAATAACAAGATAAGTAAGACTTTTAACATTTCAGAAATAAGTAACAAACTTCCATCACATAAAGGTGAATTAGAAGAACAAACCTTTCTAGATACTTTAAATGCAAATCCTAAAATTAAGACTTTATATGATCAAGAAAAGGATGAATTTTTTAAAAAAACGACAGAATACCCATTAGGATCCGCTCTATATCAGTTTAAGAAAAATTTTATTATTTCTATTACCTCTGATGATATTTTATTAATTGATCAACATGCTGCGCATGAAAGAATATTATTCGAAAAATTGAAAAGAAATATTTCCACACAAAATGTAACTAAGCAAATTTTATTAATTCCTATAAACATAAACATGGATCAAATTAAAATCAAAATATTATTTGAATATAATGATTTATTAAAAAAAATTGGATTAGAAATTGAAAAATTTGGTGAGAAGTCCATTCTTGTTAGAGAGGTGCCGTCTTTATTAATAAATTATGATATTAAACAAATTATAGTTGATTTATGTGATGATTTAATGGAAATAGGAATGCCCAAAAGTCTAGATGAAAAAATTAATTTAATCTTAGGAAATATATGTTGTCATAAATCAATAAGGTCAGGAAGAATATTAAATCTCGACGAAATGAACGCTTTGCTAAGAGAAATGGAACTCACTCCAAACTCAGGTCAGTGTAATCATGGAAGGCCCACTTCTATAGCTTTGTCTGTAAAACAAATTGAAAAGTTATTTGAGAGGATTCAGTAACTTTTTAAAACACTGTAAATATGATGAACTAATTTTTTTTGAGAATATCTCCTCTAAATTAAGTTCATCTACATTTATTAATTTGTCAGTTTCAATTAAAATAAGCCCCTTGTTATTTAAAATTTTACTATCTGAAATATTTTTTAAAACAATCGAATAAATATTAGAGCTATATGGTGGATCTAAATAAATGAAATCAAATTGAGGTAATTGTAATTTTTCGAACTTTGTAATATCTTGCTTTAAAACAAATAAGTTTTTACCAAGTTCAATGTTTAATTCTATTTTTGATAAATTTGTATTGATTAAATTTATTGCATCTTGATTTTTATCAATCATGTATACTTTTTTCGCCCCCCTGGAAAAAGCTTCAATTCCAATTCCACCTGATCCCGAGCATAAATCTAGAAAATATTTTCCATCAATATTACTTGAATATTTTTCTGAATTAATGATTGAAAATAATGTCTCTTTAAACCTATCAGTAGTAGGTCTTATTAAGTAGTTTTTAGGAATATTTAACTTATGACCCTTAAATTTGCCTGAAATAATCCTCATAAAATATTTAAGATTTTAGTAATTTGTTAAAATTTTTATATTTAAGTTCAGTTAACTGCCCAGGTTTAAGGTCTTTTAAATTGAATGGACCGTATGATATTCTTATCAGTCTATTTACTGTACAACCAAAATGCTCCATTATTTTTCTTATTTCTCGATTTTTACCCTCATATAGTCTCATAGTTAACCATCTGTTTTTCCCTTTTTCTTCTTCAAGTTCTAATTCGATAGGTTTGTATTTAATACTTTTCACTGTAATTCCATTTTTAAGTTTATCTTTGATTTTATTATCAATTGTTCCAAAAATTCTTACTTTATAAGTTCTTTGAAATTTATTTTGAGGCAATTCAAGTTTTCGAGCAAAGTCGCCATTATTTGTTAATAACAATAATCCTTCAGAATAATAATCAAGTCTACCAATAGATATTAATCTTTTATTAATTTTAAATTTTATTTCATCAAAAATATTAGGTCTTCCTTGTGTATCCTTTGTTGTTACTAGAAAGCCTTTTTTTTTATAATATAACCAAAGTTTAACCTTTTCTTTTGCTTTTAGTTTTTGGTTATTAACTTCAATAATATCTTTTGTTGTAACATTAATGTTACAATTTTTTATAACATTACCATTTAACTTAACACATCCATTATTAATTAAACGCTCAGCTTCTCGTCTTGAGCATAAGCCTGAATTGGCAATTTTTTTTGCTATTCTTTCATTAATTAAATTATCAACCATTATTAAGTTTATTATTAACTAATTCACTTTTACAGTATTAATTAATTTAAATTAGAGGGGCTTTCAATGTTAAAGTATGATGATTTTATGAAACTAGCTTTAAATGAAGCAAAAAAATGTTTACGAAAAAAAGAAATTCCAGTTGGAGCAATTATTGTTGACGAATTTAAAAATATTATTTCAAAAGGATACAATAAAGTTGAAGAAAAAAATAATCCATTATTCCACGCTGAAAAAATAGCAATTGATAAAGCTCTTTTAAAAACTAATAAAAGATACTTAGATAATTGTGATATTTGGGTAACATTACAGCCCTGCGAAATGTGCATGGGAATGATAAAACAAGTAAGAATTAAAAGGTTGTATTATGGAGCAAGTATTCCTCATAGTAGTATAAAAAATAAAATTAATAATAGAGTATGTAGTGAGATATATTCAGGGATACAAGAAGATGAATGTTCAAAATTAATAAAAGATTTCTTCAAAAAAATAAGGTCAGATTGATAATTTACCTATATCTTTTCTGTAAAAACTTTCAGACCAATTTATTTTATCTATAGTTGTATAGGCTTTTTTTCTACAACTTTCGATTGTGTCTGAAATTGACGTTATACATAAAACTCTACCACCATTAGCAATTAATTCATTCTTACTGTTAAGACCAGTTCCCGCATGAAAAATAATGATATCATCATCATTATCGAACGAAGAAATATTTGGTATGATTTTATTTTTTTCAAATTCATTTGGGTATCCCCTATTAGCAAGTACAACTGTTATTGCTTTTTTATTTTTAAGTTTAATTAAACAGTTTTTTAGATTATTATCTAATGATTTCAGCATAATTTCTAATATGTCTGTATCAAGTAATGGTAGAATAACTTGTGCTTCAGGATCTCCAAAACGACAATTATATTCAATAAGTTTTGGCCCATCATTAGTGATCATAACTCCAATATATAAAATACCTTCATAATTTTTATTTTCTAAATGCATACCTTTAATTGTTGGCTCAACAATGTCTTTAATTATTTTTTGAAGTATTTTTTGATTTAGAGTTGGTGCTGGCGAAACAGCTCCCATTCCTCCAGTATTTGGTCCACGGTCATTATCAAAAGCTCGCTTATGATCTTGTGCTGTTCCTAAAAGCTTAAAATCATATCCATCAGATACGACAAAAATACTTGCTTCTCTGCCGGATATTCTCTCCTCAATAAGAATTTTCGAACTAGATTGTCCAAACTTTTTATTATTCAACATTTCTTCGCATGCTAGTTGTGCTTGTTCTATATTATCACAAACAATAACACCTTTACCAGCTGCCAACCCATCTGCTTTTACTACGCAGTAACCATTGAGTTTTTCTACTTCAGCTAATGCCAATTCAATATCAGAAAAATTATTAAATGTTGGTTGAGGAATATTATATTTTTTGCAAAAATTTCTAGAAAATGTTTTTGAACCCTCAAGCATAGCTGCTTCAGCAGTAGGTCCAAATGCTTTGATGCCAATATCATTAAGTTTATTTTTAAGTCCTTTTACAAGAGGCACTTCTGGTCCAATAATCACTAGATTAGCTTCAATTAATTTTGCTAAATTACAAAGTGCTTCTATATCATCTGCAGGAATATTTTTGCATTCACCAAGTTTTTGCATTCCTGGATTTCCAGGAGCAATAAATAATTTACTTGTAAGAGGTGAATTTTTTATAGCTCTTGCAATTGCATGTTCTCTTCCACCACTTCCAATTAACAAAATAATCATATTTTTATTTCCAAAATTGTTTTTATTTCTAAAAATATGACATAGAATTTATAAATGCCAACAAATTTTAATTTAAATAATTCTATTTTTTCTGTATCCGATATCTCCGATTCAATTAAGAAATTGGTAGAACTAAATTTTTCGTTAATTAAAATAAAAGGCGAAATTTCAAAGCCATCCTTTCCTGCATCAGGCCATATTTACTTCAATTTAAAAGATGAAAATTCAATTATTTCCGCAGTTATTTGGAGATATAATTCCTCTAAAATAAATATAAACCTCGAAGAAGGTTTAGAGATAATATGTACAGGTAAAATTACAACTTTTTCTGGTCAATCTAAATATCAAATTATTGTTGAATCAATAGAAATTTCAGGAGAAGGAGCTTTATTAAAGCTTTATGAGGAAAGAAAAAGAAAATTTCTTAAATTGGGTTATTTTGAAAACAATCAAAAACAGAGATTACCTTTTTTGCCAAGATCTTTAGCTATTATTACAAGTAAATCAGGTGCTGTAATTCAAGACATGATAAATAGAGTATTAGATAGATTTCCATTAAAGATTTATTTGTTTTCTGTAAGCGTACAGGGCATTAATTCATCTAATGAAATTTCAAATGCAATAAAAAAGGTCAATAAACTTAAGTCTGACAAAATTCTTCACGATGTTGATATTATAATTATAGCCAGAGGAGGGGGAAGTGTTGAAGATCTTTGGGGGTTTAATGAAGAGAATGTTATAATATCAACATTTGAAAGTAAAATTCCTATAATTTCTGCTATTGGGCATGAGACTGATGTAACATTAATAGACCATGTTGCTGATTTGAGAGCACCAACACCCTCTGCAGCGATTGAACTATGTCTTCCGGTTGCAAAAGAATTAAAAAGAAAAATTTTTGAATTAAATTCAAGGAGATATGTTGCTTATCAAAATAATTTAGAAAATTTAAAAAATTTATTATCTAAAATGAAATTAACTAGGCCAAAAGATTTATTAAATCATAAAATACAAAGCTATGATTTTATTCTAATGAGCATGTTTAATTTAATGAATAAAAAAATTAAAGATATTGAGAATATATTTTATACTAACTCTAATTTGCTAAAACCACCCATTATTTTAATTAATAATTTAGAGAATAAATTCAATTTGTTAATATTAAAATTTGTCAATTCGTTTAAAAAGATAATTGATAGTAAAGAATTAAAATTAATTACAACATCAAAATTAATGGAGGCAAATAGTTTTCAAAAAACTTTAGAAAAGGGATTTGCCATAGTACTTGATACTGAAAATAATATAATAAAAAAATATGATGATGTAAAAGGCTATGAAGAAGGTAAAGTTCAGTTTATTGATGGAATAAAAAAAATAACATTTAAAAATTAAATAATTATTTCCCCCATCTTCTGTGAGCCCAAAGCCATTGCTCAGGCCTCTCAATTATCCATTGCTCTGTTCTTTTAGAAATTAATTCAGTTAATTTGTAGACAGCATCATCATTTTTAATACTTTTTGGTAATTTAATTTTATCTTCAATAGTTAATTTAAAATTAAGTAAGTTGAACCTTTCAACTCTTACCATAAAAATGGGAACATTCCATTTAAGCGACATTATCGCGGCAGCTTGTGGAGTTGGTGCTTTTTTTCCAAAAAAAGGAACCATAATACCTTCTCTTAAAATTTGATCATTTGTTAATCCAATTACTTCACCTTTTTTTAGTTTATTTGCCATTCCAATAGCAGCTGTACGTCCTTTTTTAAAAAAATCAGCATTAATTTTACTATTCCTCGAAAATTGTAATTTATTTAATATCCAATTATTGATTGGTCTATACACAAAACTTACTCGTCTTCCAGACATCTCTCCAACTCGCAATAAAAACTCCCAATTTGCTAAATGAGCTCCAATTAAAATAGCTGGACCTTTCTGAATTTTCTTGTGACCTGAAATTAAAATTTTTTTTGATGATATAATTTTATCTATATGAGGAAGTTCGCCGATTATTTGACCAAAATTAAACCAAAATCTCTTTGAAATTTTAATTTTTTCTATTTCTTTTTTTTGGGGGAAAGCAATATTTAAATTATTAAGAACTCTTTTTTGATATTTGGTAAATGGAGCAATTAAATATACTAAAGATCCGCAAATTAATGAAGAAATCTTAAATGGTAGAATTTTTAATATTAAAAAAAAAGGGAGTATAATTAATGCAATTATAGGATCATGAATATATCTATCAAATTTTTTTTTAATTCTAAAAGATAATGGGTCAGTCATTTAATTTTTTTTTTAGTAATGATTTTAAGCTAATTAAATCTTGTTTATCAAATTCAATTTTCATTTTAAGGTAATTAATTTTTAAATGATATTTTTTTGGTATCTTAACAATATCTTTCTCAGTAGTGATTAATTTAAGGTTATTTACATTTGCAAGTTTTATAAGATCAGCTATTTCATTTTCTTTATAATTATGATGATCCTCAAATTCTTTTGTTAAAGCTATATTATAATTAGCGCTTTTAAGAGTATCAAAAAATTTTACGTTATTACCTAAGCCAGAGAAAGCTAAATATTTTTTTTTTACAGAAACTTTGTCAACTTTTATATAACTATTCAAAATATCTTTTTTTAAAATATTATGATTTTTTTTAAAATTTCGATTTCCAGTTAAAATAATTTTGTTTATATTTTTTTTGCATGAATTTAATGATTGTCTTAAAGGACCTGAAGGTAAACAAAACTCATTTCCAAATAATGATTTTCTATCAACGGTCAAAAAACATAAATCTTTTCCTATTGAATAATTTTGTAAGCCATCATCCATAACTATAATATCGTAAATTTTCTTTTTTAAGTTTAAGTTTTCAATATATTTGACCCCTTCTAACTTATTCTTTGATACAACTGTTGGTCCTATATTTTTTAAAATTATAGCTTCATCTCCAAATAGGATAACATCATTATTAGCCATACAAGGTTTAGAAATTTTACCTTTATAGCCGGAAGTCAAGAATATGGGATTATACCCCATTTTTTTTAGTATTTTAAATATAAATATTGATATCGGAGTTTTTCCAGTTCCACCTACATTTATATTACCTACACATATTATTTTGAGATTAGAAGTGTAAGGTTTTGTCATAAGAAATTTTAATTTATCTATAATAATCCATAATAAAGAAAAAGGGTAAAGCATTAAGGAAATTAATTTGTATTGTGATGAGTTTGAGTACCACAAATTATAAAAAAAAGTCATTTAATTACGCTTCTATTCTTGAAGATTTCTAAAAGATAATCGCTAGCTTCATCTGCTCTTAATTGAGCGTAACTACAAGCATCTAGAGCATTTTTGCCCATATCCTCTAGTATTAATGGTTGATTAAGTAATGAAATTACTTTTTCAATAAAAACATTTTTAAATTCAGTTGAGTTTTCAATTTTAATTGCACCTCCTGACCAAACTAGATCGTTGATTTGCGCATCACATTTTTCTGTGTAAGGCCCCATAATTACAGCCTTTCCTAAACTAGCAGCCTCTATAGGATTGTGACCTCCAATTTTTTTAACTAGAGAGCCAGCTACAAAAACAAGATTAGAAATTTCAATTAACGATCCCATTTCTCCCATAGTATCTGCCAAATAAAAATAATCGCTTTGAGAAGGCAATTCATCATTGCTTCTGCATTTAATATCATATCCGGCACTTAATATAAGTTTTTTTATATCTTTTCCTCTTTCAATATGCCGAGGAGTAATAATAATAAGTATATTATCAATTCCTTTGCTTCTTAAATTATTTGCAAGCTTAATTAGAATTTCTTCTTCACCAGGATGTGTCGATGCAGCTAAAAAAATATTTTTATTTTTAAAACAACTTTTTAATTTCAATATGTATTCAATATTAACTTGTGGTTTTTCAGCAATCGATTTTAAACTTGTTAAACTTTTTACTTTTTTGGAGCCTAAGGACTTAAATAATTCAGCATTTGATGGATCAACAGCTAAAACAAGATCAATTTTTTTAAAAACTTTTTTAGCTAACCCTCTTCCTAATCCTCGCCAAAATCTAGAAGATTTAATGGACATTTGAGATGATGCTAAAATTAAGGGAATTTTTTTAACTGATGATCTATAAATTAAATTTGGCCAAAAATCTGATTCTACAAATATGGCCATTTCTGGCGTCCAAAAGTCTAAAAATTTGTTTACGAACTTTGGGTTGTCCAGAGGATTAAATTGATGTGTTCCTGGAAACCCATTTTTAATTTTATTATTGACAAAGTTTGATGAAGTAACAGTATTTGTTGTAATTAAAAAATGGAATTTCTTTTTATCAAATCCGTTTTTTAACATTGAGTTTGCTAAAGCAAGAGCAGCAACTGACTCTCCAACACTTGAACCATGAATCCAAATGATTTTTTTATTTTCTTTTCTTATATAACAGTTGCCAAATCTTTCATTAAGCCTTGATTTAATTTCTTTCCCTTTTTCAACTCTGAAATTAAGGTAATTAATTAAAAAATAATCAATTAATTTCCATAAAAAATTATAAAACGCATAGGTCATTTATTTAACTTTTTTATTAAAATTATAATTTTCTACTTCTTTTGTAAGTTTATCAAATTCATTTTGAATCGAATGCTTAATTTGGAAGAGTTTTTTTGCTGTAACTTTCCTTTCAACATGAATGGGCTCACCAAAAATGTAAACACCTTTTGAAAAAGGAAATGGTATTATAAAGTTATCCCATGAATTCAAAAGTTTATGATTTTTAACTTTCCAAAATAAAGGTACAATTGGAGCTCCAGTTGTTTGTGCAAGTTTGATTATTCCATCTTTTACGATTTCTTTTGGACCTTTTGGTCCATCAGGTGTTATTGCTATACTTTCTCCATTTTCAATAGCTTTAATCATTTTTATAAATGCGCTAACACCTTTTTTTTTGGAGGAGCCATAAATTATTTTCATATTTATTAATTTAAATAAAATATCAGTCATCATTCCATCAGAATGAGATGATTGTAGAGCATTTATTTCTAATTTTTTTGTTGGTAATAAATATGGTCCACAATAAAGTCTATTATGCCAAGTGCAAAAAATAACAGGTTCTTTTTTTTTATAATGATAACTATTTGGTTTTTTTAGCTCTTTCCAAGATATTGATTTATATGTAAAGTTTGTAACAATAAATACTAAAAAACCCAGGAATTTTTGTCCAAATTTATTTTTGCTAATTCTTTTTATAAATTTCATCTTATAATAATTACATTTTTATTAATTAATTAATATATTGTATACATAAATCAAATGAATAAAAAAAATCTAAAAAACTTAGAATTAATAAAAAAAATAAACAAAGATTTTTTAATTAATCGAAAGTCTGATATTTTTATTTGTTTAATTTTTCTCTTAATTGTAAGTCTAACTACTGCAATTTATCCATTTCTAATACAAAAAGTTTTTGATAATTTCACTGAAAATAAATATTCATGGTTTTTTCTTCCAACTATAATTGCTCTTGTTGCATCTATAAGAGGTATAGCAATGTTTTTTCAAATAAAACAAGTATCAAAAGTAACATTAAAAGTTAGTATTGATATTCAAAAAAAATTATCAAATCATTTGTTATTCTCTGATTTAGATATGATTAAAAAAATCTCTTCTGGAAATCATATTTCTAGAATAATGAATGATGTTAATCTAATAAGAGATAGTCTAGAAAGATCTTTAAATAATTTAATTAGAGATCTAATAACAATTATATTTTTGATAGTTTATTTGATTTGGTTAGATTGGGTTTTGGCTGTAGTTGTCTTATCAATTTATCCACTTGCATTGAAACCGATTATATCCATTGGTAAAAAACAAAGATTTTATGCATTATCATTACAAGAAAAAATGGAGAGCTTAACCTCTTTTTTATCTGAAGTTTTTAGAAATATCTCAATGATAAAGTCATATTCATTAGAAAAACTAGAGAAGAATAGAATAAATAAATCTTTAGATAGCTTATTTTTAAGTTTATTTGATATTGTTAAGGGAAGAGCAAAAGTTTTACCACTTTTAGAGGTGTTGGGAGGAATTGCAGCAGCCTTTGTAATTTTAATTGCTAGTTATAGAATTAATTCTGGTTTTATGACAATTGGAAGTGTAATCGGATTTGTTACTGCATTACTAATGTTAGCTCAACCTGCTAGAGCTTTGGGAACGTTTAACACTATTTTGCAAGAAGGTCTAAGCGCATTGCAAAGAATATATAAACAATTAAACGAAATGCCAAAAATTGAAAGAATTAGTAATGTTAAAAAAGAACTTAAAATTCCTAATAATCCCACTATTGAATTTAAAGATGTAAGTTTTTTTTACGAAAAAAATAAAATTATTCTTGATAAAATTTCCTTTAAAACAAAAAAATCAAAAATGTATATTATTGGAACAAGTGGGAGTGGGAAATCAACAATATTTAATTTAATTAGTAGATTTATAGATCCTAAAAAAGGAAATATTTTCATAAATGATGTAAATATAAAAGATGTATCACTTTTTTCTTTGAGACAAAATATAAGTTTAGTTAGTCAAGAAACGATGATCTACAACGATACTTTTCATAATAATATATCTTTAGGTAAATTAAACGCCACAAAACCCGAAATAATAAAAGCAGCTAAATTAGCTAATATTCATAATTTTATTATAAGTCAAGAAAATGGTTATGATACTGTTATTAGTGAAGCAGGTAGTAATTTATCTGGAGGTCAAAAGCAAAGAATATCAATAGCTAGAGCGTTTTTAAAAAACTCAAAAATCTTGTTGTTAGATGAAGTTACTAGTGCTCTAGATTCTAAAACCTCAAAAAATATCTTAAAATCTATTAATCAATTAAGTAAAAATAAAACATGTATATATATTTCTCATGATGACTATGAAATAAATAAAAATTCTCAAAAATTAATAATTTCTAATAGTAAAATTAAATAAAATTATTCTCTTCTCAAAATTTTTGTAATTATTTTTTCAAAAAATTTATTTTCAGAAAAACTTGCTTCTAATTCTTGAGGTTTATAAACATTTCTTGTCCAATAAATAAAATCTGCATTTTTAGTTTTTTTATAGTATTTGATGTAAAGATCACAAAAAGCATCAAGTATACCGGTTTTTGCGTGTTTTATATGAAGATATTTTAATGAAAGTTGTTTTTTTGCTACTTCTGGATTTTCTTTGGACTTTAAAACTTTAAAAAGAAATGCTATAATGCCAGCTCTATCAGCTCCAGACTTACAATGAATTAAGGCTGGGTATTTTATTGAGTTAAAAACTGCGTTAGCTTTAAAAATCATATTTTTATCTGGTGCTGCACGTGATCGAGCTACCAAGTTTACAAGCTCTATTCTATTTTGTTCACATGCTTTTTTTTCAAGAAACCAGCCACCATCTTTTTTTCCACCTCGAAGGTTGATAATAGTTTTGATTCCAAGTTTTTTATATTTTTTAATTCTTTGAGGAGTTGGCATGTTAGATCTATACATATTGTCATCAATTTTATGAAAATTATTATATAATAGTCTTAAAAAACCATGATCAACTATCATCATTTCATACCAATATCTTAAAATTTTAAGTTTACTATTAAGTATTAGATCCCCCTGCAATTGTCATCTCATTAATTAATATGCTGGGTGCAGAAATGGTTGAATTTAAATCTAAGTTATTAGCAGGCACCATTTGTAAAAACATTTCTTTTAAATTTCCTGCAATAGTAGCTTCAGATATTGGATTTGAGAGTTTGCCATTCTTAATCCAAAATCCGCTAGCTCCTCTACTATAATCACCAGTAATTAAAGAAACGCTTGATCCGAGTAATTCTGTAATATAAAACCCATTTGAAATATTTTTTATCATATCTTTTTCATCAATATTGCCTGGCATAATCATAGCATTACTTACTCCTATGCTTGGAGGTGAAGTCAAGCTTCTTATAGCATTACAGTTGGTATTCAAACCTAACTGTCTTGCTGATGAAAGGTTAAGCAGATAATTTTTTAATATCCCATTAGAAACAAGCTCATTTTTTTTTGTTCCTAAACCCTCTGCATCAAATAATTTTGATCCTAGTCCTTTGCTTAAATGTGGGTCATCAAAGACATTTATTTTTTTATTGAAGATATGTTCATTTAGTTTTCCTTTTAAAAAACTTGTTCCATTTATAATTGAAGTTCCATTAATTCCAGAAATTATATGGCTAAGAATTGATTTAGCTACCCTTGGTTCAAAAATTACTGGGAATTTACCTGTCGGTGCTTTAGTTGATCCAATTTTATCTAAAACCTTTTTAGCAACTCTCCTAGCTATTAATTTTGGTTCTTCAATGTCGTTATAAAATACCTTTGAAGAATAATCATAATCTCTTACCATTTTATCTGATTTAGAAGCTATAAGTGTCAGAGAATTTAAATTGTTTGATTTAAGATGTTTGTTATGAAAATTATTGCTATTAGAATAATAAGTTTCACTCTTAGTCCACGCTACTTGAACTCCATCACTGACTAATTTATCAGAAAAATTTAGAGCATGATTTTCTATTTCATTAGCCCTGATCTCTAATTGATCAATTGAAGGTTCAAAACCATCATTTGTAAGAATTTTAACTTTTTTATTTATAGGATTCTGATTCATATCATTTTTTGTGGCAATGCCACTAAAATTATCTTCAGGTGAAACTTCAGCAATTTCTGTAGCTTTATCAGCTAATTTTATTAATGATTTTTCATCAATTTTATTTGT
>QCNM01000012.1 GCA_003210115.1 SAR116 cluster bacterium AG-426-A06 | reverse complement strand
TTAAATATTCAATATTATTACAAAGGCCAATTGTATTAATTGAAAGAAATATTATTAATTAAATCTAACATCTGCAGGCTTACAGAACTTGTCAATTCAATAGTTAATTAATTTTTATGAATACAAAAATTCTATGTCCATATTGTTCAAGTTTTAAAGGATATATTTATGTTCAATCACATTATCAGCGTTTAAACTGTAAAAGAGTGGTTGATGATTGTTGCAGTATAGAGAACGAAGTATGGACAAATCCAAATCATTTAACTACTAAAATAAATAGTAATTAAAACAGCTTTATAAATTGTCGTATATATTGTATGAAACATTTTCTAGTAATATTATCTTTTTTATTTTTTAGTAATTGCAGTTATACAAACACTAAATATGCTAGTAATGAAATTGAAACTAGCTCCATTGTCACTGTTAAACCTAAAATTATAAAAGAGAGTGCTTTTGAAAACTTTTATATGTCTGATAAGTTAGAAAAAGAATTAAATAAGATTCAATTTACCTCAACTAGTTATTTAAGAAGTAATAAAGATTGTATTGGCATTATAAGACTATCTGTTTCTGGAAGTATTGATTATTACCAATTAATTAACACATTAAAAAAACGAGCATACGATATTGGCGGAAATGCCATTGGCGTATACGATTACAGAGAAAAGAGAAGAGTCTTTGTCAATCAACAAGGCTATAAAGTTGAAACTAAAAATAATTTTATACCAAAAACTGAATATGTTTTAGTTAAGAAAAACCAAAAAGTGACTAAAATAATAGCTGATGTTTTTAAATGTAGAAAATCAACTTAAATATTATTTAAAAATTTAGGCAAATTTTCAATTAAATTCATTGCAACTGCTGTTCCAGTAACAGCACTTCCAATCATAATAGCTCTGTCACCCCATTGCATTCCTACATAAATCCAGCCTATAGCACTTAAAAAATAAGTTATTTGACCATAAAAAGAATAGGAAGCACTTATTAAAAAAACTCCTAAAACTGCAAGGATCATTGATAACCATTTAACATACCAATCTCTAGTTCCTGTTGGAGTTGTTGGTTTAACTTCATCATATTCTGCTTGAAGCTCTTTAAGCTCTTGGTTTAACCTTTTTTTCTCATTAGCAAGTTCCATAGCTAATCTTCCAGCCTTGGTCATTGCTCCACTAGAAATTTCTTCTATTTTTTCATTTGTGTTAACTTCAGCATTTTTAGTTACCATAAAATTCTCCGATATAATATTGAATTTTTGTTTAATGCTTTAAATTAAAAAGTCAAAAGAAAAATTAAACATATTTAAATCAATTATTTTTCCAATGCCTGCAACAATTATTACACATGCCCATTGTGGAATTCTGATTAAGAAAATTATAATAATTGAAATGCCAAGAAGAAATAAACTTTGATAGTCATTTAAAGAAGAGGTGATTACGGGATTATAGAATGCAGATATTAGTAAACCCACTACACAAGCGTTAACTCCAATCAAAAAAGCTTTTACTTTTGGAATATTTCTTAAAACTAACCAATATGGCATAGCTCCAAAAACTAGAAAAAATGAAGGAAGGAAAATCATAATTAATGAAGTTATACCTAAAAGAATTTTGTGATGTGATAAGTCCATTGATGTTCCTAGAAAACTAGAAAAAGTAAATAGGGGGCCTGGAATAATTTGAGCCAACCCATAACCGATCAAAAAAGTATCTTTATCAATTAAATTAAAATTAACTATTTCATTTTGTAAGAGTGGTAAGACAACGTGCCCCCCTCCGAAAACTAAAGAACCTACTCTAAAAAATTTGTCAGAAATTAAAATAATATCAGAATTGTAAATTTGATTAATTATTGGAAAAATGATTAATATAATTGCAAATAACAATAAATAAAATAATGGTTTATAATCTATAGTTAAGGATATTTTTTTTGCATTTATTTTTTTATAAAATAAGAAATTTCCTAAAACTCCCGAAATTATTATTAAAATTATTTGATAAATATTATTTGAAAAAAAAATTAAAATTAATGTGGTAACTATAGTTATTAAAATTTTTTTATAATCATTTAAAAATTGTTTAGACATACCCAAAATTGCTTGAAAGACTATTACAATTACGCATGCCTTTATTCCACTCAAAAGACCATTTGTAAAAAAATCACTATAAAATAATAAACCGTATGCGGATCCAATCATAATCATTGCAGATGGCAAGGTAAAACCTAGCCATGCTAAAAAAGCTCCTAAAGATCCTTTTTGAAGATAGCCTATGCACATACCAACTTGACTAGAGGATGGTCCTGGTAAGAAGTTTGAAAAAGAAACAATATCTAAAAAATTCTTATCATCCATCCATTTTTTTTTATTTACAAAATGCTCTCTGAAAAAGCCAATGTGAGCAATTGGACCCCCAAATGATGTACAGCCCAACTTTAAAAATTCAAAAAAGATAATGAAATAAGTTACTTTATCCAATTGTTCATTTAATTTTTTGTATTTAGCCATTATAGTAATCATATCAAGGAGATAAAAATGTATAAATGTAAATTTGTTTTAATTTTATTTTTCATTACTTTTCCATTTTTTTCATACTCAAACGAAGTTGCTACTGGCATAATTAAAGAAAGAATGGAAAAATTTCAAGCAAGCAAAAATCTTATGAGAACTATAAATAAAAACTTAAGTGATAATAACTTTAATGTCATTACAGTGTCAGCAGAAAAGTTAAATGAATGGGCAAATGAAATGCATAATTTTTTCCCAAGGGGTAGTGAAGCTAGCAGCTCTAATAAAAGTCAAGCTAGTGACAATATATGGTCTGATCCTGAAGGATTTAAGAAAGCAATTAAAACATTTGAAAATGCTAGCGCAAAATTAATCAAAATATCAAAAAATAAAAACATAGATGATATAGTTTCCTCATTTAGAGAAGTGGCAGCTTCTTGTAAGGGATGTCATCAAAAATTTAGAAATTAATTATTTGAGGCTTTATGAAAGGCATAGTATTTTTAGGACAACATAAACTCGAAATACAAGAATTTGAAGATCCAACACCTGGCCCAGATGAGGTTATTCTTGAAATTAAGGCATCTGGTATGTGTGGAAGTGACTTAAAAGTTTACAGAGCAGTCGAAGGTCCCTCTTCGTTAGGATTAGGAGGTGAAGATAAACAAGTAATTGCTGGCCATGAACCCTGCGGAACAATAGTTGAATTAGGAAAAAACGTTAATAAAGATAATTTCAAAATAGATATGAATGTAATGCAGCATCACTATAAAGGATGCGGCACATGTGTGCATTGTTCAACAGGATGGCAACAATTATGTGTTGACGGTGTAAGAGAAGTTTTCGGAGTAACAGGTCATGGAGCTCATGCCAAATATATGAAGTGTCCGGCTAATACCCTTGTAAAGCTACGCGAAGATATTTCATTTAAAAGTGGTGCGGCAATTTCATGTGGGACTGGAACAGCTTGGGGAGCTATAGACAGACTAAGTTTAAGATCCCATGAAACATTAGTAGTTTTTGGTTTAGGGCCAGTAGGTTTATCTGCGGTCATGATTGCATCTAGCATGGGAGTAAACGTAATAGCATTAGATACTAATCAAAAAAGATTAAATAGAGCAAAATCATTTGGAGCGGGAAATATATTAAATCCTCTAAAGACAGACAATGTACTAGATACAATTAAAGATTTAACTAAAGGATTAGGTGCTCATGCATCAATTGATGCATCTTCTTCACCTGAAGCGAGGTCTCAAAGTATTAAGTGTCTTCGAACTTGGGGAAAAGCATGTTTTGTTGGTGAAGGTGGAGACGTTAATATTGATGTTAGTAATGATCTATTAAGAAGACAAATCACTTTAATAGGAAGTTGGACATTTTCAAAGCATGGTCAATATGCCTGTGCGGAGTACATTGCCGATAAAAAGTTAAAAGTTGATGAATTATTTACTCACGAATGGAAACTTAATCAAGCTAAAGAGGCTTATGAACTATTTGACAAACAATCAGATGGAAAAGGTGTAATTTATCCGTCTTAGAATATTAAACTAAATCTTTTTCTTTAAATTTTTGTTGAATATTAATTAATTTTACAAGTTTCCCAGGTAAAATATTTTCTTTTTTACCTTTTACATAAGTGATTTTTCCTGAAACAATATTTGCTACGTAACCACTCGTCTTTTGCATTAGTCTACTTCCGCCTGCAGGTAAATCTTTTAACATGTAGGGATCAGAAGAACCAAGGTTTTCAATATCTAATATATTTATGTCTGCTTTTAGGCCTTCCTTGATTGCACCTCTATCATATAACCCTATTGCTGATGCAGTATCTGACGTTAATCTTCTTATACTATCTTCCAATGAAAATAACTTTTTATCACGTGTCCAATATGATAAAAGCCAAGTAGGATAACCTGCGTCTAATATAAATCCAACATGAGCACCTCCATCCCCTAATCCCATAATTGTATTAGGATCACTTAACATTT
This sequence comes from SAR116 cluster bacterium AG-426-A06, assembly GCA_003210115.1. Classification (GTDB taxonomy): domain Bacteria; phylum Pseudomonadota; class Alphaproteobacteria; order Puniceispirillales; family Marisalimonadaceae; genus TMED54. Next base: position 28,943 of record QCNM01000012.1, on the reverse strand, counting down.
CATGACAAACATCAAAATTATTATCCACAAAATTAACAAGTGGTGCATAAATGAAATTGTTTCCTTTGTTCTCTAGCATAATATCGTAGGCAAGATCCTCAGGTGTTCTTCCATTATTTTTAGCAATATACTCAATACTATCTTCAATGTTAGGATCATAATTAGGTGGGGATCCAAATCGGTACATATGTCTAAAACTTATTCTATGTATAAGTGGAAAAGTACTATTTTTTAATCTATCTTCTGAAAGGATTTGTTTTTTAATATTATCTTTTGATAGTTCAAAAACTCTCTCTTCGTGAGATAAATTTTTTAATTTCTTAAATGTGTCAGTACCAGAAAAAGGATTTTGACTTCCTCTGAGACCAAATAATAATCCTATTGGTCTTGGTGCAACTACAGGCCTAATTGACAAACCTTCTTCTTTGGCATCTAAAGACATCTGCATCAAATCTTTCCAGAAATGTGGCCTATCATGTCTTTGTGTTAAACTAAATACTATTGGACGCCCAGATGCTTTTGCTATTCTTTTAAGAATATTAAATTCTGTTTCAGGATCTGGTTCATTCCAATCAGATACAATCTCCATAAAACCTGCTCCAGCATCCTTCATACCTAAAGCTATTTCTGTTAGCTCATCTTCATGTGCCCTAAGCGTAGGGGTGTATTCACCTTTTAAACTTTTGTGACTTATAGTTCTTGATGTAGAAAAACCAAATGCACCAGCTAGTATTGCCTCTTTTGTTATATGACGCATTTTTTTTAAGTCTTCTTTATTTGCTTTTTCATGATTAATTGCTCTTTCACCCATAACGTAAACTCTTAATGCTGCATGGGGTAATAAGGTACAAATATCAATATCTCTTTCTCTTTTTTCTAAAGCGTTTAAATATTCTTTAAAATTTTCCCATTCCCATTTTAATCCTTCATGCATAACTGGAGCAGGTATATCTTCAACTCCCTCCATAAGTTCCACAAGTTTTTCGCGGTCTTGAGGTTTACATGGGGCAAAACCGACACCACAATTTCCCATCACAACTGTTGATACTCCATGAAGAGAAGAAGGGGCTAACTGGCTATCCCAAATAGCCTGTCCATCGTAATGTGTATGAATATCAACGAAGCCAGGTGAAACTATAAGGTTTTTTGCGTCAATAATTTTTTTTGCGGTTTCATTAATTTTTCCAATTTTTTTAATGATGCCATCTTTAATGCCAATATCAGATAAAAAAGATGGTTTTCCAGTCCCATCTATAATTTGTCCATTTTTAATTAACAAATCAAATTCAATTATTTCTCTATTTGAACCGTCCATATCTAAATTAAATACATAAACTAAAAATCAATCAACAAAAAATTAAATAATTTTACTTTTTTCTAATGTAGATATTTCATCTTTTGAATATCCAATTTCAGACAAAATGTCATTATTATCTTGTCCAAGTTGAGGTGCTTCTCTTTTTATTTTTCCACTAGTTTCACTTAATCTTGGAAACACATTATGCATGGGTATTTCACCGTCATCTTTTGTGTTTAAATTAATTAGAATTTCTCTATCTTTGATATATTGATGTTCTACTAAGTCACTAATATCTAAAACAGGCCCGACGGTGACTCCATTTTGTTTAAAAATTTCTAGCAATTCTTTTTGATTATATTTTGACATAAACTCTTCAATAATTGGATCTAAAATATTTTGATTTTTTACCCTTTTCTCATTATCCAAAAAAAGGTCATTGTCTATAAGATCTTCTCTTTTGATTACTTTAGCAAGCTTTTCCCACATTGTTTGCATTGAAGCTGAAAGAGATACATATTTATCGTCTTTTGTTTTATAAATATTTCTAGGTGAAGCCACGGGGCTTTTATTACCCATTTTTTTAGGTAGCTCTCCAGTTATTTTATAATGTGCCGCCCATGGACCAATAATTGAAAATAATGGCTCGAAAAGCGAAAGATCAATAGTCTGACCCCTAGCTTTTTCATTTTTTTGTGCAAATAATGCAAACATTATCGCAGAAACACCAGATAGCCCTGATATCATGTCTGCTAACGCAGTTGGAGGTAAAAGTGGACCTTGATTTTCTTCCCCTGTCATTGATGCTAATCCGCTCATTCCTTCTACTAAGGATCCATACCCAGGAAAATTTTTATATAATCCAGTTTGACCCCATCCAGAAATTCTCACAATAATTAAATTATGATTTAATGAATCAAAAATTTCTTTTGTGTAACCCCATTTTTCTAAAGTGCCAGGAACAAAATTTTCAATGAATACATCTGCAGTTGAAATAAGTTTTTTTAAAATTTCAGTCCCTTGTTTAGTTTTTATATTTAATGATAAGCTTCTTTTATTTCTTGAATAAACATGCCACCAGTGCGAAATATTATTAACTTTCCATGTCCTTAAGTCATCACCCTTTTCAGGTCTTTCAACTTTAATGACATCTGCACCATGATCAGCCAGCATATGTGAAATCATATTCCCTGCTGCTAATCTAGAAAGATCCAGAACTCTCACTCCTTCAAGAGAAGATGACATTAATCAAATACCTCCTCATTTAAATCTTTTTTTAGTCTTCTAAGAGATTTAAGCATATCATTTCTTTTTTGTGCACGCTTTAGTAATTGGTCAGTAGACAAAATTTCACGTCTTTCTTTTTCAAGTTTTATAGCATTTGTTTCAGACCAATCTGGCAAAATTTTATTATTTTTTTCCATGTTCAAATACATATTTCCATATCTTTGCATGTAATCTTTAATTCCGCCAGGAGCATTAAGATCTATTGTTTCAAAAGGTCCCATGAAAGCCCACCTTAAACCTAGACCATTTCTAACAGTTGAATCAATATGATCTGCGCTTGCATAGCCTTCACTATACAATTTTACAGCTTCATTTAATAGAGCTCCTTGCAATCTATTTAAGATAAAACCATCAATTTCTTTTTTTACATAAACAATAGAAAATCCTATTTTTCCAAAAATATCTTTTGTTTTACTAATAACCTCTTCAGATGTATTTGAACTAGGAGAAATTTCTACACATGGTATTAAATGAGGAGGATTAACTGGATGAGAAATTATACATCTATTTTTACCTTTTAAATTTTGAGTGATTAAAGAAATTGGCATGCCTGAAGATGATGATGATAAAATAACATTTTCTGGACATGAATTATCTAACTTTGAAAACAGTTCCTGCTTTATTTCAACTATTTCAGGAGAACAGTCTTGAATGAATGTACAATTATTACTTAGATAATTGATATCATGTACAAACTTAATATTTTGAAAGGAGTCTTCAATATTGATTTTATTATCTATGAATTTTAATTCTTCTAAAAATGTTGCAACCCTTTTTTTAAATTCATTCTCAACATTTTTGTTACTATCATAAATAACTACATCAAAACCCCTAGATGAAAAAATAGCAGACCAACTTGAACCAATTAATCCTGCACCAACTATTCCAATCTTTTCCATTTTAATCCTCTTTAAATATTTTATTTTGCAAATTTCTTTTTCTAAATATATATAGAACTATTCTATTATATTATAGAAATTTTTTTGGATTATCATGGGACAACTCTTAAACGGTCAATGGACAAAATCTTCAGTAATTACTAGTGATAAAAGTGGCGCTTTTGTAAGAAAAGAAAGTCAATTTAGAAATTGGATTTCAAAAGAACAAAATTTTAGACCTGAAAGTAATCGATATCACTTATATGTAAGTTATGCGTGCCCATGGGCACATAGAGTGTTGATAATGCGAGAACTTAAAGATCTTAAAGAGCATATTTCTGTAGATGTTGTACATCCTGACATGATGGAAAATGGTTGGTCATTTAATTCAGATTTTGAAAATGCAAATGGTGATTCCCTCTACAATAAAAAATATTTATATGAAATTTATCAATTATGTTCTGACAAGATAAGTACAAAAGTCACAGTACCAATTCTATGGGATAAAAAAACCAAACAAATTGTTAATAATGAATCATCTGAAATATTAAGAATTTTTAATTCATCATTCAATGATATCACTAATAATTATGACGACTTTTATCCAGCTAATTTACAAAATGATATTAATAAAATTAATCATGAAGTTTACATTAATATTAATAACGGAGTTTACAAAACTGGCTTTGCTAAAACTCAGTCCGCTTATGATGAGGCCGTTAAAAACGTTTTTAATGCCTTAGATAAAGTAGAAGAAAAACTTAATAGCAATAATTATTTAATTGATAATCAATTAACAGAAGCAGATATTAGACTTGTTACAACGTTATTAAGATTTGATAATGTTTATCATTACCATTTTAAATGTAATTTGAAAAAAATTTCTGATTATAAAAATTTATCTAAGTACTTAGAACAGTTTAAAAAGTTAGATTGTATAAAAAGAACAACTTTTTACGATCATATCAAAAGACATTACTTTTTTTCTCACGAAAGTATTAATCCTACTAGGATAATTCCAATTGGTCCAATTGTTTATTAAGATTTATATTTTAAACAAGCTTTCCCGAAGCTTTCAAATAGTTTTTTATTTAAAGAATTTTCTTTTTTCTCAGGATGGTATTCAGCATGCCATTGAACTGATACACTAAAGCTTGGATAGTTTTTAATACTAATAGCTTCGATTAGACCGTCTTCAGAATTTGCTTCAACCCTAAGGTTATTTCCTAATTTATTTATACCCTGTCCATGTAATGAATTAACTATAAAATCGTTTTGATTAATTAATTTTTTAAAGTAACTATCATCTGTAAAATCAATTCGATGTTTTAATTTAAAGATTTCCTCTAAAGTTGCATCTTCATTTCTAGGCATGCGATGGTCAAATTTACCATCTTCTTGGTGCACCCTATAAAATAATGTGCCCCCAAATGAAACATTTATCTCTTGTATCCCCCTACAAATGCCAAAAATAGGCATTTTTTTGGACACACATTTAGGTATAATATGCAAAACAGTTCGGTCTCTATCTGGATCAATTGGTTCATCAGGAGGGAATTCTGCTGCACCATAATGATGTGGTTCAACATTAGCCCTTCCTCCAGTTAGTAAAACCCCATGAATATTTTCCAATAATTCATCTAAATCATCTATAGAAATACTGGAAGGTATAAGAATAGGAACTACATTTGAAAATTCCATTACAGATTTAACATACCTTTTTCCCGTAGAATGTGATATTTGTCTTCCATTAAAATTAATAATTTCATTTGTTATGATTCCAACAATTGGTTTAGATACCATTTAAAGTAACCTCTTTTTCACAACCGAGTTTATCAGCAAGATCAAAAAAATCATTTGCAACGTAATCCCAACTCTCTAATGGCTTTAAATCTGATTTTTGATTAATACCGTGTTCGTTAGAACGTAATACAAAGGCGGTTTTCAATCCGACCTTACGAGCTGATGAAAGATCACTATTATGCGCAGCTACCATCATGCATTCATTTGGATTTAACCCTACTTTTTCACATGCAATCAAATAGGCTTCAGGTTGCGGTTTGTAATATCCCACAACTTCAGAACCCAGTATCATATCCCAATATAATTTTGAATTTTTAGACATATTTAATATAAGTTCAATATTACCATTTGACTGTGATGCAATTATAAATTTACTTTTTAATCTTAAAAGACCTTTTGAACTATCTTTCCATCCTGGCAATCTATGCCATGACTTAACCAACCAATCCCAATCCTCATTTGAAAGAATATCTAAACCATAATTTTTTGATATATTTTTTAAATTTTCATCGTGTAAAATATCTAGTTTTACAAATTCTCTGTTTCCAGATCTCACCTTTTCCATAGAAGGTTGATACTCAGCTCGCCAATCATCTGCAAATTGTTTAGAATTTTTTTTAAGGCCGTATTTTTTTGAAATTAACTCAAAATCTTTTGATATGCCAGATCTCCAATCAACAACTGTACCAAAAACATCAAATAAAAGTGCCTGTATCATAATTGCCTACTAAAGAAAATTTTACTTAACTTCCTTATCATGTTAAATAAATTAGAAATAATTCTACACTCTTAATTCATAATGATAAATATTATTTATAAATCAATTAATAATTTGCCACTTTCTGTTATTGCTCTTTTGTTTATGGTTGTATCTGGAATGTTTGCAGCATCAATGCATTGTTTAATTAGAGTAGCAGCACTTGAAAGTCATCCATTTCAAATAGCTTTTTTTAGGACTTTATTTGTATTGATTATATTTCTACCTGTTGTTATGAAAGAAGGACTTAAATCACTTTATGTAGTAAATAAAAAGCTTCAATTTGCAAGAGCTATTATTGGAAGCGGTGCAATGTGTTGTATGTTTTACGGTATATCCGTTACAGAACTTTCAAAGGCTACTGCGCTAATGTTTACAGTACCAATTTTTTCAACTATTTTAGCTATTTTATTTCTTAAAGAGCAAGTTGGTATTAGAAGATGGACGGCTATGATAGTTGGTTTCATGGGCGCTATAATTGTCATTCGACCCGACATTCAGTTAGGCCTTGGTCCTTTGTTAATCTTATGCGGTTCTTTTATATGGTCAATGTCATTATTAATAGCCAAGAAATTAACTACCACTGAAAGCAATGCAAGCATGACTTTTTGGCAAGCAGCTGGTTTGATCCCAGCTACTTTTATTGTAGCTATACCATTTTGGTCTACACCTAATTTAGAACAATTATTTTTATATCTATTAGTAGCAATAACAGGCACGATGACACATTATTGTCTAAATGCCGCTCTAGCAAAAGCCGATATTTCTTTCTTATTACCCCTAGATTATTTAAGATTAATTTGGTCAGTATCTTTAGGGTTTATATTTTTTAATGAAGTACCTTTAATTACAATTTGGATTGGGTCAGCAATAATAATTTTATCAACTTCATATATAGCTTACAGACAGTTAAAAAAATCAAAACAACCTCTTACAAACCAATTAAACCCAAATTTGTAAAAAGTCATCTACCTCCGGAAATTCTTATAATTGTACCGCATACATAACTTGATTTTTCACTTAACAACCACATCACAGTGTCTGCAACTTCTTTTGCAAGCCCAACACGACCAAGGGGAACACTTGGCATAAGCCTTTCTACTCTCGAAGCATCACCGGCTTTCTCATGAATATCAGTTGCAATTAAACCGGGTGCAACCGCATTAACTCTTATTCCATAAACACCCAACTCTTTTGCCATACCATAAGTTAACGAATCAATAGCTCCTTTTGACATTGCATAATGGACTAGCTCTCCAGCTCCACCAATGTCAGCAGCGATAGATGTCATATTTACAATATTACCCTTTTTTTGCTTAATCATTATTTTAGAACTTTCTTGAGCAACATTAAATGCACCTATAACATTTGTATCTATTAACGATTTAAAATCATTTGGATCTAATTCATGAATTTTAGAGACTGGACCAGTCGTACCTGCATTGTTAAAAATACCGTCTAAGGATCCTGCAGTATTAACAAATTTTTCAAACATATCTTTTACTCCACTATGTTTGGATACATTATATTTTAATAATATTCCTTCACCACCTAAATGTTTTACTTCTGATAATGTTTCTTCTGCAGCTTTATCGTTAGAATTATAATTAATGCCAATAAACATCCCTTTTTTTGCAGCTTCAAGAGCTGTAGCTTTCCCTATACCTTGACTACCTCCAGTAATTAATAATGTTTTCATATAGTCTCCTTTATTTTTTAAATTATTTTTGATAATTTGGACTTAAATGATGATAATATTTCTTTGTTGACAGGTCTTTCGGGAACACCCCCGCTCAAAATATTTAATAACTGATTAGCTACAAATTCTGACATTTTTTTTCTACTGTCTATAGTCACCCCAGCCATATGAGGTGTAGCAACAACATTTTGCATTTTTAATAGGTTATGATTAGAATTAGGTGGCTCCTTTTCCCAAACGTCTAAACCTGCTCCAGATAGATGGCCATTTTTTAAAAAAGTTTCTAAATCGTTCTCATTATGAATAGAACCTCTTGAGGTTGTAATAAAAACGCTGCCCTTTTTCATTTTTAAATAAAAATTTTTATCAATAAAATTATGAGTTTCTTTTGTTAAAGGAATATGAACTGATACTATGTCACTTTCAAAAAGCAATTCATCTAAGTTTGTTTTTTTTGCATTGAATTTAGAAAATCGTTCATTAGAGATATAAGGATCATAAGCAAGGATGTCGCAATTAAATCCATTTTGACAAATTTCTGCTACCCTACCTCCCGTATTCCCAAGACCTATTAATCCAACTGTTTTTTCAAATAAATTCCTACCGATAAAATCTTCTCTTGCTCCACTCCACCCTTTTCTTAACAAGAGATCAGTTTCAGTGACCCTTTTTAACAAATCAAGCATTAGTGCTACAGCGTGTTCAGCAACCGCCTCGGCATTCCCACCAGTTTGATTAACTACAAGAATACCTCTTTTAGTACATGCTTCTACATCTATAGTGTCATATCCAGCACCCCCCGATGAGACTAAAATTAAATTTGGTGTTTTTGATAAAAATTCTTCATTAACGTGAAAAATTTTTGGTACTTCATCACGAGCAGCTGAAACTTGAAAAGCATGAGCTGTTTCCAATTCTTTGAAAGATTGTTCAAGATTATTACTTTCAATTTTTATAACTTCTATCTTATTTTGATTTTCTAAAATTGATACACCTTCTTGAGCAGGTAAATTATCTAAATATACAATTTTTGGCATTTTATTTATCTGTATTTATTTTCTTAAGAAATTTATTGTTCAGGTTAGTCTTTATAATATAGAGTTAATAATCAATATTTTTTTTAGGTTTTATTATTATGATAAAAAGAATTCAGATACCTGATATTTTACAACCAGTTAGTCACTATTGTCATGTCGTAGAAGCAAATAACATAATTTGGATATCAGGTTTAGTTGGAATGAATTATGATAATTCAATACCAGAAAATACAAAGGATCAATTTGATATTGCAATGAGAGATTTTGATACTTGTTTAAAAGCTGGTGGTGGAGATTTTTCATCTGTTACGAAGGTTAGAATTTTTTTAACTAATATAAGTGATAGAAAAATTATTAATCCAAAAAGAATTGAATATTTTGGGGAACACAAACCCGCATCCACTTTACTAGAAGTAAGCGCTTTAGTAGATCCTAGAATGAAAGTTGAAATTGAGGCCGAGGCAATAAAAATTCAATGAACTTGATAGATTTAAATGCATTTGAAATTTTAAAGTTATTTAACTCCAATAAACTAAGTGCAGTTGAATATGTTTCTGAGTTAATGAGCCACATTAAATTAAGAGAACCAAATGTTGAGGCATGGGCTTTTTTAAATGATGATTTAGTTAAGTCTTACGCAAAAAAAATTGATGAAAAAAGATCAAACAATTTGCAAAAATCTTTTGCTGGGATTCCCATAGGAATAAAAGACATTATTGATACTAAAGACTTTCCAACAGAAAATGGCTCAAAAACTTGTTTAGGCAGAAAACCCAAAGAAGACGCGCATCTTGTAAAATTATTACGAGAAAATGATATCATTATATTTGGTAAATGTGTAACAACTGAATTTGCTCTATCAGCTCCTGGAAAAACAAAAAATCCAAATGACCTTGAGTGTACACCTGGCGGTTCTTCGTCTGGATCAGCTGCTGCTGTAGCCGACAAAATGATACCCACATCAATTGGAACTCAAACTGGTGGGTCAGTTTTAAGGCCTGCTTCATATAATGGAATAATAGGTTTTAAGCCAACTTTTGGATCTATTTCTAGATCTGGTATTTCTCCAATTTCTTATCGATTAGATCAACCAGGTGTTTATGCAAGATGTATTGAGGATATTAGAATTATTTCTAATTTAATCATTTCATATGATGAAAATGATTATGACATGATAAATAATTTTTCTTTAAAAGAAAATATTATTGAAAAATCTGATTATAAATTTGCTTTTGTAAAAGGACCTGCATGGCCTAAAGGTGATGAAGGTATGAAGGAAAACTTTGAAGAATTTATAAACAACAGCAAATTAAATATTACTGAAATAAATTTACCTGAATCTTTTGATAATGCTCTTCAGAATCATGAGATAATAATGAATGGTGGAATATATTCATCACTAAAAAAAGTTTACAAGGAAGATAACGAAAACCTTCATCCTTACACAATTAATAGAATTGAAAATGGACTTAATCTAAATGCTTCAGATTATGTTGACGCTATTGAAAATGCAAAAAAAATGAAATTTGATTTAAGTGCAATTTTCAAAAAGTTTGATGCACTAATCACTCCAGCTGCTCCAGGTGAAGCACCTAGAGACCTATCAACAACTGGGAATGCTATGTTTAATGGATATTGGACTATGATGGGTGTTCCTACAATTAGTTTACCATTATTAATAGGGGAAAACTCTCTTCCAATAGGTGTCCAGGTTATAACTTCATGGCAAAATGATAATTTACTTCTTAAAATTTCAGATGAAATTTTAAAAGATTATAAATAATTTGATTAAAAACTGATATAAGGTTTTATTTGAAAATAACCATCAATTGCCATTTCAGTAGATAGATATATCAAGAATACTAATCCAACATATGATAACCATTTAAATTTTGTTAATAACCTAACAATTGCAGATGCAAAAATTGCAATTAATAAAATTGAAAACCCAATTCCAAACATTAGCAAATAAGTTTGATCTCTAGCAATTGCTGTGACAGCAATAACATTATCTAAGGACATTGAAATATCAGCTATTGTAATTGTAATTAAAGCATTTTTCATGCTTTTACCTTTAACCTTTTCTGTAACATCCTCTTTATTTTTTTCATCACTTTTTGAAAATTCCTTTATGTCTTGATAAAATTTAAAGCAAACCCAATACAGTAATAGAGCTCCTACAAGAAGCAGACCTGGAATTGTTATTAAATAAGATGCTACTAATGCAAACAAAATACGAAGTATAGCTGCAGCAAGAAGTCCAAAGAAAATAATCTTTCTTCTATCTTTTTCTGCAAATGAAGCAGCAGCCATACCAATTATTAAAGCATTGTCACCCGACAGAACAATATCTGCTAAAACAATTTGAGAAACATCTAAAATTAAATCCATTATGAGCATGAAACTACAATAATTTTAATAATTTTAATATTAATATTTGTGTTTAAATTATATTTTTATTAATTTCTTAGTAGTTTTTAATGTACACTTAGAGTTTAATTAACTTGGATATTTTGTTAATCAAATTTTAAAATATTTCTTGGAGAATTTATGTCTAATCGATTTGATTACATCGTTATAGGTGCTGGATCTGCTGGATGTGCAGTCGCTAATAGACTATCAACTGATAAAAATAAAACTGTGCTTTTATTAGAAGCTGGAAAATCTAATCATCCTCTAACAAGAATTCCTGTTAGTTTTGCATTATTGATTGATCATCCCACTGTAAATTGGAGATATAGATCTAATCCAGATGAAAAAACGTCCAATAGAAATATACCAATCCCAAGAGGTAAATTAGTTGGTGGATCTAGTGCTATTAACGGTTTAGTTTATGTACGCGGTCAAAGTTTAGATTATGATATTTGGGCTCAAATGGGAAATAAAGGATGGTCATCTGAAGAAGTATTCCCCTTTTTTAAAAAATTAGAGAACTATGTAAATCCTTGTGAAGATTTAAGAGGAAAAAAAGGCTTAGTAAACATATCTCAAGTTACTGACAGAAACCTAATTTATGATGCTATGTTTGAAGCAGGCGAAAAATTAAACATTCCCTTTAACGAAGATTATAATTCTGGCGATCAAGAAGGATTTGCTTTCACTCAAACTACTATTTCTAATGGGAAAAGAATGAGTGCCAAAGTTGCTTACATTGATCCCATTAAAAATAGAAATAATTTAAATGTTTTAACTGAAAGCCTTGTAACAAGAATAATTTTTGAAAATAAGAAAGCTGTTGGAATTGAGATATTAAAAAAAGGTAAAATTGAAAAGTATTTTTGTAATAATGAAATTGTTTTATCTGGTGGCGCAATAAATTCACCTCAAATTTTAGAACTTTCTGGAGTTGGCAGGCCAGAAATTTTAAAACAAAATAATATTGAAGTTATTCATGAATTACAGGGTGTAGGTGAGAATTTAATAGATCATATTGGACCTAGAATAGTTTATAAAATAAAAAAACCAGGTCTCTCATACAATGAAAAAGCAAGAGGATTTGGTTTAATAAAACAAGCTCTATATTACGCTTTTAATCAAGATGGGTTTTTAAACTTACCATCTGCACCTGTTTTAGGGTTTTTTAAGACAAGACCAGAATTAGTATCACCTGATATTCAAGTACACTTTATTCCTTATAGAGTGGTACTAGATAATGGGAAAAGAACATTAGGGAAAGATCCTGGCATAACTTGTACAGTAAATCAAAATAGACCTGAGAGTAGAGGTAGCATTCATATTAGATCTAATAATCCTCAAGAGTATCCAGAAATAAATTGTAATTTTCTCGATAATCCTCTTGACAGAGACACTTTGGTTGAAGGAGTAAAACTTGTTCGTAAAATAATGGGATCTGAAGAAGTTCAGAATTATTGTGGAGAAGAGTTACAACCCGGTGATAATTTTTCTTCTGATAAAGACATTCTTCAATTTATTCGTGATAAAGCTGAAACTCTTTATCATCCATCTGGCACCTGTAAAATGGGACAAGATAAACTTTCTGTTGTAGATGAAAAATTAAAAGTTAAAGGTTTAGAAAATTTAAGAATTGCAGATGCTTCGATCATGCCTACTTTAATTTCTGGCAACACCAATGGTCCCTGCATGATGATTGGAGAGAGATGTGCAGAATTTATCATTAATGATAATTAGAGAATTTTATGAATTTTGAAGAATTTTGGACACGAGGAGATATACATGAAAGAGTAAATATTGCTCTTAAAAAAGCTAATCTTTTAGATAAAAGATTAGAGATTGAAGATTTGTTCCCTTTAGATCAGTATCACGCAAGAGGAATAGCAGCAACAATTGAGCTAGCTGACAAACTGAATTTTACCAAAAAATCGACTATTATTGACATAGGATGCGGATTAGGTGGTCCCGCAAGATATTTCTCAAAGAGGTTCAATTGCAATGTTTATGGAATTGATATAACTGAAGCTTTTATAGAAATAGGTAATTATTTCAATAAACTTACACAAATTGATCATCAAGTTAAACTTTTAAAAGGCGATGGAGAAAATTTACCCTATCAAACTGAGTTTTTTGATGGTGCTGTGTCTCAACATGTAACTATGAATATTAAAGATAGAGAACAATTTTTTAATGAAACTTTCCGTGTTTTAAAAAAAGGAGCTATTTTTGGTTTTAGTGAGCATGGTCTGGGAACTAAAGGTAGTCCAATTTTTCCTTTGCCTTGGGCAGATAATGAAGATATGAGTTTCCTAAAAACCCCTGAATATACAAAAAGCGTTTTGAAAAAAATAGGCTTTAAAAACATAGAAATTATTAGTACAGGAGAAAAATATATATCTGGATATAATTCACTTTTAAAAAAAGGCCAATCTAATGAAAAGACTACTTTGGGAATACATGTGATTGGTGGTGATTCTATGTTAGAACGTTCTAAGAATTCAATGCAATCAATAATTGAAAATAGAACGTACCCATTTGAAATTATATGTAAAAGATAACAAGTATGTATATAAAAAATTTAATATTATTGATAAGTTTTTTTTTTATTTTCAATTGCTCTAAAAATATAAGAGAAATTGAAAGAGTTTGGAAAAAAAGTTGTATAAATGAATATAAACATACTGAAGGAAGTCTTGATTATAAAAATTGTATGATTATTCAAGAAGAAAATTTTTTAGAAAAAATAAAATCAATTAACTCCTAAATTGGTTTTTATAGGAAATCAACAATAACCCTTTTATTCATTCTACCTTTGTTTTCAACTTTGATTTTTTTTACTTCTCTTATTTCACTTGTATTATTAACATGCGTGCCACCACAAGGTTGATAATCAACACCTTTTCCAATATCAATCATTCTAATTTCTCCTTTACCTCTAGGAGGTTGAACAGCCATTGTTCTTACTAAATCAGGTTTTTCATCAAGTTCAGTTTCAGATATACTAGAAATGCTTACCTCATAATTTTGTTTAATTAAATTGTTTAATCCTTCCAATATCTCTTCTTTATTGGGTTTTGATTCTAAATCAAAATCAAGTCGACCTTTGTTTTCATTAATCTGACCTCCCGTTACTGGTGCAGAAATTAATGAACATAGGAGGTGTAAAGTAGTATGAACCTGCATAATATTAAATCTTCTTTCCCAATCAATTTTGCATTCTATTTCATCATCTACACTTAAATTAGAAATATTTTCTAATACGTGTATTATCTCATTATTTACGTACCTAGTATCCAGCACATCAATTTGTTCATTTCTTATTATAATTTTTCCTTTATCTCCAGGCTGTCCACCAGCTTCTGGATAAAAAATAGTTTGATTCAATATAATGCCATCATCTTCAATTTTTATTATTTTAGAATTACAAGATTTTAAATATGAGTTATTTCTAAACATTTCTGTAGTCATTATTCACCTTAAATTGTATTTAATTTTTGAAATAATAATGTTATTAATAAAAAGAATTTTCAAATGTTATTTAATTTAAAAGGATTTTTATGAATATATCAGGAAAGAAAATTATTATTTTTGGTGGAACTTCAGGTATTGGAGAAGCAGCTACTAAGATTATGTCTGAAAAAGGTGCTGCAGAGATAATCGCAATTAGTAGAAATCCTGATAAAATGACTAATGTTCCTGAAAATGTAACTCTTGAAAAAATTGATGTTCTTGATGAAGAGGCTTTGAAATCCTTTTTTAAAAATCAAGGAGAATTTGATGTTTTAATAAATTGTGCTACTGGAGGCACAAGAGCTGTTGGACCTTTTCTTAAAATGGATTTAGAAGGATATAGAAGCTCATTTGCAAAACTTTGGGGATATACAAATGTAGTTAGATATGGCACAGAGTATCTTGCAAATAATGGAAATATTGTTTTAGTCAGCGGATCGCCTGCAAGAAAGTGTAGACCAGGTCAAATAGCAATTTCATCAGTCGGTGGTGCCGTTGAGGCTTTTGCAAGAGGTATAGCTCCTGAAATTGCCCCTAAAAGAATTAATATTGTATCACCTGGAGTAATTGACACACCAATGAGTCCTCTTAAAGGTAATGAAAGAGAAGAATTTTATAAAAATGCAACACAAAATAATTTAATTCCAAGAGCCGGCACGTCTAAAGAAGTTGCAAAAGGTATAATATTTGCCATAGAAAATGAATTCATTACTGGAACAACCATAGATGTTGATGGTGGATGGCTAACATCTTAAATTAATAATTTTATTTTCTTTGTTAGACTATCAACTTAATTTTTAAATATTTTTTTCACAATTTTAGATTTTCGTAAATATTGTCTAAAAGTTATACATTCATTAATTAATTAATAAAAAGAAATCACTAATTATTGCTTAATTTTGAAAAAGCATACCCAATTAAGGGTATGCAATTTTTCAAATAATAGGAGGAGATTATTATTCTTCATACTTATAAAATATTGAAGAAACATTTTGAATTTAAAATTGACATACTCAGGATTTCAATTTTTCGAATTCAAGTATTTTAAATATGAGAGATGCTTAATTATGAAATGGGATAGGTTAAAATATTTTCATATCGTTTCTCAAACACTTAATTTAAAAAAAGCGTCTGATATTATGAATATTAGTCACTCCTCTCTAAGTAGGCAAATAAGTGTGTTGGAAAATGAAATGAAAATGAAACTTTTTTTTCGCAATTCTAAGGGGTTATCCTTATCTCCAGAAGGTAAAAATTTATTTAAAAAAGTTAATGACATATATTCACGAATTGAAAATATTAAAGATATTAAATCCTCATTAGAACCAGTAGGAAAATTAAGAGTTGCTTCAACTAATGCTTTTGGTGCTTTATGGATAACACCCAGAATTAAAAAGTTTATTTCAAGTTATCCACATATACAAATTGCGCTTAACCTAAGAGACTCAGAACCAAAAGTATTGCATTATTCTTCTGATATAGAAGTTAGAATGACAGAAAGCACATCTCAAGACGATATTCAAACTAAGATCTCTGAGTTTCAATATAAGATTTATGCTTCTAAGGAATACATTAAAGAATTTGGTTTCCCAAAAACAATAAGTGAACTTGATGATCATAAAATCATTGCTTATGGAGAAACAGCACAACCTCCTCTAAATAGAAATAGATTAAATTGGTTACTGAATATTGGAAGAGAAAAGAATAATACTAGGGAACCCATATTAGAAATCTCTAATATTCATGGTATTGTCGAAGCTACTCAAAATTCAATTGGAATATCTTCATTACCAAGTTGGATGGAGAGTTTTATAAAACTAGAAGAAATATTGTCAGAATTAAAAGGACCAAAGGTGAATATTTCATTATGCTATAAATTTGATTTAAAAAATGACCCACGATTAAAAGTCTTTAAAAAATTTATGATTGATGAAATTAAAAATTAAATACTTAATTGTTTTTTAAATGCCTTTTTATCTAAATTATTCCTAGCTCCCTCTTGAATAATTTTTCCCCTCTGCATTAAATATAAATAATCAGACAAACCAAAAGCAAAATCAAAATATTGTTCGACCAAGAAAATAGTCATTTTTTTCTCTTTTTTTAAATACAATATTACTTCTCCAATTTGTTTTATTATACTTGGCTGTATACCCTCCGTAGGTTCATCCATTAACAAAAGATTTGGTCTCGTAATTAAAGATCTAGCTATTGCTAACTGTTGCTGTTGCCCTCCTGATAAATCACCACCTTTTCTATCAAGCATTTTTTTTAAAATTGGAAATAAGTCAAAAATTTCGTCAGGAATGAACCAATTGTCTTTATTTAAACATACAAAACCAATTTCTAAATTTTCTTTTACTGTTAAAAGTGGGAAAATAAATCTACCCTGTGGAACATAACTAATACCTAATTGAGCTAATTTGTGAGATGGTAGATTAAATACATTTTGATTTTTATATAAGTATTTGCCATTAACAGCGTTGTTGGAACCTGATAAAAATTTAAGAAGAGAAGTTTTCCCAACACCATTCGAACCCATCAAGCATGTAATACTTCCTTTTTTTGCTCTAACAGAAACATTAAATAAAATCTGAGAAGATCCATAATTAAATTCCAAGTTTTTTACATCTAATATCATTATCTTCCTAAATATACCTCTATAACTTCATCATTTTGAGAGACAAAATCAATTGAACCTGAAGAAAGAATACTTCCTTCATTTAATACGGTAACTCGGCAATTTAAATTACGAACGAATTCCATATCATGTTCTACTACAATAATAGAACTAGATTTTGAAAGTTTTTTTAAAATTTGAACTGTTTGATTTCTTTCATTTGGCGTCATTCCAGCGGCTGGTTCATCAACTAATAACAATTTGGGATTTTGAGTTAAAAGCATACCTATTTCTAGCCATTGTTTTTGACCATGACTTATTTCACCAGCTCTTTTCTCTTTAATATTGAAAAGATTAATATCTTTAAGTATTTTAATAATACTATTTATTTCATGTTCCGAATTTCTTTGAAACAAAACATTGAATGGATTTCTATTTTTCTTTTGAGATAAAATAAGATTTTCAATTAAAGTTTTATTTTCAAATACAGTAGGCTTTTGAAATTTCCTTCCAATACCGAGGAGAGCTATTTCTGTCTCATTTTTTTTATTTAAGTTAGTACTTTTTTCACCCCATAAAATGTTTCCGCTGTCAGGTTTAGTTTGACCTGTTATGATATCCATAAAAGTGGTTTTGCCAGCTCCGTTTGGGCCAATGATAGCTTGAAGTTCATTATATCCAATAGTAAAACTTAAGTTATCGACTGCCTTAAAACCATCAAAAGAGACTGAGACATTATCTACTTCAAGTAAAGTTCTCATTTTATCTTAATAAAAATATTGTTTAAAAACCCAATAAGACCATTTTTACTAAAAATAGTAATCAAAACAAAACCTATTCCTAAAAATACAGTCCACCAATTAACCCACTCTATTGTATAAAAACCTAGAGGAATATTAGGCGCATTTCCTCCAGTAAACCAGGATGATAACAAAGAGACACTAGACGCCCCCAAAATTGCTCCATATAGATTTCCTCTTCCGCCAATTGCCACCCATACTGCAAGGTAAATTGAAGCTATAGGAGCAATTTCAGCTGGATTAATTATGCCTGCTTGGGGATAATATATTGCTCCAGCCAGTCCTGTAATAATTGCTGTCAAAACAAATATAAAAAGCTTATAAGATTCAACATTGTATCCAAAAAAACGTAACCGAGTTTCATTATCTCGAACAGCAGTAATTACAGATCCAAATTTACTATTAAGAATAAATTTAAAAATAAATAAAGTTAATAGTAAAGCAATAGAGCTAAACCAAAAGAACCAAATAGATATACTTGGTTGACCTAATCCCTCAATATGTGGAATATTTTGAAGCCCTGATAATCCATTGTTACCTCTTAAACCACTATCATTTTGAAACAAATATAATGATAAAGCTAAAGTCATCGCTTGTGTCAATATAGAAAGATAAACACCAGTTACTCTGGAACGAAATGCTAGCCAACCAAATATAAACGCTAAAAGACCTGGAACCAACACAACTAAAAGTAACTGCATATAAATATTATCAGCAAAAATCCAGATATTGGGTATTTCTTTCCCCCCAACTACTCCAAAAATTTGATTTCCTATAGCTTCTTTTAACTCCGAAGGAGTTAAAGGTAATTGCTGTTCATTGATAGAGTTTAAAACAATTAATTCCGTCCTTTCATACATTAACCACATTCCAATCATGTAGCCACCCAATCCAAAAAAAGCAAAATGTCCTAGAGAAAGTATACCACAGTAGCCCCATACTACATCCATAGCAACTGCCGCTATGCAAAGACATAAAGTTTTTCCAAGAACCTTAACAAAACTTGTTGAAATTAAATTAATTCCGTAAGGTTCACTTAGAAAAGTAACTAATATTGTAAACAAAAACATTGTAATTACAAAAATTAATAAATGCTGACTCAGGGGATCTTTAATTTTATTGATCATTTGCTGCTCTTCCTTTTAAAGCTATCAATCCTCTAGGTCTGAACTGTATAAATAAAATTATAAAAATAATCATATAAGTTTGAGCTGCTAAAGTATTAGAGGGATTAAACCATTCTATTATTTTTTGTAAAAAACCAATAAGTGAGGCGCCTGCAAGTGTCCCCCAAATGCTTCCAACACCGCCGACTACAACAGTCATAAAACTTTGGACAATATATTCAGAACCTAATTCCGATGTTACTTTAGAAAAAAGACCAATTGCAACCCCAGCAATTCCTGCAATACCTGATCCAAAACCAAAAGTTAGCATGTTAATTTTTTCAGGATTTATACCCATATTTGCGGCCATTGCAGGGTTCTGTGTAACTGATCTTGTTTCTAAGCCAAATCTTGTTTTTTTCATTACAAATAAAAGAAGTGAAAAAAAGATTAATCCAAGAATAAATATAGCAATTCTTATATAACTAATAGAAAGATCGTCATTAATTGTCAAAGCTCCATCAAGCCATTGTGGTGATGTTAATGGTCTAGCTTGTGTCCCAAAAATATTTTTTGCAAGCTGTTGTAAAGCTATACTTATTCCAAAAGTAGCAAGTAATGTATCCAGTGGATTTTTGTAAAGATGTCTTATTACTAGCCTTTCCATAATGACCCCAGCTAAAAAAGTAATTAGAAATGCGAGTGGAAATGCAATTATAAGAGATAATGTGTGATTAGATATATATAATTGTACTATGTATCCAGTGTAAGCTCCCATCATAATGAATTCTCCATGTGCCATGTTAATAACACGCATAACTCCAAAAGTTATTGCTAAACCAATAGCACCTAAAAAGTAAATCGAAGCCAAACTTAAACCATCAATTAATAAGTCTAAGTACTTATAAAATTTTACTTTCAAATTTATGGAACTTAAAATTTGTATAGCTTTATCAGTGACTTTTTTGCTCTTTTCCGTATAGGTGGTATAAAAGTGAAATTTGCTTAAATCATTTTCTAAATCAGAGACAGTTTTATATAATTCTTTATTATTTTCGACAGCAAATTTATTATAAATATCAATTCTTTTTGAAAAATTATTCAATTCAATAACATTAACACCGAAAACTTTTCCATTTTCAATATTGCTTTCTAGAATATTTTTTATATTTTCAAGACTGACTCTTTTATTTACATAACCACTTCTTTCAGCAATCTCATAAGCTTTTAAAATATTTAATTCCGGTTTATTTTTAAAAAGTATATTAATTGGCTCTGCTTCGCCGTATTTGTTTTTAATAGTTTTTTCAGGAATGATAATACGTGCCACGTTTTTATTTTTCAGTTTTTTAAGATCATCTGTGGCCATAATTTTGGAGGTTCTTAAAACTTTTGAAAATGCTGCTCGTATCTCAATGGACGTATTACCAGATAATTTATCTAAAACTTTTATCTTTTCAATTTTGTTTTGGCTAAATTCTAATATGGCAAGATACAATAAATTCTGTAATCTATCTCTTAACATTATATTTTGTTCGAGGGACAAAGCCTTTCTCAATAGATCCAAATGCTCAGGAAGTATTTTTTTTTCAAGAGCTTTAATGCTGTTTAACCTTTTTTCTTCATCTTTACTGAATATTTGAAAACGAACTAGTGCAGAGGAAATTTTTGCTCTAACGCCACTGTTTGGTTTGATTTTTTTTAAATTCTTTTTAGAAAGTTTTTTTATTAAAGGTTTGGAGAAAATGTCAAATACTTTATAACTATTATCATCAGCCTTTTTTGCTAAGACTATATTTTTGGATTTTTTTATATAATATAATTTTTTATTTTTCCAAAGAGTTAAGAATTGAGTAACTGATTCTTCATTAAAATCATCTACTTTTTTTAAAATATTATCAACTGTCTTTGAAGAACTCTTAATAATGTAGTTAGAATTTTCATTAATAAAACTTCTTAATCTCTCGTCAGAGAAAGTGGGATTTATTCCTGAAATAGTAAATAATATTAAAAAAAAATATTTCATTTTAAAGCAAAAATAATGCTATGAATTATTCATAGCATTATTCCGTTATAGTTTAATTAGTAATTTGATTTAATCTGAACACATTTTTTTGTCTTAGTATTATACATACCACAACCAAGTGTTTTCCAGTCAGACTTTAATGGTGCTGATTCTGCTAAGTGATTAGTCCAAGCATCGCCAGGAACTTCTTTCGTTTGACTAATAATATCAAATTGGCCATTCTCCAGAATTTCTCCAATTAAAACTGGTTTGGATAAATGGTGATTAGGTAACATTTCTGCTGTTCCACCTGTTAGATTTGGAACTTTCATCCCATACATAGCTTTTCTTACAGCATTAACATCAGTAGTGCCGGCTTTCTCCACAGCTTTTACATACATTTCAAATCCAATAACGTGAGCCTCCATAGGATCGTTTGTTACGCGTTTATCACCCATTTTAGATTTCCAAGCTTTTATGAAACTTGTATTTAAATCAGATTCAGCAGACTGAAAATAATTCCATGCTGCTAAATGCCCAACCAAATTCGTTGTGTCTAACCCCGATAATTCTTCTTCACCAACTGAAAATGCTACAACTGGTATATCATCTGCTTTTACGCCAGCAGCAGCTAATTCTTTGTAGAAGCCAATGTTTGCATCACCATTTATAGTAGATATAACTCCAACTTTTTTTCCATCAGCCCCAAGAGAAACTACGTCAGATACTATTTTGGACCAATCAGAATGTCCAAAAGGAGTGTAATTGACGAATATATCACTTTCTGGAATGCCTTTATCAATTAGATATTGTTTTAGTATTTTATTAGTAGTTCTAGGATATACGTAATCTGTTCCAAGTAATGCAAACTTTTTAACCCCTAACTCATCTAAATAATAATCTGTAGCTGGAATTGCTTGTTGATTTGGAGCAGCTCCTGTGTAGAAAACATTTTTAGAACTCTCTTCACCTTCATATTGAACTGGGTAGAATAGAAGGGCATTTAACTCTTCTAATACAGGTAACGCTGATTTTCTAGATACTGATGTCCAGCATCCAAACATAACATCAACTTTTTGAACTGTGATTAATTCTCTGGCTTTTTCAGCAAATAAAGGCCAATTTGAAGCAGGGTCTACAACAACTGGCTCTATTTTCCTGCCTAGGATACCACCTTTTTTATTTTGTTGTTCTATTAGCATTAACATTGTATCTTTAAGCGTAGTCTCAGAGATAGCCATAGTCCCGGATAGTGAATGTAAAATTCCTATTTTGATGGGTTTTGTATGCCCGTCTGCAAAACTAAAATTGCTTATGCATAAGAATACAAATAATAAGATATATTTTTTCATATTTTACCTTTCTAAATTTTTATAATAGTCAATCAGAATAATTTGTGATGGGTTTATGAATTGCAAAATTTAGAATTCAAACAATTACAATTTAGTTTTCTAAATTTTCAAATAAAATCAATGGCTTATATTTTTGCAATAATTTTTAAAATTTGAAAATGTATATTATTTAATCATCTTAGGATTAAGTCAGAACCAAAATTTTAAATAATTAAAGCAAAATATAATTGTATCTTCTGATTCTTATTAATACTTCAATTTAATTTATAGCCATATCTTAAAATAAAATTTAAATTACAGTCACTTTAAAATTTTACTTAGTTAGTATAATTCAAAGACTGGAGATAAAATTTTATACCAAGTCCATAAAATACTGATTTTTCTACAAGATCTAGCAATGAAATTAGAAGAGGACAAGCTATTGTTAAACAGGTTTAATCGACGCTCCAGTTCTAATTTGTTCCTGATTTATTTTGATCTTACAAAAGATATAACAGAATATGAACAAGCGAAATTTAATCTTTTTGATTGAGAAGCTCAATGTTCAATGGAAGCCGCTGGTGTAGATGATAACTATGAAGTTGGAGCAAAAACTGAACGATCAAAGTGGAATGTTTGTTCTTACGTTCTTTTAAACACAGAACCTATAATTGTTGAAGATTTTATTTAGATAAAGACTGATATTAACATCTTTACAAAAAATCTGGTGATGCTCCTCGTTCATAAACTGGATTTCTTGCAATTAATAAGGACAATTATGTATTAGAGGCTTTATGTTTATTTAATACAAAGAGAAGAAACTTCCAGATAATCAAATAAAATTAATAAAAAAATTTAAAAATAGAATTTTTTTAATTTTACTATCTACATTTGTTATAGCAATTTGTTCGCCTCATGTGGCAAAATATAATCACATTTTCAAGAATTTTGTATCCTTTCGCCATTTCTAAATCCTCTTAGAAAAATCTTTTAAATTAGAGTTAATTTTTTCATCCGGTATATGAAATCTGTCAATTATATTATTCCAATCATCATTTTTATAATCACTTTTAAAAATTTTAAATTCCCTAGTATCAGTAAAATTTTCATTTAAATTTTTATAAGAATACAACGTTAATAAACATGACCTTTGGTCTATACTTCTTAATTTAGATGCTATTTCAATAACCTTTTCAAAACTCTCATCCAAAAAATATCCTAAAATTAAATCTTTAAGCCTATTATCTGATGAAGATTGTCCTTGCGGAATAGGATCTAAATCAAATGCTTTTTCTAACAAATCCAACCCTTTTTGTATTTTTCCAACTCTAACTAAAACTTCACCAAAACCCGCTAATACTCTTGGGTCGTTAGGAACCATTTGAAAAGCTTTTTGACCGTGATCTTCTGCCAAACCATATTCATGGTTACTTAAATATACAGCTGAAAGCATTCTATGACATTCAAAATCATTTTCATTACATTCCAATGCCTTTTGAATATTTTGTTTGGCTTCTTCCATAATTTTTTCAGTATCATCTAAAAATCCTCTGAACATCGCTTGACCAAGAGTACAAACTTTCCAGGCATATGCTTGAGCATTATTTGCATCAGCTTCTATTGCTTGGTCAAAATACTTAAGAGCTTCTAAGTTAGATTCTTTTTTAAAATGATGATGTTTTTCCTTACCTCTGAGTAGATATTCATAAGACGTCATATTTTCAGTAGGTTTTCTTTTAGACCTTTGTAAAGAGCTAATCTCAATTTCTCCAAGAAGTGCAATCGAAATTTTTCTGACAATTTCATCTTGAACATCAAATATGTCCTCTAAAACTCTATCATACTTATTGCTCCAAACAACACTATCATCTTTGGCATCACTTAATTCAATATTAATCCTTACCCTTTTTCCTGAAGCTCTAATACTTCCTGTAACTACAAAGTCTAAATCAAAAGCTTTAGTAAATTCTCCTAAATCTCCATAATTATTTTTATAATTGACTGATGTTTGTCTAGAAAGAATATCAAATTCTCTCATCATCGAAAATTCTGTTATCAAATCTTCTATAATACCATCAACAAGAAAACCACTATCTTCGTCATTACCTGAATTAGTGAAAGGCAAAATAGCAAATTTTAACTTTTTGTTTTTAACGATATTTTTATTTTTCTTTAGTTTTAATTCTATTTCATTATCTGTGTATTGTCCTAAAATTGAAAAAACATCAAATTTATTAGATATATTTTTAAGTTCAATTTCACCTGCCTGAAACAATTTTTCTTTAATTTTATTTTTAATTTGTTGTTGAACAATATTAGAAATTAATATTTGGTCCGGATTACATTTTGCCTCTAATCTTGCTGCAACATTAACACCTGTCCCATATATATTATTTTTTTCAATAATAACATCATCAACATGAATTCCAACTCTCCAAGAAAGTTTTGGGGTAATATCTGTTTGATCATTCATATTCAAAATTTCTTTTTGAAATTCTATTGATGCTTTAACACTCTCAACAGGACTTTGAAATTCAGCAATAACAGAATCTCCAGCCGTATGAAATATCTTTCCATTATAATCTTCAATCTTCTTATCAATTATTGATCTACAACTATTTAGACTTTTCAGAGTATTTTCTTCATTTTCTTCCATATGTTTGCTGAAAGAAACACAGTCGGTAGCTAGAATTGTAGTTAATTTTCTTTTGATATTTGACATAAGCTTATTATGTAATATTTTACATATTTTATAAAATAAAAAAACCTCTCAGCGATTAGCTAGAGGCTTTAATGTTAGAAATTGATTAATTAAACTTCATTTTTTTTAACATTTTAGCCATCTAAATAAATTCATCTAGATATATATTTTTTAACTAATTTATAACGACAAATGATTTCATCATCATTACAATTAATCTAAGTGCGTTTATTATTTGTTATTGTAACAAATTGGATTTTATATTGGACAGTCCTTAAATTTAGAACCAACTGTTTCAATAACTTTAGGTATCTTTCCAACAGTATCACATATTTTCAAAATATTTGGACAATCTTTGAAAGGGTCTCCACCACATGCTTCTCTTAATATATCAAAACCCCCAGTTTCTTGAACTGTTCTCACACAAGTAAATATGAATATATCGGCATAAGAGCAGTTATCTCCAGTTATATATGAACCTAAATTCATTTTTTTAATATGATTTTCAAGGTATTGAATTCTTTTATGATGAAGGGTTGTTAGATTTGATACCCCAACTTCTTTCCCCCCTTCTGCAAGTGTGTCTGTAAGACGCAAATTTCTCCAAAATGCCTCATTATGACCTGTTATTATGTCGTGAAATGGAGAGAGTACAAAAGAATAATAATCTTGTGCCCATGACCAATACATATTTGATAAAGCTGCATTTTCAGTTGATGTTGGTGTAAGTGGTCCAGGGTATTTTGACACTAAATATTGAACAATTGCTGATGAGTCGTTTAATTCTATGCCGTTAGAGTGATCTTTTAACCATGGTATAGTGCCGAAAGGAGCTTCTGTATCTTTATCAAAATCTTCTCCCATTGGTTTGCTCATTAAATAATTTGCTTTAATGTCATGCAAGGCACAAATAATATTAATTTGAAGTCCTCTTCCTACTATAGGTAGATATACAATATCGACATTACTCATTTTTTAAATTCCTTTTAATCTTTGTTTATATGCATAATTTTTTCATATATGAAATAAATTTCAAGTCTTTATTATTGTTTTTATTCTTAATTAAAGTTTGTTATACCCACTGACGCAAAGGTGGAGACTTCTTATTTTGTAGAGAATTTATCTAAATTTATTAGAATATGTAATATGCAATCAATAAATATTTCGATAGAACCTTATGGTAATATGTCTATAACAGCAAGATTAGATGGCAATTCAGATTTAAAAAATTTTAAAGCAATGTCAAAATCAATCTTTTCTGATGTTCAGGGATCTTTTCATTTGTTTCAAAACTAACTTTTCAGGTATTAATATATTCGCTTATGAAACAGAAAATACTTCAACCCAAATTACTCCTAACTAATTTCACATATTTATTTTAATTATTTTGCATAACAATATTAAATTCTAAAGTCTTGCAATTTGTCCCATCTTTTGGGTCAGTGAAGTTTTCAAGCTTTCTAATCAAACTTTCTTTTACTGCAAAAACTGTATCAGTTTCCAGATAAGGATCCCCATCTATAAATGCATGTGTTGTTAAGTCAACAAATCCTTCTGCCTTCACCATAAAGTGAATATGAGCAGGTCTAAAGGGATGCCTACCTAATGAATTTAAAATTTCACCAACGGGACCATCTGTTGGAACTGGATAATATTGTGGCTTAACTGTTCTAAACAAATAAGTACCATCATTGTCGGTTGTCATCTTGCCTCTTAAATCAACAACACGATTTTCTTTTTGAACATCATATAAACCATCTGGTCCTGACTGCCAAACATCGACAGACGCATTTGAAATTGGATTACCATTTGAATCTGTTACTTTTCCTTTGACTATACATCTTTCACCTTCAACATGATTTGCAATATTATCACCTAAAGATATATCTGGAGCTTCAGCATGAAAAGGGCCCAAGACCGTTGACTCTGTTTCATTTTTGGACTTTCTGTTATTTATAGTATCAATAAGCATTGATATCCCAAGAACATCAGATAAAAGAATAAACTCTTGTCTTCTATCATCACATTTGTGACCAGTCCTAGTTAAAAACTCTATAGCATTTAACCATTCATCAAATGTTGGTTCTGTCTCTTTTACCACTTCATGTAAATGTGTAACTATAGAAGACATTAATTCTTTTAATCTTTCATTTTTAATTGACGAAAAACTTTTTAAAACACCTTCCGTTGCTGTTTTTTCATTAAAATCTAACATCTAATTTTCTCCTTAAATTACATTTGAATTACAGAAAACAATAATCCAAACAATCCACCAAAAACTCCTCCCCATACAATAAGCCAACCAAGATGTTTTCTAATCATATTTTCAATAATAATTTTTATACCTTGAGGATCTAATTCGTCTAGCTTGCTGTTTAAGGCTTTTTCAATTCCAATTTTTACATCTTTAGCGATTGAATTGTCATCATTATTAAAGGTTCCATCTAACTTATCTTTAATTATTTCTTTCAATTTATTTATAACAGGGTCCTTAATGGGCATTAATGCTTCTCTACCGCCAATTATCGATAACATTGAGCCTAATTTAGATGTTTCAATAGCCTCTAACAATCCCTCAAAAACTCTATTAAAATCAATCTTTTCGTAAATTTTCTCTGTATCAATTTGTTTGCTTTCAAAAAATTCATTGATTTTATCATCCGAAAATAATTCTTCTAAAACTAAATTTTTAATCCCTTCTTTTATATCTAAAAATCTATCAAGAATAACCCCTGAACCATATAAAAAAGGTACTTTTTCAAAGAGCATTTGGACTGCAAGCCAGTTTGTAACGCTACCTGACAAAGCAAAAAACCCAATCGAATAAAAAATATTAGAATATTGATTTTGAAAAAGATAACCTAATAGAATGAATAAAATAGAGATTAAATTTGTAACCAAAGATTTGTTCAACGACATGAACCTTTTTTACTCTGTTATAAAATTCATAAGAATTCCGACTTTCCCAATGTCAACCTCAACAACATCTCCAGGTTTCATATAAACTGGAGGATCTCTCCTATCACCTACGCCTCCAGGAGTGCCAGTCACAATTACATCTCCAACAGTTAATGGTGTGAAAGTAGAGATATAATTTATTAACCTTGGGATTGGGAAAATCAGGTCTGACAATTTTGCTTTTTGCATTACTTCTCCATTTAATCTGGTTTCAATTGGAAGCTTTGTATAGTCACCTACTTCATCAGATGTAACTAAATATGGACCAAATGGTCCAGTTAATGGAAAATTCTTTCCTGGTGTAAACTGAGAGGTATGTCTTTGCCAGTCGCGAATACTTCCATCGTTATAGCATGAGTACCCTGCAACATGATCTAAAGCCTTTTCTTCAGATATATCTCTTCCACCCTTTCCAATAATGATCGCTAATTCACCTTCATAATCAAATCTTTCTGAATATTTTGGTTTCAACAATGGTTGCAAGTGACCGGTTTGAGTATTAGCAAAACGAGTGAAAATAGTTGGGTTATCTACATCTGGTCTTCCTGTTTCCTTTTTATGCTCTTGATAATTTAGGCCAACACAAAAGATTTTTTCTGGATCAGGAATAACAGGCAAATAAGTTATTTCACTTAAAGAGATATCTGGGGTCATTTCTTCATAAATATCTTGAGCCTTTTTTTGCTCATTCTTTTTTAAAAGAGATTTTATTGAAGTAACATCGTTTCCAATTCTATCGTTT
>QCNM01000011.1 GCA_003210115.1 SAR116 cluster bacterium AG-426-A06 | reverse complement strand
CTTATAATTCGAATATTGATGATTTAATAAATATTTTTGTAAAAAAAATTAATTTATGAAAAACTTTTATATAACCACTCCTATTTATTATGTGAATGATTCACCGCATATAGGACATGCTTATACGAGTTTATGTTGTGATTACATTGCAAGATTCAAATCACTAGATGGATATGATGTTAGATTTTTGACAGGCACTGATGAACATGGTCAAAAAGTTGAGAACGCAGCTAATATTAAACAAATAAAACCAAAAGATTTTGTTGATGAAGTTTCAGAAAATTTTTTAAAATTAACAAATGTTTTAAATTTATCTAACACAGACTTTATAAGAACTACTCAAGAAAGACATTTAAAATCTTGCGAACATTTATGGAGCAAACTTTTTAGTAATGGACATATATACTTAGACAATTATTCTGGTTGGTATTCAGTAAGAGATGAAACTTATTTCCAAGAAAGTGAACTAATTAATGGTAAAGCTCCAACAGGTGCTGAAGTAGTGTGGGTTGAAGAACCTTCATATTTCTTTAATTTGTCAAAGTGGCAAGATAAATTATTAGTATTTTATAATAATAATCCTGAGTTTATACTTCCACGATCAAGAAGAAATGAAGTCCTAAATTTTGTTAAAGGCGGATTAAAAGACTTGTCTATAAGTAGAACTAGTTTTAGTTGGGGGATTAAAGTTCCAAATGATTCAAAGCATATTATGTACGTATGGTTAGATGCCCTAACTAATTATATTACTTATTCGGGATATGGTTCAAATGAAAACGATTTTAAAAATAATTGGCCTGCAGATCTTCATGTGGTTGGAAAAGATATTCTAAGATTTCATACAGTTTATTGGCCTGCTTTTTTAATGGCTGCAGATTTACCATTGCCTAAAAGAGTTTTTGCTCATGGATGGTGGACTAATGAAGGTGAAAAGATTTCAAAATCTCTCGGTAATGTTATAAATCCATTTGATTTGATTGATCAATATGGCTTAGACCAAGTTAGATATTTTCTTCTAAGAGAAGTTCCATTTGGAAATGATGGTGATTTTTCTAAATCTCATTTGGTTCAAAGAATTAATAGTGAGTTAGCTAATAATCTAGGAAATTTAGTCCAGAGAGTTACTTCATTTTGTTTAAAAAATACGATGGGCAAAGTCCCGGATCATAAAGATAAATTTAATAAAAAGGATTTAGAAATTATAAATTCATTTGAAACTGAACTTTCAACATTAAGAAAGTTAATTGATAAACAAAAATTAGATGAATCACTAAAAGAAATTTGGATAAAAATCACTAAATCTAATAAATATATAGATGATCAAGCACCTTGGAATTTAAAAAATGATGATATTGAAAGAATGAATACGGTTTTATACTGTTTATTAGAGAGCATTCGCCAAATTGGTATTTTAATACAACCTATAATGCCAAATTCTTCAAGTAAAATTTTAGACATATTTGGATTACAAGCTAATCAAAGAAGTTTTAAAGAACTTGCGTCAAAATTAATCGTTGGAACAAACTTAATTAAACAAGATGTAATTTTCCCAAGAATCGAAATTCAATGAGCAATATTAAAATTATTGATACACATTGCCATTTAGATTTTAAAGAACTAAATACTAGATTAGATCAAGTCATTAAAGATGCTAGGATTAATAATGTCTCAGATATGGTCACAATATCGACTAACTTAAGTCGTATCAATTCTATTAAAGAAATTTCTGAACAATATAAAGAAGTATTTTTTACTGTCGGCGTTCATCCAAATGAAGCTCACAAAGATAAACAATTTGATGATCATGAGTTTATTAAAAATTACTCTTCACATAAAAAATGTGTTGGGATAGGAGAGGGTGGTTTAGATTATTATTATAATAAAGAAAATATGTCATTACAAAAAAGATCATTAGAAGTTCAAATTAATGTTGCAAGATCTACTAATTTACCAATGGTAATTCATTCAAGAGATGCAGATAATGATATGATCGAAATACTTAAGTCAGAATATAAAAATGGTTCGTTTAAAGCAATTCTTCATTGCTTTAGCTCAGGAGAAGAATTGGCTTATTGTGGACTTGATTTAGATTTCTTTATTTCCTTCTCTGGTATATTGACATTCAATTCTGCAAAAAATATTCAAAAAATTGCTAAAAACATACCAATAAATAAAATTTTAGTTGAAACAGATTCACCTTATTTAGCTCCAAGTCCAGTAAGAGGTTCAATTAATGAACCTAAAAACTGTATTCATACAGCCCAATTTTTATCTAAGTTAAGAGATATAAACTTTTTAGAATTAAGTAAAATTTTATATGATAATTCTCTTACTATTTATGATAAAATTAAACTTTGGAAAGAAAAATGAAGATAACATTATTAGGAACAGGAACTTCAGTTGGAATACCTTCATTAGGTCAACTAGGTTGGGGTAAATGTAATCCAGATAACCCTAAAAATATAAGACAAAGATGTTCTGTCTTAATTCAAACTAATGATACAAATATTTTGATTGATGCTGGGCCAGATATCAAAAACCAATTAATTGGTCATAATTTAGATGGATTAAATGCCATAATAATTACACATGAACACGCAGACCATATATCAGGATTAGATGAATTAAGACCATTTTATTTTCCTAAACAAGAAAAGATAAACATTTATACTATAGAAAGAACTGCAACATTTTTATTAAAAAGATTTGACTATCTTTTTAAAAAAAATGAAAAATCTCAATCTTACTTCAAACCACCTATGAGCATTAAAATATTAAGTTATTATGATGAAATTAACTTAAATGGTATTAATATTAAAACAATTAAACAACATCATGGTGTCATAGATACGATTGGTCTTATTATTAATGATAAATTTGCATATTGTACAGATGTAGTTGATTTTCCTGAAAATAGTTTTAATCAATTAAGAAATTTAGATACTTTGGTCATTACAGGTTTAAGGTCTAGACCACACATAGCTCATGCACATTTTGATCTTACATTTAGTTGGATTAAAGAGCTTAAACCAAAAAAAGCATTTCTAACACATTTAAGTCCTGATAGTGACCATGATAGTGTTTTAAGTCTTTGTCCTCAGAATGTTGAGCCAGCATATGATAATATGTCATTTAAAATATAGTTTAGTTTCATGATAAATATTACACAGAATGGGAAAAGAATATAAAAATGCTCTTAGTATGAGTCCATCTCAAAAACAAATTAATAATTTGTTAAAGTGTTACGAAAAAGGTCAAATTTTACAAGCTGAACAACTCTCTTTATCAATGACAAGAGAGTTCCCTAAACACCCGTTTGGTTGGAAAGTATTAGGTGTGATTTATGGAATGACTGGTAAATATGAGGAAGCAGTAAAAGTTAATCAAACGGCAGTATTGTTATCACCTCAAGATGCAGTTGCACACAATAACTTAGCTAATACGTTGCAAGTTTTAGGTAGGTTTAAAGATGCCAAAGCTAGTTATGAAAAAGCAATATTAATAGATCCTAATCTAGCTGAAGCTTATAGTAATTTAGGTATTACATATAAAGAATTAGGCAGACTTGAAGATTCTATTACTTGCTTTGATAAAGCGATATCACTAAAACCTAATTTTGTTGAGGCACTAAATGGACTGGGAATTACTTTACAAGCTATTGGCAAATCAAAACAAGCTGAATTAAATTTCTTAAAAGCTATTAAATTAAAACCTAATTTTGTTGATGCATTTTGGAATCTTCATGGAATTCAAAGGTCTTTAAATAGTGCTGAATATTATATTGATGAATGTTTAAAAGTAGCAAAAAATCACATACAAGCGAGAATAACAAAGGCAGCGTTAAGATATTATCAAGGTGATAAATATAGTTTTAATACTCTAAAACAATCTAACTTAAAAAAACATCCATACATGCGTTCATATGCTTGGGTTTTTAGTCTGCCAAATCTTCCTGAATTATATTTTAATAGATGGCATTTTTTTGACGCTATCATAAAAAAAAGTATAGTCTCAAAACCTTTCTATGAGTTTGGGGTATGGAGGGCCTCATCATTTAAATATCTTATTAAGTCTTTTAAAAAAGGTTATGGTTTTGATACTTTTGAAGGTTTGCCAGAAGATTGGAACGTTGGTGGTCGTTCTGAAAAAAAAGGTTCTTATTCAAGTGATGGAATGACTCCCAAAATTAAGGGGGGAGAATTTATTAAAGGAAAATTTGAGGATACCTTACCACTTTTTTTCTCTAAAAGTCGTCCTATTGCATCAGTTATGAATTTTGATGCAGACTTATATTCTTCAACAATCTGCGCTCTAAATTATTCAAAAAGAGTTATGAACAAAGATACTATTTTAATTTTTGATGAGTTTTTAATGAATGAAAGTTGGGAAAATGACGAGTTTAAAGCATTGAATGAGTTTTGTTCTCTTAACAATTTAAGCTATCAGGTAATTGCCATATCATTTTATACAAAACAAGTTGCTATTAAGTTAGTTGGCTTTTGATAAATGCACAATTGATCATATTATTAATGATAGATGTGCATATTGTAAAAGTAATGTTGTGCTATTATACAATATTATTAGTTTTATTATATAGTACAAGTTTCATAATATATATTATGCGACAAATAAATACAAAAACAAATAAAATTTTAATTTTTGTTAAGAAATGTAATAACAAACATACTACCTAATTTATCTTTTAAATATGAAGCAGTTTTTTTCCCAATTAATGTTTTTGCAAAATATTTTCCAAAAATTGGAAAAACATCACCCCACTGAAATCCTATTGATCTTATCTTAATGTTTGAGTAATTATATTTTTTAAACATTAAAAGAACTTGTTTTTTTGAAAATGTCTTTGTCCATGGGTTTAGTGACCCATTAGTAGACCAGGAACCCTCTGTAAATGAATACCAACCTTTACCTTTACGAGTTATAGCAAATTTTAAATATCCAATTATATTTGCAGTAATGAATTTAGGTGAAAATTTACTATATAACCCAATAACACCAATCCCTCCTGGTTTTAAAACTCTATATATTTCGTTTAAAGTTACAACAATATTAGGAGTGTGATGTAAAACACCACTTGAGTAAACTTGATCGATAGATTTTGTTTTAATTGGAAGTGTTTCAGCATTTGCTTGAATTGTTATTCCATTTCCACCAAGTTTTTTTATACTTTCTAGACTTGATTTCGCTGCTGTATAACTATAATCAATTCCAATATAATTATTTACACCCATCATTGTAATAACAGGTGCCTCATTCATGCCACAACCTATATTTAGTATATTCTTATGTTTTGATTGAACTTTAATAGATGATACAGGTGTTTTCATATCTTTACAAAATTTCGTTAACTTTTTTATCGTATTATAATAATTAGTATTATTTTCTTTATGAAAACACTGGTCACCCTTTTCAAAACGACTTTGCCAACCTTTATCCCAGTACTGACTATAACTGTCAGTTTTAACTCCTGAAAGTAATATTGGAACTTCATTTTTAATTTCAAATGCTTTATTACACGATCTACACAAAAGTTTTTTGGTCTTTTTTGCTAAATCATTTTTACAAAATGGACAAGCAAGAATTTTAAACATATTATTTGTTAATAAATTAAAGTTATTATTTATTAATATTATTTTCTTTTATAAAAGACAAGAGTTATAGTTTTATATAATTATTAAATAGCTAGAGATTTAAAGATTTATAGATAAACCTAATAAAATGTAATAAATATATATTGAAATTTGATAAAGAATATTTTTGGTTTTTTATCCTAGATACAATAAAGTTAATATCTATATGAGTTTTTAAAAATAACATACTGATTTTTAACATAAAATGATAACTTGAAATATTTTATGTCAAATAAATAAAGAGAATAAATTAATTTTAAGAATATCTTATATTTTTTTTGTTTCATACAGCAAAGTTAGTATTTAATTTTTCTATTAACATTACATTTAAAGGAAATGTTAAATCATTTTTAATATTTAGGTTTGGGTTATTTTAAATATTATTTAATTCATTTTTAATAACTCTTGCATTTCTATCATTACCTAACATTTCTGATAATTTAATACAAGCTTATCTCCAACAAAAGATCAGTTTGCTGAAAAAATATTAAAAAAACTCACAATGTATTAATCAACAAAAAATCGTCATTAACTTTATCGTTAAGATTGTTTAGGTTAGATTAAAGATATGACTTTCCTATTTATAAAAAAGTTTTAATTATATCTACAATTTCTTAATTCTTACACTTTAAATTTAAATTTTTTAATTTAAATCAACAAAAATCTTAATTAATCTAATCGAAATGGCAAAATATGTTCCTATGTATAAAATATTAATAAATAATTAGT
Source organism: SAR116 cluster bacterium AG-426-A06 (assembly GCA_003210115.1). Classification (GTDB taxonomy): domain Bacteria; phylum Pseudomonadota; class Alphaproteobacteria; order Puniceispirillales; family Marisalimonadaceae; genus TMED54. Next base: position 27,888 of record QCNM01000011.1, on the reverse strand, counting down.
CTTTAAATATTTTGTCAAATTTTGGGGCAGATAAATTACATGGTTTGTACCATGCCGCTTTAGATTTATCAACAGGGTCTGAACATATTTTAGCCCAATTGGGAGCCATTTCGTTATATGATGCACAACTAGATAAAAGTATAGAGCTAAAACCAATTGTGAATATCAATTTTATTTTCTTCATATTACCTCCTTTTATAATTTTATAGTTTTAAATTCTGATGGACTAGTTATCTCAATTAATTCTAAATCATCTGAATGTTCTATTTCTCTATGATGAATTTCAGGTGGTTGATAAACTACATCACCAGGATATAAAGTAAACTCACCCTGCCCTTTATATTCAAATTTAACTGTTCCTTTAAGAATATAAACCATTTGAAAATCAACTTTATGATAATGCCACTCACCATTAGCATGTTTACCTTCAACTGCTTTAATAACATTTGCACCAAAATTTCCAGATGTAGCTTCTTCAATACCTAAATTTTTATATTCAAAAAACCCTCTTAATCCGGATTCGAATTTATTTTCATTTGCTCTAGTAATTTTAAATTTCATATCATACTCCAATTTTTAAAGATTTACTAATGTATTGAAGGCATTATTTCATTTGCAAATCTATCAAGTCCTTTTATTCCGCCACCATTGTCAACTAAAAGAATATAATTAATACCACCTTCTTTTAATTCATAAATTCTATCAATTATTTCTTCTTTTGTCCCAATTAAAGCTCCATTATAAGCTTCATCAGTACCCTTATGTTCCATTATGCTTGATTTGTTATTACCATCAGGTCTTTGGGACAATTTATCCACATTTTCTCTTGCTTTTAACCTTTTTTGTATAATCTCTTCTTTTTCTTTTTCATCTTTAGCTATATACATTGCTCTGGCTAATGCAATTTGCGGTTCGTTCTTTATTCCAAGGCTATTTAATTCATCATTAAATATTTTTACTCTCTCTATTACAGTAGAAACAGGAGAGAATTGATCTAGTAATAAATTACATTTTTGTTGCGCAACTGTTTTAATGGAATCAAAATTGCCTGCTGCCATCCAAATTGGCGGATGAGGTTTTTGTGTACAAGGTGGTTCTACAATTACGTCATTGAATGTCCAATATTGACTTTTATAATTCCATTTTTTTTTTTCATTCCAACACTTTAAAATTATTTGAAGACAATCATCATATCTTTCATGGGCTTCATCCATATTAATATCAAATCCATGAAATTCGTTATATCTATATCCCTTCCCGACACCAAAATCTAACCTTCCTCCAGATAATAAATCTAAAGTCGAAGCTTGTTCTGCTAATAATATTGGGTTATGCCAAGGAAGAGCCATGACTGCTGTTCCAAGTCTTATAGTGGAGGTTTTTGCTGCTAAAAAGGTTAATAAACTGATTGATGCAGAAACTTGACCCAGTCCAGTAAAGTGATGTTCTACAGTAAAAGTACTGTAATAACCTAATTTTTCTGCTTCTTGATTGAATTCTATCCAATCATTATAACCAGCTGCACTATCTATATCTGAATCAATAGGCGCTGATTTAGCGCTGCCAAATAAACCAAATTTCATAATATTTAGTATAATAAAAAATTGTTTAGTTCATAGAATAAAATCATTTATAATATATAAAAACAATCATTTGGAGGAAATTGTGGAATTAAGGCCTTACGGACCAACTGCTGGTCGTCAGAAATCAGATAAAAAAGTTAATTATACTTCAAACAAAACAATTGATGCACATTGTCATTTACATGTACAAGAAGCTGCTGACTTAGTATCAGATTTATTTGATCCTATGCAAGTTCCTGCTTTTAAAACAACAAACGAAATTACCTCAAAGCAAAATCAGCAACAAGCTAAAGACCGTGCCTTACATTTAACAGATTTAGGTCAAAGACTTAAAGATATGGATAGGCAAGGTATTGATATACAATTACTTATTCCAGTTCCATTTCAAGCATATTACGCAATAAGAAATAGCAAGGGTCATAAAGCTATTCAAATTATTAATAATACATTATCCAAAACAGCTGAAAAAAGACCTGATAGGTTTTTAGCTCTTGGAACACTCCCTATGCAAGATGGCGATGCGGCTGCTCGTGAAATGGAAAGAGGCATTAAAGAACTTGGCTTAAAAGGCTTTCAAGTGTTAGGAACAGTTGATGGTCATGAATTATCAGATCCAATTCATGATCCGGTTTGGGAGATGGCTCAAAAGCATGATACATTAATTTTTTTACATCCTAATGGATATCCCCAAGGTGATAGAATTAAAGATCATTACTTTAATAATGTAATTGGAAATCCATTAGACACGACAGTAGCTTTACATCACTTAATTTTTGATGGAACATTAGAAAAATTTCCAAATTTAAAAATATTTGTTGCTCATGGTGGTGGTTATTTGCCAGCTTATTCTGGAAGAATTGACCATGCATGGGGAGCAAGGCCTGATTGTCGTCTATTAATTAACAAGCCCCCTACTTCATATTTAAAGAAATTATATTTTGATACAGTTGTTTTTAGTTATGAACAATTAAAATATTTAGTTGATACATTTAGCTCTGATAACATTATCATGGGAACAGATTATCCTTATGATATGGCTGAAGACAATCCAATTCAACATGTTATAGAAACTGTTGGATTGACTGATGAAGATAAAAGAAAAATAACCGGTGATAATATAGCTAAATTATTAAAAATAAGTATTTAATACAGTGAAATCATTTTAATTTATGAAATCCATAAATTTTTATAATTCGATAGATGTAACTTTCTCCATTATTATTAATTTTTTTAATGGAGATTTAATTGATAAAGCAAATAAAAGTAGGTGTAATTGGCACTGGTTGGTGCGGTGGCATAAGAGCTAATGCTTGTAATAATAATCCCTTAGTAGATAAATTATATATTGCAGAAACGAATAAAAAGCGTCTTTTAGAACTTAAAAACTCACTAGAAATTGAAGGTGCTACAGAGAATTGGGAGGATTTGGTCTCTAACAACGATATTGACACAATTATAATCTCTGCAACTCCAGAAACAACTCATTATCCTATGGCCTTAGCATCCTTAAAGGCTGGAAAAAATGTATTTTTAGAGAAACCTATATCGACTACTTTAGAAGAAGCAGAGGAATTAATTAATGAATCAGTTAAAAACAATTTAAAATTTACAATTGGTTATTCTCAAAGGTTTAATGCAAAATATGCATATGTTAAAAAGTCACTTCAAGAAAAAATCATTGGTGAACCGGTTACATGTTTAGTTAGTAGGCATATAACTCGAGAGTTAGGTGAAAAAATATCTGGAAGAACCGCCCTATCCCCTGCGGCAATGGAGTCAACTCATGATTTAGATTTTTTGTTATGGTGCTTACAACCTAGAAAACCAGTGAAGGTTTATAGCCAGACAGCTGGAAAACTTTTCTCTAAAAAGAGTAATACTCCAGATCATCAGTGGATTATAGTTACTTTAGATGATGGTATGACTATAACTGTCGGTGGTGGATGGATATTGCCCCTTGGCTACCCAAACTATTCTCACACTTGGATAGAAGTTATTGGTACAGATGGTTCATTATTTATTGATGATAGTCATAAAGATGTTCATTTAAACACTGTAAAAAATGGTATTAGATACCCAATGTCTTCCATGCCTGGAGAACCCGTTGAGCATACTCACGCTGGCCCAATGCATGAAGAAACAATGCATTTTATAAATGCAGTTGCAAGTAACAAACCTGTTCTTGTTAAACCAGAAGAAGCTAAAGCAGTTATGGAATTGTATATAGCCGCTGATTTATCTGCGGAAAGTGGTGAACCTATAACTTTGCCAAGGAATAAATAATGAAATTAAATAAATTTTCTCCAAATTTATTAAGTGGTATAATTAGCATTATATTTGGACTATTTATTTATTATAAAATTCCTTCTGAAGTTGAAAAACCTGTTTTAATATTTGGTCAGTCATCGTCTGAAATTGATCCACAAATTGTCCCAACAATTATTGCATCCATGTTTTTGATATTTGGATTATATACTGCAATATATGAAAAAGATTCAAAAATATCAAACAATTGGCCTAATATCACAAAAAATTTATTAATTAATATTTCAACTACAATATTTTGTTTATTTTTTTACTCTATATTATTTCAACACCTAGGCTTTGTTATTTCTAGTATTCTTTTAATTTTATCTTTAGGTACATTTATGGGAAATGTAAATTTTAAATATATCAGCTTAATATCAATATTATTTCCCCTTTCAATATTTTTTATATTTGTAAATGTCATGCATGTATTTTTACCTGAATTTCCGTTTTATGAAATTAGGATAGGGAATTTTTTAATAATGTAAGGAGTAAAATGTTTGAAAGTTTTTTAAATGCTTTTCCATTATTATTTGGAGGAGGTAGCTTTTTAAATATTTTATTTGTTATTTCTTTGGGGCTATTAATAGGATTATTTGTTGGAGCATTGCCTGGTCTTACAACTTTAATGGCTATGGCGATTGTTTTACCAATATCTTTTTTCATGGACCCATTGATTGGGATACCTTTTTTGATTGGTGTTTACAAAGGTGGTATTTTTGGAGGGTCTATTCCAGCAATACTAGTTTCATTACCCGGGACTGGAGCATCTGTTGCTACAACATTTGATGGACCGCCTTTAACAAAAATGGGTAAAGGTAGAAAAGCTCTTGAAACAGCTCTTTTTTCATCTGTAATTGCCGATTTCTCAAGTGATATAGTAACTATTTTATTAATTGGACCTATCGCTCTAATTGCTTTGTTGATTGGGCCTCCAGAATTAGCAGCTATTTTGTTCCTAAGTATATTAATAATTTCTTCTACATCTAGCGGTAGTGTTGGGAAAAACATGATTATGCTAGCAACTGGTCTTTTTATAGCTATGATTGGACAAGATCCGATTGCTGCATTGTCACGATTTACTTTTGATGTTTTTGAATTAAGAGCAGGTGTACCACTTTTACCTATGTTGATAGGGTTATTTGCTATACCTGAAATTTTAATAAATATAGAAACAAAAACTAAAGATTTTATAAAGACAAAACTAAATCTAAATAAAGAAAAAAATTTAACTTGGAATGAATTTTTAAAACTAAGAAAAACAATTTTCAGAAGTACTATTATTGGTACAACAATTGGAATGATTCCAGGGGTTGGGCAGGTTGTTGCTGCATTTGTTGGATACGCAGCTGCTAAAAATAGCTCAAAAAACCCTGAAAAGTTTGGAAAAGGTGAATTAGAAGGCATTGCTGCCCCAGAAGCTGCAAACAATGCGGTTAACGGCCCTACCCTTGTCCCTTTGTTAACATTAGGCATACCCGGAGACAATGTAACTGCTATCTTACTAGGTGCTTTTGTTGCTCATGGTCTAAGACCTGGGCCAGAACTAATGTCAGAACAAGGAAGCATAGTTTTTGCTATCCTTATGTGTATGCTGTTAGCAAATATACTTTTTTTAATTTTGGGTTATTTCACAATGCCTATATTTTCAAAAGTTGTAACTATTAAAAAATCTTATTTAATACCTTTAACTATTATTTTTGCATTTGCCGGATCATTTGTGTTCAGACACAACCCAGCTGATTTATATTTCTTATTATTTTTTGGTATATTTGGGTATGTATTAAAAAAATTAGAATTTGATGTTACGCCATTAGTAATGGCTTTTATTTTGGCACCTTCATTAGAATATGCATTTGGTCAAACTTTAAGTCTAGGCGATGATAACGTCATTATGTTTTTACTCTCAGAAAGACCTATAGCTGCTTTAATAATTGTATCAACTCCAGTTATTACATGGAAGTTATGGAAGAGAAGTAAAAAGTTGCGAGATGTCGCAACTACAATAACCTCTAAACAGGTTAAATAATGTTAATTTTCATTTGAAAGGAGGATTAAAATGAAAAAATTACTAACAACTCTAATAGCAATTTTTGCTATGTTGAGTATTTTTAATACGGTGAAAGCTGATTATCCTGAAAAACCAATTACAATGGTGATTCCATTTGGCCCAGGTGGTTCGCACGACCTTAATGCTAGAGTATTTACAAGTATAATACCTCAGTATCTTGGTAATGCTATTATAGTTAAACTTGTTCCTGGTGCAAGTGGACAAACTGGAACAGCTATGGTTGCCCAAGCTAAACCAGATGGTTACACATTGCTCTTTACTCATAACTATGTTGACCAATTACAACATCATGTTAAAAAATTACCTTACAAGCCGCTTAAGGATTTTGTTACAGTTGCAAGAATAAACTATGCAGCTGCTTGTATGATTGTATTAAGCAAATCTAAATATAATTCAGTTCAAGATGTATTTGATGCAGCAAAATCAAGTGGAGGAAAGTTGAAGCTTGGTCATTCAGGTATGTGGGGAGCAACTATGGTTCCTATGGCTCAATTGTTATCTTGGGGAAAAGTTAGTGCTAATTTAACGCCTTATAAAGGTGGTGGTCCTATGGTTAAAGGATTATTATCTGGAGATGTTGAAGCTGTTTTACATTTTCCATCTGTTATAAAAGGTCAAGGAAATAAAGTTAAGACCCTAGGATGTGGCGCAAAAGAAAAGAGTTTAGGAACACCTCCTACATTCGATGAGCTTGGATTTAAAGGTCAAATTGGTTATATGGACCGTATTTTGATGGCTCCAGCCAAAACACCTCCAGAAAGAATTAAAGTTCTTCAAGATGCTTTGGCAAAATTAAAAGGCGATAAAACCTTTAAAAAATTCATGGGTAGACTTGGAGAAAATATGGAATTCATGAATGGGCCAGACTATGAAAAGATTAGAGCAGAAAAATCTAATAATTATAAATCTTTAGTTAAACAAATGACTAAAGGTTAATTAACAACTTGGAATGTTGTGCCTATTCATTTAGGCACACATTATTAATATGTATCAACAAATTTTTGAAATCAGTGGACCTGTTTTTTTTCTCATACTTTTGGGTTTCTTAGTTTCTAAATTCAAAATTGTACTTCACGAAAAAACTATGGGATTTTTGCTTACTCATATTGGCTCCCCTTGTTTAATATTTCATACTTTATCAACTACAAATGTAGACATTAATATATTATTCGAGATATGTGCCTCAGCAGTATCTGTAATATTTATCTCATCTTTATTTGCAATTTTTTTAATTAAAATATTAAAGGATGATTTTAGTCCTTATTTTAGCTGTTTAATACATCCTAATTCAGCAAATCTTGCATTACCTTTATCTATATTAACTTATGGTGAAATAGGTTTAATTTATGCCATACCTTACTATGTAATAGTTGCATTGTCACAAAACACATTTGGTTACTTAACAATATTAGGATCATTTAAATTTATGTATATTTTATATCATCCAATATTTGTTTTATCTATATCTGGGTTGATAGTTTTAATATTAAACATAGATATTCCGTCAATAATTATGAATTCAACTAAATATTTAGGAAATATAGTTATTCCTTTGTCATTGATCCTTCTAGGATATTCTTTGTCTAATTTAAGAATTAAAAATTTAACAAAAGGTTTTATATACTCAGTTGCTAGGTTTTTAATTGGCGTATTTAGCGCTTTAATAGTTATTTATTTATTTGATATTTCAGGTCCAAAGGCTGGTGTTATTCTAATAATGTCAACAATGCCAGTTGCGCTTCTTAACTATATTTTTACAGTTCAAATTGAAAAAGATACTACGATAGTTGCTGGGCTAGTTGTTGTTTCAACATTTTCAACACTAATCTGCTTACCATTTTTATTAAATTTTTTGTTAATTTATTTTAATTAGTTAATTCAATAATCTTTTAATAAAATAGCATAAAATCAATTAACAATTTATTAGGCTTATAATTTAAAGTAAAATCTAAGGAAAAATAGTTGATAAATTATTTTGAAAAAAACTTTTAGTAAAATATTATATTCGAAACTTTACTAAAGACAAATAATGGTTATAAAAATGAAGGTTAAAAAAATATTATGATTAATAAATAATTTATATGAGACTAATTTTACTAATAAGTTTATTATTAATAAATGGATGTGCTCCACTTTTAAATGCAGGTGGCTTAATACATAGCGTATTTACTAATAATACTATTAATACATTTTTAGGTTTAGGTGATTTTGCAATCAAAGAAAAAACTGGCAAATCTACTGGAAGTCATTTACTTTATAATTTTAATGTAAATAATGATTTAAGAACAAATAATAAAAAAGAAATTAATAAAGATTTAAAATGGGATTTTAAGTAATAGCTTTATATACTTAATTGTAGATTAAAACAATAATTTTAAACTATTTAATAAATATATATGGCTAGAATAGCATTATTAAATTCATAATGAATAGAAGATAATATAAAATAACCAAAAGCTTTTCTTTTAATAATTTAATATTAACTTATTTATTATTAAAAACAGCAACTGCTCTGATTGGGCTACCAGTTCCTCCCCTAATTTTTAATGGAAAACCTATAAATTTAAACCTCCCTTTTCCAACTAATTTATCTAGGTTTGATAAGCCTTCAATATGTGTAAAGCCCATATCTCTACAGACGTTATGTACTTCAAAATTATTTTTTCCTGGGGTTCCCGGACTTACTGCCTCTACACCAAAACTAGTAATATTCTTATTTCCAAGCCACTCTGCAGATTCTTTAGTTAAGCCAGGGAAATCAGTTAAAAATTTATCGGTTCCATAAGTTCTATCATAATGAGCCATATATAATAAAACGGTATCTTTAGGTTTTATTTCTAAATTATCTCGACTTAGTGCATTTTGTAAATCTTTAATAGATATATTTGACTTTAATGGTTTGTGAGATAAATCAAGACATATCCCATTTGTATAAAAATTTTCAAGAGGCATTTGATCTATAGATTGAGCATTAGGGTCTGGGTCAAAGTGATTAAATGCATCTACATGCGTTCCTGTATGTTCACCCATTGACATATACATAGATGCACATGAAAATTTGACCCCCTCAGCTTCTCTGATTGTCTTATGTGTTTGATAATCTGATAAGACCATAGGTGGATGGTTTGGAAGCGTTGGACATTTTTGATAAATATCTACAGATAAATCAATTAAAGTTTCATTCAATTTGTTCTCCATTTGAAATTCCTATAAAGTTATAATAGCAAAGGAATTATTATGAAAAAGCTAAAAATTGCTGGTTATCAAGGTGATGAATCTGTTCATACTCGGTCAGTAAAATTTTTTATCGATAAAGTTTCTGATTATTTTGACATATCATTTGAACAAGACATAACTGAAAAAGGTCAAAAAGCAGCATCTTTAATAGAAATGTCAATGAATAACGAAATTCAAATGTCATATCTATGGTCTAGCTATTATGAAAAATATATACCTGAAATCAAACTATTAGATTTACCATTCTACTTTAAAAGTAAAAATGAAGTTAAGAATTTAATTAATAAAATCTTGCAACCATATGTTTCAATTAAACTAATCAAAAAAAATAAGTTGAAACTTCTTGGTTTTTGGGATAATGGATCAAGACATATAAGTACCAATAAAAACATTATAAGAAATCAAGAATCTTGTAAAAATTTAAAAATAAGAACTACTCCAAGTCCACTTCATATAGATGTTTTTAATGAATTAGGATTTATATCAACACCACTTGACGTAAGAGATTTTAAAATTGCCCTAAAAAACAATGATATTGATGCACAAGAAAATCCATTAACAAACTATTGGAATTTTGGCGTTCAACATAAACAAAAATATTTAACTCTATCGTCTCATTTATTTGGATTTTGCTTTTTTGTAATAAATAGTACATTTTTCGATGAGCTCTCTTTTGATGAAAAAAAACTAATTATTCAAGCATCAGAAAAAACAAAAGCATATCAATATGAATTAGCTGAAGAAGATGATAAAAAATTAATAGACCTAATAAAAAAAGAAAATGTTCAAATCTATGAGCTAACTCATCATGAAAAAGAACAACTTTTAGATAAAGTTAAACATTTTCATGATGAGTTTTTTACAAAATATCCAAATATGAAATTTTAGAAGTATGCTTCACCTGGTCTAATTGTTGGTGTCCACTCGCAATCACCAAAAGGACCATTACCCTTATTACTAACGTAAGCAATTCTCTTATCATTAGTTTTTCCTTCTATAAGAGCGCGTTGCAACCAATCCATGATATAATGGTGACAATCTAATTTACCTAGGTTTGGAATTCCCCATAATGGATGAAATTGATCCTCTATAACCCACAATTCCTTTTTGCAGGTTAAATCTTCATATACTTCAACAGCATCTTCTAATGGGCAAAGTGGATCAAATTCACCTGTAGCTAAAAGTGTTGGACATTGAACTTTGTCAGCGTATCCTTTGACTGTCATTTTTTCCGCCATTTCATCAAACTCGTCTTCATTATTCATACCTGCCATATACATGAACATTTGTTTAAATCTAGGCGATGAAACAGAAAAAATAGTATTATTAGGATTAAAAGTTGCTACACCACTTGCAAGTGCTGCAGGTCTATTATCATAACTGGCAAGTCTTAAAGACCAATAACTTCCCATACTAACTCCGTAAATACCAATTTTATCAGAATCTACTTCTTCTCTTTTCTCTAAGTAGTCAATTACAGCAGCTCCTGCTCTTTCATAATTATCTGCGACAGCCCTAATCTTTTGAATATTGGAGTTTCCCTGTCCAGGACCATCCATAGAAATAACGTGCATTCCCCTATTAACACCTAAACTATTCATAACTCTTGGAAAATATTCTTTAGTTTGATCCATCCCAGGAACATAAATAACACATGGTGCTTTTCTTCTATCTGGTAGAAGGTGTAATAAACATGAAATCGTTTTTCCATCATCAAATGGAACTTCAACTCTTTCTATTGGATATGGAGCTAATGCACTTCTTCGATCTACCATTTCCTTAAGTTTATTAGTTAAATATATTTTAACTGGATTATCATCAAAGTAGATAGGATGTTGTGCCATTCTATAAGATTCAACAGCATGATCATAGTGCTCTAATGCAGTCATTTTAAAACCATTTTTTTCAGCTGTTTTTGCTAATGCCTCATCATGTTCAGCTTTTTTTCGCCACATCTTAGGAAGCATTCTATAATTATTTGCTCTTGTGGGTGTTTCAGGATCATCTCTTTCAAAGTTCTGTACTCTTCCTCTCATATTAAGAGCCAGATCTAACATCCATTGTTGATTATCTCTTTTTGTTCTCATTAAATGATCTCCTATTTGAAATTAATATTAATTTTTGGTTCTAAAGCTTCGCATAAAGTTGCGTGCAGATAACAAGTTCTTTCTGACATGTCGATTAACTTTTCATTATGTTCATCACTTGCAGTTCCATTCATGTATAGATGAGTATCTAATGGTAACATCTCAACTGTACCGTCAGAATTTTCTTTAAATGAAGCGTATTGGGACATTCTTAACCCTTCAATTGAAAATTTTTGATGGTGAATATATCTATGTGTTTGAGTTAGAAAACAAAATGAAATAGCTGCACCCATTACGTTTACTGGGGATGGCGCTATAATGCCATTTATATCACAACTTATAACAAAATGTGTCATTCCAGGTAACCCAAGAACTGTGTCAACTTCAATTATCTTACTGTCAGAATTAGTTGAACTTTTACCTACAATCGTTCTAATTATTTTATTAAATTTTGGATTCTCTGGATTACCACTATCACCTTTTGGCACGTTATATCCATCAACAGGTTGAACAGTTCCAGCCGAGACCTCACCAGTTTTAACAATCATTCTATCTGAAAAATTATCACTTTTAGATGGTGAAGGCTCAACTTTATATTGTTGATACGGATCTTCTGCATCTGTTTTTGAACTCTCATTTAAATTTGATAAATCTTTTCTTCTACCATTTGCATATAATGCAAACGTATTTTTTAACGGAGTTCTTAATCCAGCAAGAACTGGTGACATTTTTGATGCTTTTGTAATTAAGTTTTTAATATCTTCGTGATTTTCAGATGTACTTATATCTAAATTTATAGTTGTTGGTTCTGCATGACCTTTGCCATCACCTTTTACAAAAGACCCTGTTAGATAGTAAGAATTCAAAACTTCGCAATCAATATTGTCAATCCTCAATCCGTTTGATTTGGCTTGTTTCATCACGGTACCAACAATATCTCCATGAATAGATGCATTAAAAAAACCTAAAGGGAAAGGTGCTAAGTCGGTACCATTTAAATGCTTACCTTCGTCAGAAGTTAGTCTAAATGATGAAGAATTTAAATCTCCTTCGTAACCAATTGTCTCTTTCTGGAGTATATCCATCTGCCTTGTATGAGATGTAAATGTTCTATTAAAATTTTTTGAACTATCTTGCACTTTTTTAATTAAAAAACCTAAAGGATATCCATTCTTACTTATGTCTTCGTATTTCATTATAACTCCTTGTTTTTATTTTAAAAATTGAAAGTCAACGCCTTTGTCAGCTTGAGTCACTTCATTCATATAAAGTTTATTATAACCTCTTCTTTTAATCTTATCATCTGATAATAATGATATTCTTTTATTTAATTCCTCTTCAGAAATAAGAAGGTCAATCTTTCTATTAGGAACATCTAATTTTATTTGATCACCATTTTGAACAATAGCAAGTGGTCCTTTTTCGTAAGATTCAGGAGTAACATGAAGAACAATCGTGCCAGAAGCTGTACCACTCATTCTTCCATCTGATATCCTTACCATGTCTTTAACACCTTGCCTTGCTAACTTTTTAGGAATTGGTATTAGTCCTGCTTCTGGCATTCCAGGTCCACCTTTTGGACCAATACTTTTTAATACAAGCACATCATCCTTTGAGACGTCTAATTCTTCTGCATCAACTCTATTTGCTAAATCTTCTAAATTTTCAAAAACTACTGCCTTACCTTGATGAACAAGTAAATCAGGCGATGCTGCAGACTGTTTAATAATTGCGCAACCAGGAGCCAATGTTCCACTTAGTACAGCTATGCTTCCACCATTAAAAACTGGATTATCTTTTGTAGTAATTATATTTTGTTTCCAGTTAGAAGCTTTTTGTATTTCTTCACCGATGGTATTCCCGTTAACTAATTTTGCATCTAAATGCAGAAAATCTTTTAATTCATTAAATATTCTAATTGAGCCGCCTGCTTTATATAAATCCTCCATATATCCTATTCCTGAAGGCTTTAAATCAACAATCATTGGGAGATTTTGGGTAAGATTATCAAAATTCTTTAAGTCAATATTCACCCCAAGACGACCAGCCATAGCTGTAAGATGAACAACGCCATTTGTTGACCCACCAATTGCAGACAAAACTGTTAATGCATTCATAAAATTTTTTTCATTTAAAAATTTAGAGGGGTTTAGATTTTCATTAGCAATTTTAACAGATATCTCTCCAGTTTTCTCCGCAATACGTTTTCTATCTGCAGATACAGCTGGAGCACATGCGCTATTCGGTACCATTAACCCGAGCGCTTCAGTAGTAATTGCCATAGTGCTTGCTGTACCCATAACTCCGCACGTACCTACAGTAGGTACAAGCTGATTATTTACTTCTTCAATATCATCATCATTAAGATCTTCCGCTCTATAACTTGCCCAAAATCTTCTGCAATCAGTACATGCCCCTACTCTTTCGCCTCTGAATGATCCTGTAAGCATTGGTCCTGTAACAAGCTGAATTATGGGTATATCTGCACTAATGCCACCCATTACTTGCGCAGGTACAGTTTTATCACATCCTCCAATAAGTATGCATGCATCCATTGGTTGAGCTCTTAACATTTCTTCTGTGTCTATAGACATAAGGTTTCTCAAATACATTGATGTTGGGTTGGCAAATGATTCATGAATTGTAATTGTTGGAAATTCCAGTGGTATTGCACCATTAGCAAGGATACCTGCTTTAGCACTTTTAATTAAATCTGGAACGTTACCATGGCATGGATTGTAATCACTAAATGTATTTGTAATACCAATAATTTTTTTATCCAGCATATCATCCGAGTACCCAAGCCCTTTTATGAATGCTTTTCTTAAAAAGATGGAAAATCCCGTATCACCATAATTAGTAAGGTTTTTTTTCATACCAGTTTTATTTTTTGACACTTTATCCTCTCCCAACAAATGGCATATTTGTAGCCATTATTGTCATGTTTAAGATATTAGTTCCTTCTGGTAAACTGGCAATATAAGCAACTGCTTTACCACAATCTTCAGCTTCAAAGACTGGTTCTACCATAACTTCACCATTAGCCTGCGGTACCCCCGATTTAAAACGCGACCCAATAGCTGTATCTGCGTTTCCAATATCTAATTGAGAACATGATATATTGAAATTTCTTCCATCTAGAGCAATAGATTTTGTTAAACCATTTACAGCATGCTTTGTAGCTGTGTAGGCAATAGTATCCGGTCTTGGGGAGTGTGCCGATACAGAACCATTATTTACTATTCTCCCCCCTTGCGGAAATTGATTTTTCATTAACTTTATAGCTTGCTGTGAACAAAGAAAGGAACCTGTTAAATTCACATCAACAGTTTTTCTCCAATCTTCTTCTTTTAAATCTTCAATGGGAACTCTAGGTGCCCCCATCCCTGCATTATTAAAAAGTAAATCTATTCGTCCATAATCAGATTTGATTTTATCAAATAAAGCAACAACTTGAGAGCCAATTGTAATATCAGTTTTAATAGGAATGATTTTATGATTATTATTTGTCGCTAGTGATGAAGTTTTAATTAATTCTTCTTCACGTCTTCCAACCACATAAACAGTATAATCAATTTTGTTTAATTCTAATGCAGCGGAACGTCCTATACCTGAACCACCCCCTGTTACTAAAGCAACTCTCATTATTCAATACTTAAAACGAATAAAATTTTTCAGGATTGGTAACCATGATTTTTTGTTTCATAGCATCGTCAGTTACCCATTCACCAAATGCGTCAACCAAATCCCCATCATTGGGATTAACCTCATACTTATTTGGATGTGGCCAGTCTGTACCCCACATAATATTATCTGAATTTGCTTCTATCAGAGCTCGTGCCATTGGCATAACATCATCATATGGAGGAAGATCAGTTTCACTAACTCTATTCGCTCCAGATATTTTAATCCATGTATTACCATCACGCACTAAGTCTAACAATTTTTTGAAACCCTCAGAATTAATTCCATTTGTTGCGGGTTGATACGCAAAATGTGCAATTGAAATTGGAACAGATGATTTATTAAAAATAGGAGCTAACTCAACGATATCCTTTCCTGGGAAAAGATATTCCACATGCCATCCTAAATCTTTTATCCTCGCTTCAAGTGTTGGTATCTCATCTAAGCCTATAGGCATGCCACCAATATTGTCCATGTTCAATCTAACACCTTTTATGCCTTGTTTATCAAGATCTTCTAAAAAATCATCTGACACATCCATCTTAATTGCACAAACACCTCTAGCTCTACCTGGTGTTTCGTCATTCATAACCTTCATTCCCTTCAATATTGCGGAGTTATCCACTCCATAAGGAGAAGGTTGAGTATAAACCACCCTACTCACTCCAAGTTGAGAATGTAAATGTTTTAAATCATCAAGTGTTGAATCTGGAGGATTATAGCCTCTTCCTTCAAAAAGTGGGTACTGACTTTCAAAAATATGCACATGTGTATCAATTGAACCTTCAGGCAACTTAATACCCGGAACTTTTGGGTTTCTATCTGGAGCTATACAGTCTCTAATAGTCGTCATTTGCAATCCTCCTCTAATAAATTTCATAAAAGACTAATAGAATTTAGACCAAAGTTAAAATGATAAATTCAAATAATTTAAATCATTTTATTTGATTTATATATTGAGTTACAAATTTTAAAAATTTTTGTTTCTTAATAAAATAACCTCTAATTATTAATTAAATTTAACTCCAGCTTGAGATTAACAAATTAATTTTTTAAATAACTAATTGTAAACTTTTTAATTATTAGTATGATTTAACTTAAATAGCAGAGATTATTATTTTAAAATCATCAAAAAATTTAGATAACTTAAATGTAAATGAACATTTAGCAAGTTTATATGACAGGACTCGTAATCAGTCATTACATTTGTCAAAACCTCTTAGTGAAGCAGACCAATGTATTCAATCAATGCCTGACGCAAGTCCAACTAAATGGCATTTAGCGCACACTACATGGTTTTTTGAAACGTTCATTCTAAAACAATTTTTAAAAAATTATAAAGAGTTTCATGCTGACTTTAATTTCTTATTTAATTCTTACTACAATAAGGTAGGTGATCGTCATGCTAGAGCTGAAAGAGGTATGATTACACGTCCTTCATCGACTGAGGTAAACGAATATAGAACATATGTTGATAATAAAATGAGGGATTACTTTCAATCAAAGCCAACATCTGAAGTACTAAAGTTAATAGAGCTTGGAATAAATCACGAGCAACAACATCAAGAACTTTTAATAACAGACATTAAACATGCTCTTTCAAAGAATCCATTATATCCAGCTTACAGTAAACAGTTACCAGTAAAAGGTTTGAGTGTAAGTAAAAACAGTTGGGTAGATCATCCTGGAGGTCTCCTTGAAATTGGATATTCTGGGAAAGAATTTATTTTTGATGCTGAAGGTCCAAGACATAAAGTTTGGATAGAACCTTTTAGTTTAGCAAAACATCCAGTATCAAATTATGAGTTCATAAATTTTATTGAAGATGGTGGTTATAAAAAGGCGGAGTTTTGGTTATCTGACGGATGGGCATTATGTCAGAAAGAAAATTGGGAAGCTCCCATGTATTGGCATAAAAATGACGATGGTAGTTGGTCTTATTATACAATGAGTGGTTTAATACCAATTAAATTAAATGCACCAGTCTGCCATGTAAGTTATTATGAAGCTGATGCCTTTGCTCGATGGTCAAATGCTAGATTACCGAGAGAAACCGAATGGGAAGTCATTGCTAAATCATTAGATGTTGAAGGACATTTTGCTGATGCTAATCTATTTGATCCACAAACTTCAACTAAAGATGGAATTACACAAATTTATGGGGATGTGTGGGAATGGACACAAAGTTCTTTTAGCGCTTATCCAGGATATGAAATAGCTGAAGGCGCAGTGGGAGAATATAATGGTAAATTTATGTCTGGACAGATGGTTTTACGAGGTGGTTCTTGTGCCACACCTCTAGACCATATTAGACCTTCTTACCGAAATTTTTTTCCTCCATATGCACGATGGCAATTTTCAGGAATTCGTCTAGCTAAAGATAAATTCGCTTGTACTTCTTGCCACCACGCTAATGACAATGATAACAAAGATATATTTTTTAATGATATAATTTTAGGATTAAGCTCCATACCAAAACATATATCATCAAAATATCTTTATGATACTAAAGGCGCACAACTATTCGAGAAAATTTGTAAACTTGAGGTTTATTATCCTACAAGAACAGAAATCAGTATTCTTAAAAATAATGCTGCTGAAATTGCAAAATTTCTTGGTCCAAACGTAACACTCATTGAATATGGCTCCGGAGCTCTTGAGAAAGTTCGTATACTACTCGACTCATTGGTTGACCCAAGTTCACTTTGTGCAATAGATATCTCTGAAGAACAGTTAAATAATTCTGCTAGTATTATACGCAGCACCTACCCCAATATTGAAGTTTTAACAGTTGCTGCTGATTTTACTAAAGCGGTAAAAATACCAAAATCACAACGCGAGGCAAAGTCTAAAATTGTGTTTTTCCCTGGTTCAACTATTGGTAATTTTGAACCAGATGATGCTAGAGCATTTTTACAAAATATTTGTAAAACAATTGGTAAAAATGGAAAATTACTAATAGGTGTTGATTTAAAAAAAGATTATGAACGTCTTCTTAAAGCATATGACGACGATGATGGCATCACTGAAGCTTTTAATAAAAATCTTTTATCTCGTATAAACCAAGAATTAGACTCTGATTTCAATCCAAATTTATTTCGTCACATTGTTCGTTTCAACACTTTCAAAGGTAGAATTGAAATGCATCTTGAAAGTTGTATAGATCAGTCAATTAATATTGGTAAAGAAAAATTTTTCTTTACAGCTGGAGAAACAATCCATACCGAAAATTCATATAAATATCATATTCATGAATTTATAGAATTGGCTGAATCATCTGGTTTAGATAAACTATCAACATGGACAGACAAAGATAATCTCTTTGCTGTCATTTTATTTAGAGTAAAGTAATTAAATATCTAATTATTCTATTTGATATATATTAAGTTATCAATTTTAATAATTTTAGTTATTTGAATTTATAATTTAAAAAAAATAATAAAAAGCATTAATTTATATAAATGTATGATTTATTACAATTGCCAGACTTTACCCATCTGCAATTTTTTTTAACTTGCTTGGTTGCATTTGGTGGTGGATTGATAAGAGGTTATACAGGTTTTGCCGGTGCCCTTTTGTTGCTACCTGGGTTTGTTCTTATTATGGGACCATTGCCAGCATTAAATGTCGTGATCATTTCAGGTATGATTGGGCAATTAATAATCCTTCCTAATGCAGTCAAAAGGGCACAAAAAAATGTAGTTTTATCTTATGGAGGTGGAATATTTGTAGGTGTCTATTTAGGATTGTATTTTTTATTTCAAAGAGATATTGCTGACATTACCTTTTTTATGGGTATATTTATAATATTGGCAACTTTAATTTTAATTTCTGGCTGGAAATATCAAGGACCGATAAATAATTATACTTCAGGTTCGTTTGGAACTGGAATTGGTTTTTTTGCTGGTTTTTTTGGAGTACCAACTGGACCTTTGACAGGACTTTTTTTCTTATCATTAAAAGAGGATATAAAAATTATTCAAGCAAATATCCAATGTATAGTAATATTAACAGTTTTTGCATTTTTTACTTATTTTTATTTTATTGAAGGCTTTCGATCTGACTACTTATTATTGGGATTAATTATGTCGCTTCCCCTCGCTATTGGTTTAAAAACTGGTCAATATTTATTTAACTTTTTGCCAGAGAAAGTGTTTAGACCTATAACATATATTTGCCTTTTATCTTTAGGTTCATCATTATGTTTTAAAGCATATAATTAGGTATTAAAATGAATGAAATTATTAAAACAGATAAAATAGATCATATCGGAATTGTTGTGCCAAATATTGAAAAAGCACTAGAACATTATAAGAATGTTTTTAATAAAATTGGAAGTAAACCTATAATATCAGAAACACAAAATGTAAAAATATCATTTATACAATTTTCAAATATCAAATTAGAACTGATTGAACCAATAAGTGAAAAAAGTCCTATATCTAACTTTCTAAAAAAAAATCCTTTAGGTGGTATGCATCATATCGGATTAGAAGTAGATGATTTAAACAATACATATTCTGATGCTAAAAACAATGATCTAGAACCCTTATCAAAACCAGTGAAAGGCTATCATGGTAGAGATTTATTTTTTTTACACCCAAAAAAAATGATGAACACATTATTTGAAATCTTATCTAAAAATTAAAGGAGAAAAAAAATGAGAACTGATTTTAAAGAAATATTATTTGAAATTAAAGAAAATGCAGCATGGATTACTATAAATCGTCCAGAAGTAAGAAATGCATTTCGAGAGCAAACACTTGACGAAATGAGAGAAGCAGTGCTTCAAACCAAAGAAGATGTAACAATTTCTTGTATAGTTTTCACAGGTGCTGGCGATGAAGCATTTTCAGCTGGTGGAGATTTCTATGCAATGAAAAGATTAAACTGGTCTAATGCTTCTCATTGGAATGATAGAATGTTGGGATTGGCAATGGCTATTAGAGGCGTTTCTATTCCTGTAATAGCAATGGTTAATGGCTGGTGTATGGGAGGTGGCCATGAACTAGCATTGTGGTGTGATATGGTCATTGCTTCTGAAAATGCTACACTAGGTCAAACTGGAGCAAGAGTTGGTGCCTGCCCTACAGTTGGTGCAACACAATACCTACCTAGAATTGTGGGCGAAAGAATAGCTAGAGAAATGATATTTTTATGCAGAACCTTTAAAGGTCAAGAAGCAGTTGATGTTGGTTTGATCAACAAATGTGTTCCTCAAGATCAACTGTATGATGAAACCATGAAGTGGGTTAAACAGATTAATAGTTACAGTGGTCAAACTATAAGGCAAACTAAAAAATCATTAAATGCTGAATCTGATGAATTGTATGCTTCATGGCAACACGGAATGGAATTACTAGCACATGTGTGGGGATCAGAAGAATCTCTTGAAGGAATGCATGCATTTATTGAAAAAAGAAAGCCAAACTTTTTTAAATTTAGAGAAAAAAATGCAAATATTGTTAAAGAATATTTAGATGGTTTAGAAAAGGATGAGAATGTCAAACCCAAAGGATAATAATGAGTAAAGTTTATCCACTAACAGGCATAAGGGTCTTAGATTTAACTAGAATTCTTGCAGGACCCTTATGTACTCAGTATTTAGGTGATTTAGGTGCTGAAATCATTAAAATTGAAAACCCCAAGGATGGTGATGATACCCGAGCTTGGGGTCCACCTTTTTTAGGAACTGAGTCAGCTTATTACCTCGGTATTAATAGAAACAAAAAAAGTATCTGTTTAGATATAAAAACAAAAGAAGGTTTTAAAATATTAAAAGACCTTATTAAAAAATCAGATGTAGTTATAGATAATTTCAAACCAGGTTTTTGGAATAAAATTGGTTTGCCTGATAACTGGTTTAATAAAAATGTTCAAAATGTAGTTAGAACTTCTATTTCTGGATACGGAGTAAATGGACCTCAGGGAGGATTACCAGGATATGATTTTTTAATGCAAGCTGAATCAGGTTTAATGAAAATTACTGGAGAAGTTGATGGTGAACCCATGAAATTAGGAGTAGCTATTGTAGATATTGTAACAGGATTAAATGCTGTAATTTCAGTACTTTCTGCTCTTTTATTAAATAAAAAAATAAAAAATAAAAATATATTAACTGAAGTTAATTTATATAATTCTGGAATTTTTTTACTCGCTAATGTTGCCTCTAATACACTTGTTTCTAATAAAGACGCCGAAAGATATGCAAATGGTCATCCTAACATCGTTCCGTATAATTTATTTAAAAGTAAAAATGGTGAGTTAGCAATAAGTGTTGGAAATGATAATCAATTTAAAGTTTTTGCAAAGCTACTAAAAAAACCAGAATGGGCTACAGACAAAAGATTTGCTAAAAATGCAGATAGAGTTAAAAACAGAACTTTGATTGAAAAAATGATTAATAAAGAATTATCAAAAAAAAATAGAAGCCATTGGTATAATCTATTTTTAAAAAATAATATACCATCAGCTATTGTAAGAGGCGTTAAAGAAGCATTAAATCATCCTCAAACAAAAGATAATGACATGACTTTGAAATTAGATAAGAAAAACACAAAAAGTCTAGAGACGTTAAATACACCAATCCAGATTAATAACCAAAGAGGATTATCCAAACCTAAATACCCACCTTCTCTTGGAGAAGATACCAAAAAAGTATTAAAAAATATTCTTAATATAGATGATGGTGAAATAAAAAAATTAATCTCACTGAACGTTATTAAATAACCCATGGGATCAAATATGTTTACGTTGACTAAAAACATTCTAATAAAAAAAATTGAAATTTATACATTAAAAATTCCTTTGAAAAAGCCTATCAAAATGGCTGGAATAGTTGTTGATAGTGCTGAAAATCTTTTTGTAAAAATAATAAGTCAAAATGATACGTATGGATGGGGTGAAGCTTCTTCTGCCCCAACAATGACAGGAGAATTCTCACATGGCATGTTCTCAGCTGCTTTATTTTTAAAAAATTTTTTGATCAATAAAACCTTAACATCATTAAACGATCTAGATATTTTAAAAAAATCTCCTCTTTATGAAAACAAAGGAACTAAATCAGCATTCGAAATCGCTCTATTAGATTTAATGGCAAAAGAAAATAATATACCATTATTTCAATTATTCGCTTCTCAATCAAAGAGACATTCAATACCAATTATTAAAATGGTTGCAGGAAAAACTATTTCAGAAGAAGTAGATGATTTTAAAAAAGCCCTGGATGAAGGATTTACAAAGTTTAAGATTAAAGTTGGATCAAATGACGCAAAAACAGATTTAAATAGATGTTCTTCAATTTCAAAAATTGGACATGATAAATGTTTTTTTTCTGCAGACGCTAATGAAGGTTTTTCCCATGAAGATGCTGCAGAGTTTGCTAAAAAAGCAAAAGATGCAGGAATATCATTTTTTGAACAACCTATAAAGGCCTCTGAAAAAAACATGATCACTGAAATAACAGCGTTTAGCAGTGTTCCTACTTGTTCTGATGAAGGTGTGCATTCTATAAATGATGTTATTGAAATTGGAGAGAACTCAATCACTTCTGGACTAAGTTTAAAAACAATTAAACTTGGAGGAGCTTATGAAGCTTATAAATGTGGAGAGAAAGCTAATGAATTAGGTTTAGATATAAATCTCTCAGGCAAAGTTGCTGAAACAAGTATTGCCAGCTTTGCAATTTCACATGTTGCACAAGCAATTACTCAAGCTAACTGGGATTTAAGTATTACCAATCAATATTTAGTTAAAGATCCTGTTACAAAGAATTTAAAAATATCCAATGGTCAAATTAATTTTGAAAATACTGTTGGATTAGGAACTGAACTAGATATTTCTAAAGCTTCAAAGTTTATTCAACAATCAAGTTAATTATATTAAAACTAATTGATCTGTTGTTTTTTTAGTTCTGACGGTTTTGACTTTTTTTCTGCTACCATGTTTATTGTAAACATTTTTAGATTTTGATTTATAATTATCATCTTTTCTTACTTTGGAAATTTTATCTCGTGCCATTCTAACTGCCTCTTTATGATCAACAATAGGCAATGGGTAATGCTTGCCTAATATACAACTATATTTTGTTTGTTCTTCTAAATTCATTTTCCAAGGTTCGTGTATAAACATTGATGGCACATTTTTTAATTCAGGAACCCATTTTTTGATAAACTCACCCTCTTTATCATGTTCAATTGATTGCTTGATAGGATTATAAATTCTAAGAGTATTTATGCCTGTTACTCCTGATTGCATCTGTAATTGGCTATAGTGTATACCAGGCTCATAGTCAGTAAATAGTCTTGCCAAAACATAACCAGATTCCCTCCAATCAATCCATAAATCATAACTTGCAAAGCTAGTTAGCATTGCTCTCATACGAAAAGTTATCCATCCATTATAAGTTAAACTTCTCATGCACGCATCTACAAATGGAAACCCAGTAAATCCAGTTTCCCATGCTTTAAGTTTATCTGTATTTGATTTTTTTTCTCGCATCCCTTCATAACTTGAGTGCATGCATTTATTTTCAATTGATGGCTGATCTTCTAATTTTTGGATAAAGTGACATCTCCAAGATAATCTCGAACTAAATGCTGATAATCCTCTTTTATTATATTTTAGGCCTTGCTTTTCACATTTATACTTAAAATCTTTAAGTTTTTTGTAAATCTCTTTAACTGAAAGAGTTCCATAGGTAAGATGTGGAGAGAGCCTTGAGCAATACTTATCTGAATTATTAGGTCCAGAAATATTTTGTAAATAATTATCTAATTTATCATTAAAAAATTTATCTAATAATATTAAACCTTCTTTTCTTCCACCTTTTTGATATATAAAATTGTCATCTTTAGAAAACAGACTATTTTCCTTAGCAAGGATGTCAGACTTAATATCATGATTTAATTTTTTTAATATTTTTGGAGTTTGAAAAATGTTTTTAGACATTCTCTCATTCCTCAATCTAGACCATTCATTTCTATCATTCAATTTCCTAATAATACCATTTGTTGGAAATTGAAAAAAATTAACATTAGTCTTATTACACCAATTTATTACATTAATGTCTCTTTTATATGTCCAGGAGTTTGAAGTTTCTTCATGTGAATAAATTGAAACTAGTTCAAATTTATTTTTAATAAGTTCAAGAAAATCTATGACATCACTATTTAAAAGCAAAAGTTGAGATTTAATTGATTTGATATCTTTTTTCAGATCCATAAGACTATCGTGAATAAAATACCAATGTCTTTTAGAAGCAAAAGGCTGCTTCCAATAATCAGTTTCAAAAAAGTAAACTGGTATTGTAGGGATATTTGTTTTTGAT
The DNA here is from genome assembly GCA_003210115.1 of SAR116 cluster bacterium AG-426-A06. GTDB lineage: Bacteria > Pseudomonadota > Alphaproteobacteria > Puniceispirillales > Marisalimonadaceae > TMED54. The sequence goes on along the minus strand of QCNM01000011.1, from coordinate 3,591 downwards.
GCTTCTAATAAAGGTTTATGATCGTTAATTCTTAAATCTTTTTTAAACCAGACAATTTGACACTGTTGTTTCATTTAAATGATTTAAGATCAAAAAATAAAAAATAAAGTAAGCCAATTAGATTTTATTTTGTTAAAAATAAATTTCTTTGAATTTTAACTATATATACTTAGAGATTGACAAGTGTATTTCTAAAAAAATTGAATTTAACTAAAATTTCCAGAAATTAGTTTTGCACTTTTGAATTCTACTTTTTTTGGTTTTTTTCCATAAAATCGAGATATTCTTAGTTGGTCTTTTGCTTCGTCTGTAGCCTCTTGCAGTGATCCTTTAATTGGTCTACTCGACCAATCTCTACCATCCACTACAAATGTTATAATATATTTTGTTTCCATAATATTTACCTACAAATAATTGAATTACCTTTTTATTTAATGAATTAATTTTTTCCACCAATTATATAATTTTGGTTTTGATTTTAAATCAACACTCTCACCAATCATTGGTATTAATAAATCTATATTCTTATTTTTAGCCCTTCTTTCAATTTCAACTGGTGGATCATACCAATCATGCATAGCTAGTGTGAACATACCCCATCCAATTGGCATCAAATATTTTCCTTTTAAATCTTCAAATCCCTTTATAACTTCATTAGGCATATTGTGAGCAGCTCTCCACCTTTCGTTATATTGTCCACTATCCATAAAAACGATATCAAATGGTCCAAATTTTTTTCCTATATTTTGGTAATGATCAGAATAACCAGAGTCACCACTAAAAAATATTGATTTTTTATTGGACCTAATTACCCAGGATGACCACAATGTCTTTTGTGAATCAATAAAACCTTTTCTTCCAGAAAAATGTTGTGCAGGCGTGCATATAAAATGTAAATCTTCAATAATAATTTTATCCCACCAATCTAATTCAATAATATTATTATTTGGAACTCCCCATTTAAGTAAGTGAGATGAAATACCTAATGGCGCAATAAATTTTGTATTTTTATCAATAAAATACTTAATTGTATTTATATCTAAATGATCATAGTGATCATGAGATATCAATATGTAATCAACATGAGGCAATTCATCTAAAGCATACACTGGTTTTTGATATCTTTTTATAAACCAGCTAAAAGGAGAAGCTGACGGAGAAAAAACTGGGTCAGTTAAAATTATTTTGTTATTTATAGATATCATTAAGCTTGAATGACCTAACCAAACAAATTTAATATTATTTAATGATTTTTTGAAATCCTCATTTATCAAATTTTTTTTCTCTGGCAAAAATACCTTTGGATTTGTTTCATTAGAACTAAAAAACCAGTTATTTTTGAGGTTTTTTAATGGTTTTTTCCAAAAACTTCCCTCTTCTTTCATTTTTTCAATAATACCAATTTCTTCATTAACAAATTTATCTTGATTTAAATCATAATTTTTTGATTTAGCTAAAGATAATTTATATTCACCAGATGGTATATTTCCAAATTGCTCACAACTTGTAAGAAATAAAATGCTTAAAATAGAGAATGAAGAAGCTATCATAAGACATAAATATAAAATTTTTTTAAACATATTTTAATTATTTTTCAGAATATTCTACGATTGGTGACCAATTTTTAATTAAAGTTGTTTTTTTAAGTAAATTTTCACATCTACTTTTGTATAAAAAATTGATGTGATCATCAGGATTAATATCGAAAATTTTATTAAATAGTTTCGCAGCATTTTTAAATTTTTTATTATGATAATGTTCAATACCTTTTTCAAAGTCTTTAATTGTATCTTTTTTTAGTTTATATAAATTGCTCGAATTACTATCGACAACTTCATATATCGAAAATGACTCGGATTTCCCTTTAACTTTTACAATGTCAACAAATCTAGTAAATAAATTTTTTTGCTTTATTTTTTTCTTTGTATCTTCGCTTATTAAAATATCAGCTTTGTAAACTTTCGTTAAACTTTCTAATCTTGATGCAATATTTACTGCATCACTTATTACAGAGCCTTCCATTCGATTAGATTCACCTAGTGTACCTAACATCATCTTTCCTGTATTTATACCAATGCCAATTTTAATTGGGTCTTGTCCATTTATTGAAGATTTTTGATTATAAGAATTTAAACTTTTGTGCATTTCAATAGCTGCAATAATTGCATCTTTCTCAGATGTTTTAAACAAAGCCATAACACCATCACCCATAAACTTGTCAATATAACCATTATTTTTTCTTATTAACGGTCCAATATTATTTAAATAAGAATTTACAAATTTAAAATTTTCTTCTGGTGACATTTTTTCTGATATAGAGGTAAAGGATCTAATGTCAGCAAACAAAATACTCATGTTAATACTAACTTGATCTCCAAGCTTAACGTCTAAAATACTATCTTTTCCTAAATATTCTAAAAGTTGCTTCGGAACAAATCTTTGATATGCTTTTGTCAGTTTTACCTGTTGCTCAAAAAGTGAATTTTTCATGTCATTTAGTTGCTGTGCCACAGCAAAACCAAAAGTAATAAACATTGCTATAAATAAAACACCTACCGAAGAAGATATTATAAACCAAGTTACCCAAGTAAAATCTAAAATAAGGTAAGATATCAAAGACACTGGAACAGATAGAAATGGTAGAAGAAATGAAACAAACAAGTATTTAGAATATTTGCTACCTTTTTTCCATAATTTATATGATAAAATTGCTGAAGTTAGTAATAATAATAAAAAAGGTATTGTTAAAAACTTCATCTGGATAATACCAGGACCACCTCGATCAGGAGGATAATTCACCAAATCAATATATTTTTCAGTTGGCCAATTCAATGAAGTAAAAAAGTTAATTATGACCATTAATAAATAAAATATGATTATAAATATATATATCTTGTCAACTTTTGGAAAAGTTATTCTTAAATTCATTGAAGACCTAAAAAATTGTAAAAGTAAAATAAATAAAATTGAAATCTGACATAGTGAAAATTCGCTATGATAAACCCAACGATCTATAGATAATACTTTACCTATTACTAGATTTGTTGTTGATAATATTGATAGTTGGAACAAGCTCAATGACAGCCAAATATATGGACCCTTAGACACTATAAACATAAACAAATAATAAAGTGCAAAAGAAAATACGATCGATATAGTAGCTATATTTGACAATATACTTAGATATTGTTGGAAACGAACAGTTTCCCAAGTTCCAATGCCAATTCTATCTAGGCCATTTGTCTTTCCCATGTACCTATCTAAAGGATTATTTCTAAAATAGTTATAAACTATAGTTACTTCATTTTTAGGTAATAAAATTTTATATTTGTCTAAAACCCTTCCTTCATCAATCCATCTATCAGTTTCAAAATTCCAATAGGAATACATCTTTTCTAATCCATTAAAGTCAGTAAAAACCTTTTTTTCAGTATTCCAATTATGAAAAAGACCAATTTCATTAGTATTAAATTTATTTAAAATTTTAAATCTAACCCAATATCCATCAACTATAGATTGGTAATTTTTTAGCTTCTTTTTCCAACTTCCTTCTTTAAGTTCTTTAAGGGTTACATTGTGATCGTAGCCTTC
>QCNM01000010.1 GCA_003210115.1 SAR116 cluster bacterium AG-426-A06 | reverse complement strand
ATTAAATCAGTGCCAATACCATATATCATTTTCTAACTTCGTTAATAATCTCTTTCATTTTTAAAATGCTATTTTTTAAACCACTAAAAATAGCTTCTCCAATTATAAAATGTCCTATATTTAATTCTTTAATTTCTTTTATAGATGCTATTTTGAAAACATTTTTATAGTTTAAGCCGTGTCCTGCATGACAATCAAAACCTAATTCTGTTGCATATTGTGCAGCTTCTTTTATCAAAGATAATTTTTTTTCCATTATTTTTGTTGTTTTAGAATCTGCATATGAACCAGTATGGAATTCTAATATTTTTACGCCTAAAGAATTAAGGCTATCAATTTGATTAAAGTCAGGTTCAATAAAACATGCTACTTTAATTTTTGAATTAGAAAGTAAATTTAACAATCTTTCAATTTTTATCATATTTGACTTAATGTTTAAACCACCCTCTGTTGTAACTTCCATTCTTTTCTCTGGAACAAAACAAACTGATCTTGGATTTAATTTCATGGCTATTTTAGTCATCTCTTCAGTTGGAGCAATTTCTAAGTTGATTGGTAAATCAACTTTTTCCTTAATTAAGAAAATATCTTTATCTTTAATATGTCTTCGATCTTCTCTTAAATGCATCGTTATAGAGTCAACTTTACATTCTTTTAAAATCATTGCTGCCTTCAGAAGGTCAGGGTGACTTTGACCTCGAGCATTTCTTAATGTTGCAACATGATCTATATTTATTCCTAATTTACACATTTTGATTTTATACTTATACTTTCCTTTTTTTGAAAGATAACATCATGAATTTTACAGTATAATATGAAATTAACCAAATAGGAATAGATACAATTAATGAACCTATTAACATTGGAATTAAAATATCATAACCTTGTTGAAATAAACTTTGAAAAGTTAATTCAAATGAAAAGTTTTGATCATTTTTAAAAAATATATTTCCAACTTTATATATGAATATCCAAATGAATGGAAAAGTAAAAGGATTCCCAATAAAAGTTCCAATTAAAGAAGCTACTATATTGCCTCTAAGAATATATGCAAAAATAACTGCAAGAAAAAAATGAAACCCTATAAATGGTGTAAATGAAACCATTGAGCCACAAGCAAACCCTACAGCTAATTTATCTCGTGAATCTTTAACTCTTACTAATTTTAAAAAATAAAATAAACTTGCTCTTTTTAGATTAATTGAAAATAAATTTTTAAAAGTTTTGGATTTATTTTTAAATAAGTTCATTAACTTTTCTCTCTCTCTACACTTTCTACAAAATCAGACAATCTTAATGCCGCTATGATTTCATTTAAATGAGAAAGATTTTCAACTTCAAGATCAATTGTAAATTTATAAAAGTTTATATCTCTATTTATTACTTGTAGATTAGAAATATTGCCATTTATTGAACTAATTATTCTAGTTACATCAGCTAAACTACCAGGTTCATTCATCAAAACAGCAATTAATTTACCTCTATACAAAATATCTTTTTCTCTTTCCCATGATATATCTAACCATCTTTCTGGAGTGTCATGAAATTTCTCTAAAGAAAAACAATCTATAGAATGTACAGTAATTCCTTTTCCTGACGTAACAATTCCAACGATACGATCTCCCGGAAGTGGACTACAACAATGAGCATAATGAATTGCCATACCAGGTATTGCACCATTTATATTAAGATCATTTTTTTTATTATTAAAAATTCTTTTGATAAAAGGTTTTTTTCTAAACACATTAAAGTATTTATTTTCTGGATATATAGATTTAATAACTTCACCTGAAAAGATATTACCCTTACCAATCTCAATCAACAATTCATCAACATCTAATAATCCGTATTTTTCAATAACATTCTTTAATTCTTTGAAATTTAATTTTTTATTTTTTTGCTTATACTCATTTCTTAAAAGAGACGTTCCAAGCTGCTTATATTCATTAACCTCTTTATTTCTAATAAATCTTCTAATACTAGATTTTGCTTTTCCTGTAATACAATTATCTAACCAATTAGGGTGTGGATAACCATTAGATGAAGTAAGTATTTTTACTTGATCACCATTTTTTAATTCTGAAGTTAGAAGTCTAACCTTATTATTAATATTTGCACCAACAGCAGCGTTTCCCAATTCGGAGTGTACAGCATAAGCAAAATCAATTGCTGTAGCATGAACAGGTAAATTAATTAAATTTCCTTTGGGAGTAAAGCAAAAAACCTGGTCATTGTACATTTCTAATTTAGTATGTTCTAAAAATTCATCGGGATGATTAGATTCTTCAATTATTTGAAGTAACTCTCTAACCCATTTAAATTTTATACCTTCTTTAAATTTTGTGCCATTTTTATACATCCAGTGGGCGGCAACTCCATTCTCAGCAAATTCATCCATTTCATAGGTTCTAATTTGAATTTCAATTTTAGTTTTTTTAGGTCCAATTAAACCAGTATGTAATGATTGGTAACCATTTCTTTTTGGTGCCGATATGTAGTCTTTAAATCTACCCATAATAGCTGTATAATTTTGGTGTAAAAGACTTAATAATTTGTAACAATCTTCTTTTTTTTTGACAATAATTCGAAAAGCCATAATGTCTGATAAGTTATCCATTCCAACTTTTTTTGTTTGCATTTTTTTCCAGATGGAATAACAAGTCTTTTCTCTTCCAGTTATATCAACAAAAATTTTCTTATCGAGTGCAATATTCTTAATTTCCTTTATAATCAATGGTATATTAACTTTGTCTTCAGAATAAATTAAATCTAGTCTTTTCTGTATTGAGTTTCTTGTCTCATTGTTAATTATAAAAAAACATTTCTCTTCTAACTCAGATTGAATTCCAATTATTCCAAGTCTTTCTGCTAATGGTGCATAAATTTCAAGTGTTTCTGTACAAATTTTAATTTGTCTTTGCTTATCTTTTATACCTTCAATTGTTCTAATATTATGAAGTCTATCAGCTAACTTAACAAGTAGCACCCTTATGTCGTCTGATGAAGAAATTAAAAGCTTTCTAAAATTCTCAGCTTGAGCTAGTCCAAATTTAAGTTCAATTCTTGTTAATTTAGTAACACCATCAACTAATTTGCTAATCTCTAAACCAAATATTTTTTTTATATCTTTAATTGTAACAGCACTATCTTCAACTACATCATGAAGTAAAGCAGTAATAATTGTAGAACTATCTAAACCCATATTAGAAAGAATTTCTGCTACTGCAATTGGATGAGTAAAGTAATCTTTTCCATCATCTCTATACTGACCAGCATGCTTAGATTTACTAAAATCATAAGCTTTTTTTATTAAGTCTAAAGATTTTATATAATTCTTATTCTTTAAATTTAAAAAAAATTTAGTGTCAAGCATGTCTAATCTGAAATAAGTGTCTTTCAGAAATTATAACTAATATTTTAAATTATTCTATTCTTCTTTTCTAATTAATTCATCTGAAACATCTTCAAATGAATCTTCTGTATTTTTAAAAAAAATATTTGGGTTTAAATTTTTATCAGCGTCATCTTGTTTCAAATAACTTGAAAATTCCTCTTCAATATCATTTTCTTCATCTTCATCATTATTAATTACAACTTTTTGAAGAGACTTTAGATATCTTTCTTTCAAATCTTCGTAAGTTATAGCACCATCACCTATTTCTCTTAATGATATTACTGTATTTTTATCATTATCTTTATCAACTTCTATTTGAACTCCATTAGAAATTTCTCTCGCTCTCTGAGATGCAGCAATTATAAGTTCAAATCTATTTTCAACTTTTTCTATACAATCTTCAACAGTTACTCTTGCCATAAATACCTCATAAATATTTCATAATCGTTTTAATTGAAAAAATCAATTAATTTTTAATTTTTTAATTCTTTGATATTTCACTTTTTTTAAAAAAAACTTTATATTCTTTTTAAGAAGTGGATGTGACCAGTTTGAGTCTAACTCAAGTAGTGGTAATAATACAAATTTTCTTAAATGCATTCTTGGATGGGGAACAGTTAAAAGTAACGAGTTTTTAATATTTTTATTAAATGAGATAATGTCTATATCAATACATCTCGGCATATTTTTAAAAATTCTTATTCGACCAAATTTTTGTTCTACAATCTTAATAATTTTTAAAACTTTATCAACACTATGGTGCGCATAACATAAAGCTACTGAATTATAAAATTTTGGCTGTGTACTTTTTGGAATGGGTTCACTTAAATACCAAGATGATTTTTTAACGATATTTATATTAAATTTAGAAAGCTCTTTAATAGCATTATCACAATTTTTTATAGGACAAAAACCCTCTGGACTATTTTTATTTGAGCCAAAAGCTATAAAAAATTTATTTTTCATATTATGCTTTATAATTTAATAGTTATGTTTATGGAACCGAAAAAAAATGTACCCTCTGTCCTAGATTAGTTGATTTCAGAAATAAGAATAAAATCTTATTTCCAAATTTTTTTAATGATAGAGTTCTGAGATAAGAGCTACTTTATAGTAAACTTCTAATTATTGGTTTTTCCTAGTTTACGAGGAGCAAATAAAACCGGTAAGATTTTTAATGGTGACTTTTCAGGTAATTTACTATTCAGCTTTTTAAAAAAATATAATATCACAGAAAATTATGATGAATATGATGAAATCAGTAATATACGATGCAAAATTACTAATGCAGTTAAATACTTGCCACCAAATAACAAACCCTCAAATGATAAAATTAAAACATGTAATACTTCTTTAAAATCAGAAATAAATGAAATGAAAAAATAAATGTTATTTTAACATTAGGACAAATTGCTCATAATAGTTCAATTATTGCATTGAATAAAAATCTTTCAGAATACAAATTTAAACATCTAAAAAAATATAAAATAAATGATCAAATTATTTTAATTAATTGTTATCACCGTTCAAAATATAACATTAATACTAAAAGATTAAAACTTTCTGATTTAGATTACATTTTTAAATTAATAAAAGAATTATTGAACCTTTAAAAGTCTCTGTTTAGATCTTTCCCAATCTCTCTTTTTTATAGTTTCTCTTTTATCAACTTGTTTTTTACCTTTTGCAAAACCTAAATTAATTTTGACTATCCCTTTTTTGTTAAAGTAGCAGCTTAATGGAATTATTGTATAACCATCTCTTTTTATCATTCCAAAAATTTTATTTTTTTCTTTTTTATGTAATAGTAATTTTCTAAATCTTTTAGGCTCGTGATTTTGTCCTTTGGCTGCTAAATCATACTCTGGAATATTAAAATTGATTAAAACAAGATCTCCATTTTCTTGGCTAGCATAAGATTCTCTGATACTGGCTTTACCCAAACGTAAGCTTTTGACTTCACTACCTAGCAAAACAATTCCAGCTTCCAAAGTTTCAGTGATGTTGTAATCAAATCTTGCTTTTTTATTTTCAGCAATTGGTTTATTCATTTAAAACTACATCAGCTCAGCAAATTTAAGCCCCTCTTCAACTCTTTTTTTACTTTCAGATGCTATTTCAACTATTGGTAACCTTGTATCACTTTCACATAAATTAAGTAATGATGCAGCATACTTTAGAGGTCCTGGACTTGTTTCACAAAATAAAGCGTCATGCAAAGGCATAAGTTTTTGATTAATCTCTTGGGCGGTTTTAATATCCCCTTGTATCCATGCATTATGCATCCTGGATAACAACTTAGGAGCTATATTTGCTGTTACTGAGATACACCCATGGCCTCCCGCAGCAAGATAAGGTAACGCTGTACCATCTTCACCAGATAATTGTATAAAATTTTCATTAATAACATTTAAAAGCCGAGTAGGACGACCTAAATCTGCTGTTGCATCTTTAACTCCTATTATCAATTCATGTTCTGCTAATCTAGCCATAGTTTCATCTGTCATTCCAATTACAGATCTACCGGGAATATCATAAATTATTATAGGTTTTGAACTTATATTTGCTAATTCAGTATAGTGAGCAAATAATCCTGCTTGAGTTGGTTTGTTATAATAAGGTGTGACTACAAGTAATCCATCAGCACCTACATCACAAGCATGTTTAACAAATCCAATTGCTTCAGTAGTAGAATTTGAACCTGCTCCAGCAATTATTGGCACTCTTCCATTAACTTGATCTATACAAACTTCTATAACTTTTTTATGTTCTTCATGAGATAAAGTTGGAGATTCTCCAGTTGTTCCAACAGGAACTAAACCATGTGTTCCACTATCTATTTGAAAATCAACTAATTTTCTATATGTATCATAATCTACTTCACCATTTCTAAATGGTGTTAAAAGTGCAGTATATGAACCAGAGAACAACATATTTACCTCTTAATTATTTAATATTTACAAAATTAAAGCATTTATTTAATAATAAAATATTAAACATTTAGTTATATGAAAAGTCTAGTTAATTATCAAGAAATAGAAAAAGCATATAATAGAATATCAAACTATGCTATAAAGACCCCATTACTTTCTTCAGACCTTTTAAATAAAGAACTTCGCTCAAATATTTTTATTAAAGCAGAAAATTTACAAAAAATTGGTGCTTTTAAATTTAGAGGCGCTATGAACTCAATATTAAAACTTGATGATAAAAAAAATAATGTGCTTGCTTGGTCAAGTGGTAATCACGCACAAGCTATTGCATCTGCATGTTATTTGACGAATAAGAAAGCTACAATAGTGATGCCAGAGGACTCCCCAAATGCAAAGTTAAATGGAACAAAATCTTGGGGAGCAAATGTCGTAACATTTAATAGATACTCAGAATCAAGAGAAGAAATTGGAACTAATTTAGCAAAAAAAATTAATGCAAAAATTATTCCTCCATTTGATCATCCAGATGTTATAAATGGTCAAGGAACAGTAGGTTATGAAATTGTAAGTGATTTTAAAAAAAATAACTTACAACCTGATTTAGTATTGTGTTGCTGTGGTGGCGGTGGCCTTATTGCAGGAGTAAGCACAGCTATTAAAGAACAATATCCAAATGTCCCCATTTATGCTGTTGAACCAGAGGATTATAATGATACATATTTATCATTAAGAAATAATAAAATTACCGAAGTTGAAGTTTCAAAAAAATCAATTTGTGATTCTTTATTAGCCAGCAAACCAGGAGAGCTAACATTTTCTATTAATAAAAAAAATTTAAGTGGATCACTTTTGGTAAGTGATATAGAAGCAATGAAAGCAATGAAATATGCTTTTCAATATTTTAAAATTATTTTAGAACCTGGAGGAGCTGTTGCATTAGCTTCGGCATTATTCAATAAAATTGATATAAAAAATAAAACGGTTGTGATCATTGCTTCTGGTGGAAATGTAGATCCAGAAATATTTGAAAAATCATTAAAAACTTCAATTTAAGAATTTTATTATTTTGTCAAACTTAGGTCTAATTCTTTCAACTGGATCTTCTTTTTTTTCACCAATATATATAAAACCTGCTAACTTATCTTTAGAAATATCTCCTCCTAAATATTCTAACATTTTATCATTATAGGAATACCATTCGGTAACCCATTGTACTGCATAATTTAAAGATTGAGCTGCTATAGTTATATTCTGACAAACTGCTCCAGTAGAAAGCATCATTTCCCAATTTGGGATTTTAGCACTTTCTACTGGAGAATAAATGACTACAATAATTTTGTCAGCTCGCAAAAATCTATTTTTTTCAAATAGTAATTTTTCTTCATCAATGTCAGTATTATTTTTTTTAAATTCTGGGATTAGTATTTTTTCTCCAATGGTTTTTCTCATATCGTTTTGTATAACAATTAATTTCCATGGTGATAACGCACCATGGTCAGGAACACGTAGAGCACATTCTAGAATGTCATTAAGATCACTTTCTGTAACCTTACCTGGCGCCATTTTTTTTGCAGTTACAGATCTCCTTTTTTTTAAAAACTTTATAATTTCGTTCATGAGTAAAACCTTTCAATAAATTTAGCTTTACATATTCCTATTGTAATCTAAACAATAAAAAGCGCATGTATTATTTTGATCCAAACTTAATTTTAATTATTATTCTATCAATAATTGCAGGTGGTTTAATGAAAGGCATTCTAGGGCTTGGAATGCCTATGGTCGCAGTTCCAGTTATTGCGTATTTTTTGCCTCCAACAACTGCGATGATGCTCCTTTGCTTTCCAATATTAAGTACAAACTTTCTTCAAATGCAAATACAAAAAGGATTAGGAAGTTTAAGATTCCTTCCATTATTAATCTTTTTAGTCATTGGCTTAATTGTTGGAGGTAGATTGATTGTAGAAATTGAACTAAAAACCGTTTCAATAATAATTGCTATTTCAATAATTTTTGCTGCATTAGTAAATTTTTTCGGTTTTAGAATAAATAAAATAGAAATTAAATATGAAAGACCTATCACATCAATTTTGGGATTTTTTTCAGGTATACTCGGTGGTTTGTCCACATTTTACGGACCACCAATACTAACATATTTAATATCAGTTAATATATCTAAAGAATTTTTTATAAGAACAATTGCTACAATGTATTTCATTGGATCAATTCCTTTATATGGATCACTATTATATCACGGTCTTGGAACATTAAATGATTTATTTGTAAGTCTTTTCTTAATTGTTCCAGCTTTAATAGGACAATATTTTGGAACAAAAATCAGACATAAACTGTCAAACGAAATTTTCAGAAAAAGTATACTTATTACACTAATGATATTAGGTTTAATTTTATTATTTAAAAATTTTTAATCATGCATAAGAAACTTAATCTTCCAAAAAAAATTTGTAAAACTTGTAAATTGGAATTTACTTGGAGAAAAAAATGGAAAAAAGATTGGGATAATGTTTTGTATTGCTCGGAAAAGTGCAAAAGAAATTCAAAGAAAAATTAATATTTATATAATTTATATAATCCTCCATCCCTTTCGTCATTAATTAATAAAATATGGCCTTTAGGATGAATTAATACATCTCTAATCCTTCCAATTTTATTTTTTAGAAATTTAATTTCCGAATGAGGCCTCTTATTATTTAAATTAACAATATATAAAGTTTTAAATTTCAGAGAACCAACTAATATTTTATTTTTAAGAAATTCAAAATAATCATTATTATAAAATGCCATTCCTGAAGGTGCAATTGAGGGAATCCATTTCCAAACTGGTTCCTCATAACCCTTAACAGGTTTACTAACACCTATTTTTCCTCCCCAATATTCTTTTCCATAAGTTACAATTGGCCAACCATAATTATTACCCATTTCTACAATATTGATTTCGTCTCCACCCTTTGGCCCATGCTCATGAGACCAAATTTCATCAAATTCTTTAATGTAAATTAAACCTTGTGGGTTTCTATGACCCATAGAAAAAATTCCAGATAACCATCCTTCTTTAGTAATTTTATGGTTTCCTTCATAATCTATTTTAATAATACTACCAGGGTAATTTTTTGGGTTTTGAGAGTTGATTCTGTCGCCTCTGTCACCAATAGAAAATAAAATACTATTTTTATAATTTATAAATCTACATCCAAAGTGAACACCACTTTTTGATTGATATTTAGATGAAAAAATAATTTTCTTACCATAAAATTTAAAATTTTTTAATTCATGTCTTGATACAATAAGATCGGAATTAAGATTTTGATAGCATGAAAAAACATAATTTTTTTCTTTATCCTTTACAAAGATGATGTCAAGTAATCCCCCTTGTCTTTTTGAAAGAACATCATTGTAAGCCTCTTTTCCTACTATTTTACCAGTTGAAAAATTATAAATAGATAATACGCCTTTCTTTTCAGAAACTAATAGATTTTCATTATCAATTAAATCCATTCCCCATGCATATTCAAAGTCATGTAATTTTTGAAGCTTTAGATCATTAATCCCTAATGCATATAGTTTTGAAATGAAAAAAAGATTAGATAGAATTATGATAGTTGAAGAAAGTAAAATTTTGAATTGATACATAGATATATTTCGAATTAATATATTAGATATAATAAAATTTTAAAAAATTTAAAGATGCCTATTGATTTTGAAAATATTACTGACCATACAGGAGTTAGAATTTACAATTTTGATGCTGCCAAAAATGTAGATGAAGATGATCTCAATGAAATAAAAAAATTAATGCAAAAAAAGCATTTTATTTGTTTTAAAAACCAAAAGTTAGATGAAGATAGTTTAATAAATTTTTGTAGGAATTTTGGAAATTTAGAAAGTTATCCAGAGAAAAATAAAACAAAGAAAAATATTCAAATTTTTAATGTAGCTAATATTTCTGCTGATGGAGAACATCTAAATGAAAATGACCCACGAGTGGTTTTACAAAAAAACAATTCTAGGTGGCATACAGATAGCTCATATAGATTTTATCCTGCACTTTATTCATTATTATTTGGTAAAGAAACACTTCCAAAAGAAGCAAGTGGTGGGCAAACTCAATTTTCAAATATGCTTTTAGCATATAAATCTTTACCTGAAGATATAAAGGAAAAACTAAAACCTCTTCATCAAGTCCATTCATATAATGATATTAGACGCCTTGAACCGTCACTACCTGAACTAACTATTGACGAAAAAAGAAATTTTCCGCCTGTTACCCATCCACTTATAAGAGTTCATCCGGATAGAGCTATGGAGAAATCACTTTTCTTTACTTCTAATACAAGTTTAGAGATAGGTGGAATGAGTTTTAAAGAAGGTAAAGAACTGCACTCATGGCTGGTAAATTTTATCAGTAATGAAGAATTTTATCTAACTCATGAATGGGAATTAAATGATCTAATAATGTGGGATAATAGGGTTTTGTTACATAGAGTTTTACCTTACGATTACTCAAAGTACAGAAGAGCTATGATCAGAGGAACCATTGAAGGAACAAAACCTGTTTATGGTCCGTTCTCTCAAATTAACTAGGAATTAACCCGCCATCTACATTAAATGATTGACCTGTTATATTCCTTGCACCTGAAGATGATAAAAATATAACCATTGATGCTATATCATCAGGATCATTGAAGCGCCCTAAAGGTACATCTCGCATATAATAATCCATAATCTCCTTTACAGATTTTTTTTGCTCTTTAGCTCGTTTTGCAACCAATTTTTTAACAATATCTGTATAGGTTGGAGAAGGACAAATTGAATTCACATTAATATTATATTTACCAAGTTCTTGTGAAGCAGTTTTTGTCATGCTTAATATTGAACCTTTAGTTGCAGCGTATATAGTATTTGAAACATCAACAAACCCTTTCGCACCAACAGAAGACATATTTATGATTCTGCCACCATTACCTTGTGCAATCATTTGTTTAGCAGCTTTTTGTAAACAAAAAAAAGTGCCTTTAGCATTGACATCATTCATCCATTTCCAATGTGTTTCGTTTAATTCAAACAAGCCTAAACTTTTTGTAACTCCCGCGTTGTTAACCATAATATCAAGAGTTCCAAAATGATTAATAGTCTTTTCGATCATTTTATCAATATCGCTTAGTTGAGAGACATCCATTTTAATTTTTATCTTTTTTGGTTTTTCTTTAGGCATTAAATCCAATGTTTCATCTAAAGATTTTGAATCTTTATCTGCACAAGCAACATTGTAACCCTCATTGTTTAATGCAATAGCGATTGATCTTCCAATCCCATTTCCAGCACCTGTTATACAAACATTACTATATGTATTTTTCATTTTTACTTAAACTTCTTGATTAATTTCTAACATGTTAGCATTTAGATCATATAAATAAATTTGATGAAATTTTGGCATCGCATAGATTTCTGCGTTCGAAAATAAAATCTTTGATTGACCTAAAATATCCATAACTTTTTTAACATCTTTTACCGTAAAAGCAGGGTGACCTGCAATTGATGGATTATGTGCAAAATTATTCCTAAATCCAAAACCATCATCAGGTTTTATAATGTGAAGTCCTTTGTTTAGTGAAGACATAGGAAATATTGATAACTCTCTAGGATCTATACTAAAGTCACCTTTATTTTTAGGAGCAGTCCATTTACCTTCTTCTAAGTCTAAAAATTCAGAAATAAAAGATACGCTTTCTCTAACATCAAGTGATTCCAAATTCATATGATGTATGTACCAATTTGATTTATCGATAAATTTTTTATAATTTTCATCAAGAACTTTATTTGATTTAATTAACTGTATTAGATTTAAAGATGGTTCTTGAACCATGATTTTTTCAAAATCATTATTTTTTTTATGAATAAATTTAATATTTTTTTCGTTAAGTTTGCGTAAAACTAAATCAAAATTTTCAATGATTAAAGTAATATAAGTTCTTCTACTTTGAATTGTGCCATTAAATTCTAAATCTTGTTTTGGAATATATAATCTAATACCAAAACCACCCTCACCTAAGAAAATATCATCATTATGATTTTCAAAAAAATTTTTATAAAAAAGTTTATCCTCTAATTTATTATTCAATAATCTATTATAAAAATCTTTTGATACTTCTAAATTTTTAACTGGTATTGATACGTTTAATATTTTCCAATTCATAAATATATTTCGACTTTCCAAAAAATAGACTACTCTAATTCATTAAATAATTAAATAATTTTAATTAAGGTCAAAATTGGATTTAGCAAAAAAGAATGTTTTAGTTTTAGCAATTGCTCAAGGTTTGTCCGTTACAACAACTAACATAGGCATTATAAATACTGGTTTAGTTGGATTTGTTCTATCACCAAAACAAGAATATGCTACGCTACCTCTTTCACTACAATTCTTAACGCTAGCATTATTATTAATACCAGTTTCACTATTAATGGGTAAATTTGGAAGAAAAAAAATATTTATTTTAGGAGTTCTTTCATCTTTATTAGGGACATTGATTGTTGCTTTTTCAATCTTTGATAAAAATTTTATGTATTTTATTGTTGGTTCTATTTTTATTGGCGTCTCTCAAGCTACTCAACAATTTTATAGATATGCTGCAGCAGATAACGTTCCTGACAATTTTAAAAGTAAAGCACTTTCATACGTATTAGCAGGAGGATTAATAGCTGCCATATTAGGACCAGAATTATCCAAAATATCTTATACTTTTCTCACTGAACATATATATCTTGCAACTTATTTAATTGCTGGAACAGTTCAGATTTTAAATTTATTTGTATTAGCATTTTTAAATATTCCGAAACCTAAAAAAAATATAAATATAAAACGACCTTTGTCTGAAATTTTATTTAAAAAAGAACTTATATTGGCAATATTATCTGCAGCTTTAGGATTTTCATTGATGAGTTTTATTATGACTGCCACCCCTATTCAAATAGTAAATATTTGTAAATTAGGTAATGATGTGAATGCAAATATAATTCAATGGCACGTCATTGCAATGTTTGCTCCATCTCTTTTTACGGGGCAATTAATAAATAAACTAGGAAATCTTAAACTGATGGCTCTTGGAGTAATATGTTATTTGGTATCAATTTATTTTGGAACAATAGGTCAAACTGAATATCATTTTTGGTTGTCATTATTTTTATGTGGACTAGGGTGGAATTTTTTATTTGTTGGTGGAAGTGATATTATTGCAAAAAGTACAAACCCTAAAGAAAAGTCAATAGTTCAAGGTGTCACTGACTTTATAATTTTTGGTAGTGTTGCATTTGCATCTTTTCTAGGAGGTAATCTATTAGTTTCTATTGGATGGCATATGATGCTTTATATGGCTTTAATACCAATTTTTATTTTAGCATTTTACATTATTTTTCTTTGGATAACTAAAGTTAATGATTCAACAATCAAAATTTAAAATGACTCATGTTTTGCTAACCAGTTAATTACTTTTATTGCTGGGTATATCCAGGCTAAACCTATTACTATATAAAGAAACCAATCTAAGTATTGATTTTGACCAGTGAAATAATCAATTAGATTTGTAGAGAGCCACAAGTATAAAAGAAAAAAGGGTATTAATAAGATTATTACAATAAAATGGCGCCATCTTTTCATATATAACTATTTAATTATTGAATCTACTTTGTAAATAAGGATCTAAATTAATATTTGATTTTTTGTTTAAAATCAAATCTGAAACTAATTTTCCTAATTTTGGTCCAATCGTAAGACCTACGTGCTGACCACCAAATGCAAAGTAAACATTTTTCATGGAATTAGATTGTCCTAAAACTGGTAGACTATCAGAAGTTGAAGGTCTTTGTCCCATCCACAGATTTTCTTCTTTCCAAGATAAAGAAGGAATAATATTTTTAATCAAGGTTCGTATGTAATCATATCGAGACTTATTTACAGGTGCATCAACACCAGAAAAATCTACTATACCCGCAAATCTCAAAGTGTCTTCCATTGGAGTTATTGCAATTTTTTTATTAATAATCATTAAGGGATTAGGTGGCAAAAAATTAACTTTTTTTAAAACTATATGAAACCCTCTTTCAGCTTCTATATTAACTTTATGATTAATAGTTTTTAAAAGCCTTTTTGACCAAATTCCTGAGCAAACTATAATTTTACTTGCAGAGATAATTTTACCATCTTTAAAAGTAATAGCCTTATTAGAAATTGAAGTGACCTCATCTTTTTTAAAAATACCACCTAATTTTACAAATTCTTTTTTTAACGCCCGAAGATATTTTTGAGGAGAAGAAATCCAACCATGATCATAAAATTCAATACCTGATTTATAATGATTTGATAAATAACTATACTTTCTTTTGAACTCTTGGCTGTTTATTTTTTTTAAATTAAATTTATATTTTTTTCTAATTTCTAAATCAGATTTACTTTTAAAAATTTCATCTTGATCCCTAAAAATCATTGAGATTTTACCTTTATTTATAAATTTTGATGCTTCAGTGCTTTTTGATAAAGCAAGATGTTGTTCAACTGTATCATAGGTAAGTTGATGAAGGTTTTTTATAATATTGTCAAAATTAGATTTACTGGAATTTCTCAAAAAGGGAATGGCCCACGGCAATAATTTGGGTAAATAAGAATATTTTAAAAATAAAGGAGACGATTTTGACAACAAGTAAAATGGTAAATTTCTTAATAATCCTGGTGATGATAGAGGTATAATTGATGATGCTGCTAACAAACCTGCGTTACCATAAGAGGTTTGGTTTTCGTTCCCTACATCAACTCTATCTATTAATGTTACATTTAAACCATTTCTAATTAAATTTAGTCCAGCAGATAACCCGGTAATTCCCGCTCCAACAATTAAAATATTTTTTTTCAATATTTATTCTAATCTATGCCATAAAGACTTGTTTTATCAGCTTTAGGTCTTTCCTCACTTAATGGCTTTCCATTAATTAAAAAATAATTCTGTTCTGCTATGTCAGTTACATAATCCCCTACTCTTTCAATACTTTTTGCTATAAAGAGAATATGTGTACCACTTACAATATTTTTTTTATTTCTGCTCATAGATGCCAGTACTTCTTGGTAAAGTTTTGTATTCATCTTATCTATAACAACATCAGTATCTCTAACCTTTATACTTAAATCACTATCTTTATCTTTATAAGCAATAATAACATCTTCTAACATTTCCTGTGTAACTAATCCCATTTTACCAATATTTACACCAGGTATATCATCAGAGCTTAATTCACATAATGCTTTTGTTCTATTTGAAATATTTCTAGAATAATCACCAATTCTTTCTAAAACTGTTGATATCTTTAAAGCAGATATAACTCTTCTCAAATCTTCAGCTTGAGGAGATCTTAAGGCAATTATTTCAAAACCTAATTGTTGAATTTTTTCATCTAAATCGTCTAAATTTTTATCTCTTAATATTAACTTATCAATTTCTTCAATATTTTGAGTTGAAAAATTGTCAATTGAACTAACAAACTGTTCCGTTGCGAGTTTAGCCAGCTTTAATAAATCTTTATTTAATTTATGAAGATCATCGTCAAAAGATGATAAAATATGCTCATTACCCATTTTTTTCTCTCCTTTGCTTACCCAATCCTACCCGATATATATGCTTCTGTCTGTTTATCTTTAGGCATTGTGAATATTTTTTTTGTTTCTCCAACTTCAATCAATTCACCAAGATGAAAATAGGCCGTCCTCTGAGATATTCTGGCAGCTTGTTGCATTGAATGTGTAACAATTACTATAGAATAATTTTTGCCTAGTTGATTTATTAGCTCTTCAATTTTTGCAGTTGCTATAGGGTCTAAAGCAGAACAAGGTTCATCCATTAGAATTATTTCTGGGCTAACAGCAATTGCTCTTGCAATACATAATCTTTGTTGTTGCCCTCCTGACAAACCTGTTCCAGGAGACTGTAATCTATCTTTAACTTCCTCCCATAACCCAGAATCTTTTAAAGAATTTTCAACAATAAAATCTAATTCTTCTTTCGATGATGAAAGCCCATGTATTTTAGGACCATATGCTACATTTTCATATATTGATTTTGGAAAAGGATTGGGTTTTTGAAAAACCATCCCTATTTTTGCTCTTAAGGTTACAACATCAATTTTTTCATCATATATATCTTCTTTATCAAGTGAAATACTCCCTTTTACTTTACAAGTATCTATTGTGTCATTCATTCTATTTAGACACCTTAAGAAAGTTGACTTGCCGCACCCTGATGGTCCAATGAATGAGATAATTTCTCTTGATGCTATATCTATTGAAACATCTTTAATAGCTTGTTTCTCACCATAAAAAACATCCACATTTCTACAAATAATTTTTGGGTCTTTTGAAAAAATTTCTCCAATAGTTTTTGTTTTCACATTATTTATATTTGAATTACTAACCATTACTTCCTACCACCTTCTTTCTAGTTTTTTTCTAAGAATTACAGCAGCTGCATTCATAAAAATTAGAAAAACTAATAAAACAATAATAGCTGAACTAGTTTTTTGAATAAACATTCTCTCTGCAAAATCAGCCCACATAAAAATTTGTACAGGAAGAACTGTACCTGGATCTGTAACACCTCCTGGTATATCAACAATAAATGCAACCATTCCAATCATTAACAATGGAGCTGTTTCACCTAATGCTTGTGCCATACCAATTATCGTTCCTGTAAGCATTCCTGGCATAGCTAAGGGTAAAACATGATGAAAAATAGTTTGTAGCTTAGATGCTCCTATTCCATAAGCAGCATCTTTTATACTAGGAGGAACTGCCCTAATTGCAGCTCTGGATGATATGATTATAGTTGGTAATGTCATCAAAGCTAGAACCATACCACCTAACAACGGAATAGATCTAGGCATTCCAAATACACCTATAAATATAGCCAAACCTAAAATACCAAAGACAACTGAAGGGACTGCAGCTAAATTGTTAATATTAACTTCAATAATTTCGGTTATCCTGTTTTTTGGAGCAAATTCCTCTAAATAAACAGCAGTTGCAACACCTAAAGGAAATGCGATGATAAAGCAAACTGCTAGAGTTAACATTGAACCAATAAAAGCACCTTTAATTCCAGCTATTTCTGGAGATCTTGATGCGCTTCCTGTCAAAATATAATCACTAAACTTATAGGAAATCCTGTTTTCAGCAGATAACTTATCGACAAATTTTATTACTGTGTCATTAATCCTTCTCTCTGAAGATGGTGTTTCTCTTTTAATATATCCTCTTAAAAAACTATCTATATCATCATCAACAGCAAAAGTGATTGAAATGGTTTTACCTAGAATTTTTGAATTATCTAAGACCATTTTAGATATTCTTACATCAGCGTTAGAGGATATGATTTTTTTTGCAGCTTTTTTTTCTTTTCTTCCTTTAGGGTTTATAACCTTATATAGCGATTCAAGAACTATTGACCGAGCATCACCATTATAAAGGGATTCTGGTGAAAGATCTCCTTTTGGATCAAGTCTATCTCTATCTAAGTACACATCCAAAGTAACATAGTATTGAAAGAAACCAGGTATACCTTTAGAAAATATTGAAACAAATAAAAAAATTAAAAAACTTACTGCTAATCCTATCGCAATTCTACCATATGTTTTCAATCTAGCATCTTTTTTTCTTCGTCTTATAACTGATGATGCGACGATCTTGCTAGCTTCATCTGCTGTTAGCATTTTTGAGTTATTTTTATTCATACTGTTCTCGATATTTTTTAACTACGTGTAACGCATAAAAATTTAAAATCAGTGTTATTACAATCAAAGTTAATGCTAGTGCAAATGCTGATAAAGTCTTTGCAGATTCAAACTCTTGGTCACCAACTAAAATTGTAACAATTTGAGCTGTAACTGTAGTCACTGCATCAAGAGGGTTAAATGATAAATTAGCTGCAAGGCCAGCTGCCATTACAACAATCATGGTTTCTCCAATTGCTCTTGAGACTGCTAAGATAATACTTGCAATAATTCCCGGAAGTGCTGCAGGAATAATAACATTTGTAATAACTTCATTCTTTGTAGAACCTAAACCATATCCAGCATCCCTAAGAGACTGGGGCACAGCGTTAATTACATCATCAGACAACGAGGATATAAAGGGAATAATCATTATTCCCATAACAAATCCTGCAGCTAAAGCTGATTCTGAAGCTACATCTAAACCTATAAGAGAGCCACCATTTCTCATCAATGGAGCAACAGTTAATGCAGCAAAAAAACCGTAAACTACAGTCGGTATACCAGCTAAAATTTCAAGTAAAGGTTTAAAAATTGATCGCTCTTTTTTATTTGCATATTCAGACAAATAAACAGCGCTAAATAATCCAATTGGAACTGAAACACATAGAGCTATTAGAGATATTAAAAAAGTCCCTACAAACAGTGGAACTGAACCATATGAAGCCAAGCCTTCTTGTCCAGAACCTGCTCGTTCAGCTCCTTCAAATTGTGGATTCCATGTTAATCCAAATAGAAATTCTGACGCAGGTATAATTGCAAAAAAACGTAAAGACTCAAAAATTACAGAAAATACAATTCCTATTGTTGTTAAAATTGCTATGATTGAACTAAGTCCTAAAAGAGAAATAATAATTTTTTCAACAGAATTTCTTGACCTAAATTCTTGGTGTATGTTTTTAAAACCCAAATATCCAATTCCTAAAGCTAAAGAAATTGAACAGAAAAAATTTACAATTAAAGATTGATTATTCCATTCAATCATTTGATTTGAAGCTATAGTAACCCAATCAGGTTGTTCTCCAAAGTAAATACCTCTAACTGCATTATCAATCTGCGCAAGTACAATTATTTTATTAAAATCAGGAGAATTCAAAATTTCTTTTGGAACGAATTCCATAATTAAATTAGAAAATAAGATCCCATCAAATACCAATATTAGTAGATATGAAAAAAGTGATGGTATAATTGAATATAGAGCTACATATATACCATAATAATGAGGTAAAGAATTTAGTTTTAATTGTTTGTTTTTTAGAGACAAAGCGGTTTTATTTCCAAAATAAAACCAGAGTAATGATATAAGAAGAAGTAGTATAAGCAATGTATATTCGTTCACTTATTTACCCCTTTTAAATGAGATGAGACTACCATAGACATAGTAGTCTCACAAGTTTATAAGCTTATTTTTTTAACATATCTGCAGTTAAAACAGGAAGTTCTTTCATTGCCTTTGCATACTTTGCTCTTTCTGCAGCAGGCATTGGTATCATGCCAGCATCAGCCAACATGCCATCATTACCCCAATTAGCTACCCATTTATCCATATATTTATCAATACCCTTAATAACTCCTATGTGTTGATGTTTAACATAAAAGTAAAGAGCTCTTGATACAGAGTAGTTATTACCTGCGATATTTTCGAAAGTTGGAGCTGTCTTACTAATTATTGCACCTTGGAGTGTGTCAGAATTTTGATCTAGATATGAAAAACCAAAGATACCATAAGCGTTTGGATCTTCTTGAAGTTTTTGTACAATTAAATTATCTTGCTCACCAGCTTCAATAAAAGCACCGTCAGTTCTCATAGCCCTACACTTTTTTCCTTTTTTATCGCCTCTGGCTTTTGATGCAGCTTTTGCTTCTTTGTCTTTTGCACAATAACCTTTTTGGTTTACCATTTCTGCATAAGAAGCTCTTGTACCAGAAGTTGTTGGTGGACCATAAACTCTTATTTCAATGTCTGGTAATGAAGGATTAATATCACTCCATTTTTTATATGGATTATCAACCCATTTACCGTTCATTGGAATTTTAGCTGTTAACGCTTTTCCAAGGTCAGCTTTAGATATTTCTAACAACTTCCCTTTTTTAGAATTAGCAACAACAATTCCATCATATCCAACTTTAATTTCAGTTAGCTTAACTTTATTTTTATCGCAAAAAGCTAATTCTTTTGCCTTCATTCTGGATGATGCATTTCCAATATCGATAAATTTAGTACCAATTCCTTCACAAACACCTTTCTTACCAACTGAAGAACCACCTGATTCTACAACTGGTGTTTTGATTGTTGGATCTTTTCCAAAAGTTTCGGCAATAATGGTCGCAAAAGGCAGCACTGTAGATGAACCAGCAATGCTAATATGCTCTCTTGCATTCGAAGCTGTCGCACTCAAAGCAAATGCAAAAACAGCAATGATTAATTTTTTTAACATAAATACTCCATAAAAATTTTATTCTTGATGACTGATTCGCATTGCAAATATATTAAAATAATATTACATTTTTGTTACAAAATTGTATAAAACCCTTTTTTTAAATTATAGTAAATAGTTAAAAATAATCTGGATATTAAATTGCAAGAATTTAAATTTTTAAACTATCAAATTAACTCTCAAATTGCAGAAATAATTATAAATCGACCACCATTAAATGCATTTAATATTCAACTTCTCGATGAAATATTAAGCTCTTTAGAATTAGCAAAAAATGATAGGACTGTAAGAGCAGTCTTAATTAAAAGTAATCTTGAGAAAATATTCTGCGCTGGTTTAGATCTTGATATTCTAATTGATAAACCAATTTTAAAAGTAAGAGAATTTCTTGAAAGACTCTACGTCAAACTTTGGGATATACAATATAATATGGGAAAGCCGACAATAGCTGTCGTAAACGGTTCTGCTAGAGGAGGTGGAATGACATTAGCGATTTCTTGTGATGTTATTTTAGCCTCAGAGGATGCATCTTTTGGCTACCCAGAGATAAATTTAGGGCTTCCACCTGCTATACATTTTATTCATTTGCCTAAAATTATAGGTAGGTATAAAGCTTTTGAATTACTTTTTAGTGGCCAAACATTCGGAACTAAAGAAGCATTTTCAATGGGGCTAATTAATAATATTTTTGTTAAATCAAAATTAAATGAAGAAGCAGAAAAATTGGCATTAACATTTTCTCAAAAATCAGCTAATTCTATGAGATTAAGTAGAGCTGCTTTTATGAGAGCAAATGATTTTGATTATAGAAGAAGTGTTGCTAATGCTGTTGAAGACTTTTGTAATGCAACTGTTACTCCAGATGCTCAAGAAGGGTTAAAAGCATTTTTAGAAAAAAGAACTCCTAATTGGGATTAAATTTAAGAAATTAATAAATATGTAATATTTGTCTGATAAATAAACCTTATGAAAAATGTTAACTTTGCAATAAATGGCTTAGGTAGAATAGGTAAATTACTTTTTCGTGCTTTATTTGATAAAGGCCTATCTATTAAATTGGTTAATGAGATAAATGGTAATTTAGAGATTAATTCTGAATTATTAATTCATGATTCTATTCATGGTAAATGGGATAAAGATATATTCCTCAATAAAAATGATTTAAAGATAAATAATAGTATTATTAAATTTTCAAACTATGAAAATTTAAATGATATTCAACTATCGGATATTGATATTTTAATTGATTGTACCGGAAAAAATAAAAATTTCGAATACTTAAGTAATTACATAAAAAATGGCGTTAAAAAGGTGATTGTTTCTGCTCCAATAGATGATCCAAAAATATTAAATTTAGTGTATGGCATTAATCACTATTTATATAATGAAAATGAACATAACATCATTACAGGAGCAAGTTGTACAACAAATTGCATAGCTCCTATTGTGAAAGTTATTCATGATAATCTTAAAATTAATCATGGATCAATAACAACAATTCATAACATCACAAATAGTCAAACAATAATTGATAAGCCTTCTTCAGATCTTAGAAGATCAAGAGCATCAATGACAAATCTTATTCCAACAACTACAGGTTCTGCTAAGGCCATTAATCTGATCTACCCTGAATTAAAAGGTAAATTAAATGGGCATGCTATCAGAGTACCTGTAATTAATGCCTCTTTAACAGACTGTGTTTTTGAAGTTAAACAAAACACTTCTAAAGAAGAAGTTAATAAACTTTTAAAAGAAGCATCAAAAAATAAATTAAAAAACATACTTGGGTATGAAGAAAAATTATTAGTTTCATCTGATTATTTAAATGATCCAAGAAGTACAATAATTGATGCAGATTCAACAATGGTAGTTAATGAAACTCATGTTAAAGTTTATGCTTGGTATGATAATGAATGGGGCTACGTAAATAGATTGGCTGATATCGCAAGTATGGTTGGGAAATCAATTTGTTAAGCTCAATTAACTTCAAAGACAAAAATATTTTTTCATATTTACTAGTAACTTTATCCTATTGGTCTTTTATGTTGACTGATGGGGCATTAAGAATGCTGGTATTATTACATTTTCATGTTTTAGGTTTTAACCCAATACAGCTAGCTTATCTTTTCTTATTATATGAATTTGCTGGTATTGTAACCAATCTTTCAGCAGGATGGCTTGCATCAAAATTTGGTTTAAATATTACACTTTTTTCAGGATTAATTTTACAAATAATTTCTTTATTATTTTTAACTCAGGTAAATGAAAATTGGACTATTTTAGCTTCCGTTGTTTTTGTTATGTTTGTCCAGGGTTTATCTGGTGTCTCAAAAGACTTGACAAAAATGAGTTCTAAAAGTGCTGTGAAATTACTAGCACCAGAAAAAAATACCAAACTATTTAAATGGGTTAGCTTTTTAACTGGTTCAAAAAATACAGTTAAAGGGTTAGGTTTTTTTATTGGTGGACTTTTACTATACCTATTTGATTTTCAAACTTCCCTTGTAATCATGAGTATTATTTTATTTGTAGTGCTTATTATATCTTATATTACAATACCAAAAAATTTGGGGACTATAGATAAAAAAGTAAAGTTTTCAGAAGTATTTTCTAAAAATAAAAATATCAATTTCTTAAGTTTGAGTAGAATGTTTTTATTTGGTGCTCGTGATGTATGGTTTGTAGTGGGACTGCCATTATTTTTTTATTCAATTTTATCTGATGGCTCGGTAGATAATAATAAAAATGCTTTTTTTATAATCGGATCATTTTTAGCGTTTTGGATAATAATCTATGGCATTGTTCAAACTTTAACACCTAAATTGACAAAAAATCAAATTTCAAAAACTTCTTCAGTACAAGTTGCTAAAAACTGGAGTTTATATTTGTTTCCAATTCCAATAATTTTATTCTTTTTACTTAAATTACATCCATATAATGAAAATTTTAATTTAATTATTACAATTATAATTTTATTGGTTTTTTGTATTTTCTTTGCAATAAATTCATCTCTTCATTCCTTTTTAATTTTAAAATTTACAGATAAAAAAAGAGTTACTTTAGATGTAGGCTTTTATTATATGTCCAATGCTGCAGGAAGATTAGTTGGAACTTTATTTTCTGGATTATCATATACATTCGGTGGTATGGAATTTTGTTTATTCATAAGTTCAGTTTTTCTTTTAATTAATAGACTTAGTATGAGTAATATTAAAGAACAATAAAACCACATTTCTTTCATTCATAATTTAAGTATTAAAAAACATAGTATATAATTATTATAATTTATTAAAACTATTCTGAGGAACTGAGCATGGATGAAATAGTAAAAGTTTACTGGCAACCAGGTTGTTCAAGTTGTTTAAAAACAAAAGAATTTCTTGAAACAAATAATATTAAATTTGAATCAATAAATATATTAGAAGATCCAAGAGGGTCTAAAGATTTAGAAAAATTTGGATTAAGAATGGTTCCTATTGTTATTAAAGGAGAAAACTGGGCAAATGGTGCTGTTTTTAGAGATGTAGCAAAAGTTGCAGAATTCTCTTATGAAGACCATAAAATGCTCGACCCTAACATCCTTTTTTCAAAAATTATTCAAATCAATGAAATTACATACTCTTTTTTAAAACAAATACCAGTATCAAAATTAGATGTGATTTTACCGGGACGACCAAGATCATATAGACAGTTAATTTATCATATTTTTAATATTCCTGAGGTCTTTTTAAATTACTTTGAAAATAATACTCCTTACACTTATGAAGCTTTATTATCAATACTTCCTAATGAATTAAAAGATGAAAATGACCTCTATAATTATGCTGAAGATATTAAGTTAAGATTTGAAAATTGGTGGTCTAAAGAAGGAAAGAATTTTGATTTTTCAAAACCTGCAAATGTCTATTATGGAGAAGTTTCATTTCATGAAGTACTTGAAAGAACAGCTTGGCATTCAGGTCAACATTGCAGGCAAGTTGAATTACTTCTTAAGGAGAAGCTAAATATAATTCCAAAAATTACATTAAATGAAACTTTGTTTGCAGGACTTCCTATGCCATCTAATATTTGGGATAACGAAAGATCTTTCTCTGAAAGTTCTTATGATGGTCAAGTTAAAGAAGATTTAAGTATAAAAGAATAATTTATTATACCTATTTAATTAAAGTTTAAGACCTGAGAAGTATTCTGACTTGTTATAAATATCCAAACAAAAATTGGATAAATATCTATCTTTAAAAGGATGTGCACATAAAAGTATTCCAACTGGCATTTTATTATCATCTAATCCAGTTGAACAACTTACAATGGGACCTGATAAAGCTGTCCATGGGGCAATATATTTTGGCTCTCCTGTACTTTCCAAACCTACAGGAGCCGAATTAGGAATGGCAGGAAAAATAAAAATTGTGTTTTTATTAAATGATGAAAAGAATTTATTTATGGATCTATTAAGTTTTGATTTTGTTTCTGTATATTTTTCAATATTTATATTTAATCCCTCTTTTATTATTTGAAGAAGTCTTGGCCCTATTAATTCATCAGGATGGTTGAGTAAAAATTGTAAATTTTTTCCTGTTTCATAAATTAACATCTCCCAATGCAAATCTAATAAATCGTTAAACTTTACTGGAGACGCTTTTTCTTCAACACTAAAACCTAGTTCTTTCAACATTAATTTGGTCTTTTCAATTTGTTTTGATACATTTGGATTAATATCTAACGTTAAATCGTCTATTATACTTACTATATTTACATCTTCTTTGTTCAAAGATTTGAGAGGTAATTTGTCATTTAAAGATACTGAGTTATAACCATAACATGCATCAGCTATTGACCATCCATAAAATCCAGGCGTATCAAAGGACGGCGCTAATGGAGATATACCATAAGTCGTTATTGAACCGTTTGTAGGCTTAAATGCTGAGATACCACAATAAATTGCAGGTCTATTAACAGACGCCATGGTTTGAGTTCCAACAGACATTGGTACTGTCCCGCTTGCAACAGATGAGCCTGATCCGCTACTCGATCCACCAGGCGTGTGATTTGGATTATGTGGATTTCTTGCTGGAGATGGATCATAAAAGGCAAATTCAGTTGTATGTGTTTTACCCAAAATAATTGCACCAGCAGATCTTAAAGCTAAAACAACACCAGAATCTAATTTTGAAATTTCCGTACTTTTGAAAGCTTTACAATTAAATTCAGTTTTAAATCCTTCTGCATGAATGATATCCTTAACCCCTACAGGAATGCCGTGAAGAGGGCCTAAAATATTATCATCTATTACTTGTTGCTCTCTTAATTTTGCTGTTTCAATAGCTTTATCAAAATCATAGCTTTTCCACTGCTCAATTTCTTTTTGTGTGTCATTAATTCTATTTATGTAACTCTTAATAAGATCAACGGGTGAAAGTTTTTTATCTTTTATGTCATTAAATAGATTTTGAAGATTACCAGGATTTTTTACAAAATTTGAAGACATTTTTGTTCCTATAATTAAGTGGATACACCAAGGAATTTTAGAGTAAGTTTTTTATTTTTAGAGAGTTCTTCTGACTTTCCTTCAAATACAATTTCGCCTTGATCTAAAATATAAACTCTATCAGCTACATCCAAAGCAGTTTGAAGATTTTGTTCTACAAGAATAATGCTCATACCCTCTTTTTTTAATTTGATAAGCATTTCTTTTACATCCTCAACAATCATTGGAGCTAATCCTTGTGAAGGTTCGTCTAACATTATTACAGATGGATTAATTACTAAAGATCTTCCAATCGCAAGCATTTGTTGTTCACCACCTGATAGTGAATTGCCATTCCTAAATTTTAATTTTTCAAGTTTTGGAAAAAGTTTAAATACGTCATCAATATTCCATTTAGAATGTTTTAAATGAAATATTTTTAAATTCTCATATGCTGTTAATGTTGAAAAAATACCTCGGCTTGCTGGGACAAAAGAAATTCCTTTTTTAGCAACTTCATGAGGCTCAAAATTTGTTATTTCTTCGCCTTTTAATATAACGCTTCCATCACTTGAAGGAGCAAGACCCATAATACTTTTAATTGTTGTTGTTTTTCCGGCACCGTTTCTTCCTAAAATACTGATAATTTCACCCTCATTAACGTTTAGGCTTACACCTTTAAGCATGTGTACAAGTCCATAGTATGTGTGCAGATTTTTTATTTCTAAGTGCATTATTTTCTTCCTAAGTAAGCATCTTGAACTTTTTTACTATTTTTAATTTGCTTAGGAGACCCCTCTTCAATTTTTTCTCCAAAATTTAAAACTGTTATTATTTTAGATATTTCCATAACGATATGCATTTTGTGTTCTATTAATAAAATTGTATATTTTTTGGATAGCTTCCTAATAAGCTCAGTCATCTCAACAGTGGCTTCTGGAGCGAGTCCTTGAGTTGGCTCATCTAATAATAATAAATCAGGTTTAGCTCCTAAAGTTATAGCCATTTCTAACATACGTTGTTGTCCATGTGAAAGTTCTTCTGCTTTGTCATCAATCTTATGTGAAAGACCAACATCGGTAATAATTTTTTTAGTTTCTTTATCAATTGTTTCAAAATCATTCATAGATTTAAAAAGATCGATTTTACTTTTATGACTACATGAAAAGATTGATGCCCATACATTTTCTCTAACAGTCAATTTTGGAAAAACATTTGTTATTTGAAAACACTTGGCAATTCCCATATGTGGTAATTTATAACTTTCAAAACCAGTAATATCTTTGTCTTTATAGTATACATTACCCTCAGATGGAGGAATTACACCAGAGATCATATTAAAAAATGTTGATTTACCTGCACCATTAGGCCCAATGATTGAATGTATTGTGCCTTCTTCTACTTCAATACTTACATTAGAAACAGCAGAAATATTTCCAAAATTTTTAGTTAAGTTTTGTATTTTTAATATTTTGTTCATGTTCAGTTTTTCTTGAAATTGATTTGTACTTTTTGAAAAGATTTTCTAATAACTCACTCACACCACCTCTAAAATATAAAACCACAATTGCGAATATCACACCCATAATCAATGGCCATCTTGCCCAAATAATTGAAAATGTATCAGAAAGCCAAATATATCCAACTACACCAATTAAAGGTCCAAGAAAACTTCCAACACCACCAAAAAGCGTCATAAAGATTATATCACCAGATTTAAGCCAATGAATTTGATCAATAGGAACCATACTATGAATTAGCACATAGAGTGATCCAGCCAATCCTGTAAATGTACTTGCAATTGAAAATGAAATTAATTTATAAAATCTTACATTATAACCTATTGCTTCTGCTCTACTTGCATTTTCCCTAATAAGTTTAAAAATCAAACCTAATGGAGATGTTACAATTTTGTATAATGCTATAACTGCAAATAAAAACATTATAGCGGTAAATATATAAAACGTTAATTGCGTGTCAATATAAGCAGGTCTTTCAACACCAACAAGGCCGTCTTCACCACCAGTAACTTCAGTCCAAACATAAGCTATAAAATAAAACATTTGATTAAAAGCAAATGTAAGACATATAAAATATAGACCTTCTCGCTTAACACAAAAATAACCAATAAATAAAGAAATTATAAAAGAACCTAAAGTTGCTACTGGTATGGCTAAAAACAAGGGAAAACCACTAAGTAACATTAAACCTGAAATGTAGGCTGACGTTCCAAAAAACAATGCTTGTCCGAAAGAAAGCATGCCAGTGTAACCCAACATGATATTTGTGGATATTGCGACAATGCCAAAAATTAACATTTCTGTAATAGTTGCATTCGGAAAAAGAAAAGGTCCTACGAATAAAAAAATTATTAATGCAATAAAACTATATTTATTTTTCATTATCTGACACCAAAAAGACCTTGTGGTCTAAAAATAATTGTTAAGCCCATCATCACATAAATCACTACATTTGTAGCTTCCGGAAACCATATAGTTGCCGCTCCTTGCGACAGTCCAATTAAAATTCCTGCAATTATAGCACCAGGTATACTTCCTAAGCCCGCAACGACAACAACTACAAAACAAATTGGTAATATATCCAGACCCATCGATGGCGTAAGTCCCATAATTGGAGCAGAAAGAGCTCCTGCTAAACCTGCTAGATATGCACCAAGACCAAATGTGTATAAAAATACTACATTTACATTAATTCCAAGTACCTTAACCATGTCTCTGTTTTCAATACCAGCACGTAAAATTGCACCTAAATTTGTTTTAGTAAGAAACAAATAAAGACAAATAATCATAAAGAATGCAAAGCATATTAAAACTAATCTATATTTTGGATATATTAAAAAACCAAGGTCAACAGCTCCACTTAAACTTGGAGGTGGTAATAATGAAAAACCAATTGGACCCCAAATGATAATAATTACCTCTTGAATTATCAGTGCACAAGCGAATAAGAATAAAAGCTGATAATCATGATGTGCATGATACAATCTTCTAACCCCTTGACTTTCTAATAAAAAACCAACCAAAACTACTAAAAGTGGTGATAAGAACATTGCAAAATAAAATGAATCCGTAAGATTAGCAATAGTAAACGCTAAATATGCACCTAATGCATAAAGTACTCCATGAGCAAAATTGGGTATATTTAATACACCTAGTATTAATGTTAAACCAACTCCAACAAGAGCGTATAACATACCTAAGCCTAAGCCATTTAAAATTTGAGATATAATTAAAAATGTCATAAAAATCTTTAAAAATTCAAAGACGGCATTAAATGCCGTCTTCATTATTAATTTCAATAATTAGAATGAACCAATATCTTTACACATATTGATATTCTTTGGTTGTTCTGTAGAACTCACATCTACAACTTCAGCCATATCATATTGATTTTTCATTTCGTTTTTCTTTTTAGTTTGTAGAACAAAAAATGGACGAACAGTTTGATGATTTCTTCCTCTAATTTCAAAATCACCTACAAAATTCTTTCCTTTGTGCTCTTCTAAGGCAGTTATAACCTTTTGAGGTTCAGTACTACCAGACTTTTGCATGCCTAATAAAGTCATTTTCATAAGACCATATCCAGCTGCACCAGCATATCCAGGAGGAACACCTTTAAATTTTTTCTTATATGCTTCTACAAATTTTTTATTTTCAGGGTTATCAATAGTATAATAATAATTAGAACCTACGATAAGATTTTCTCTAGCTGCTGGATCTAATTGTATTAACTCTTCAAAACCTGAAGACCAAGACATAATCACTGGCTTTTTAGGTGTAAAACCAAAATTATTTAACTGTCTCACAGCTGATATTGCGTCTAATCCAAAGTTTATCATATAAACTGCATCAGGGTTTTTTGACATAGCCTTAGTAATAAAAGTAGAGTACTCTCTATGTCCTAATGGATGTCTGTCAACTCCTACAACTTCTAGCCCATATTTAGGAGCTAAACTCTCAACATATTTCTGAAGTGTCCAACCAAAAGCATAATCAACTACAAATAAATAAATCTTTTTTGCATTAGGGTTAGCTTTCTTAAATATTTTTAAATCCGCGTCCATGGCAGTCCAAGCATTGGCTGCCCACATGAATGCATATTTATGACATTTTTTTCCAGAAATATCTTCTGTACCACCAGAAAAATAGTACATTACTTTATTTTTTTTAGCCACTTCTGTTACAGCTAGAGCCACACCTGATGACCATGGTCCTATGATAAACTTTACACCTTCAGTATCTATGGCTTCTTGTGCTCTTCTTGCAGCAGGACCAGCTTTAGTTTCACTATCTCTTGTGACATACTTAATTTTTTTTCCATTAATTGTATAATTTACTTCTTCAAGAGCAATCCTTGCACCTTGATCTGTAAGTTTCCCTGAGTCTGCGTAAGGACCACTGAATGGAAATAGTCCTAAAATATTCACAGTGTCTGCAGTAGATAGACTTGATGAAATTGAAAATAAAAAACTGAAAATAATAGTTGTTATTTTAAATTTCAAGTCTGAAAGGAATGATTTCATAAATTTCTCCTTAAATTTTTATTAATATTCAAGATTGAACTAAATTAAAAAAGACATCAATAGAGAAATAAAAATTTTATTTAAAAATAACAAACTGATTAATTATATATCATTAATTAATAATGTTGGTCCTTTCTATTTTATTTAAACCAATATTAATTTTTCTTAGGCTGTTTTTTTTCATTTTTTGATTGTGCTTCCTTAACCCTTTTCTTTAACTCTGCATCTACATCTTGCATTGTTTTTAAAGCTTGTGCAAAAGCGTTTGGAGACAAAATAATTTCACCAGTCTTGGAAAATTGAAGTTTATTATCATCAGTTTGACCTGTTATATTCATTAAATCAATTCTTATTGTTCCGCTTACCATTCTTACATTCGTAATTGCGTCTACAAATTTTTGGTCCATTTTTTGTCTCCATTATATTTAAAAGAGTTAACAGAATTTGCACTTAATACTATTAATTTTTTGTAACTTAAATTATTGTTGCATTGGCAAGATAAGTTTCTAATGCAGCTTCATCATCTGTAAATATCATATAAGAATTAGCACCAGATTGAACAGTTATTACACCATCATCCTTAACAATATTACCTGAATAATCTCCAGCTGCCATTGTTATTTTATCATCTCCTTCTATATTTTTAATATACACATGTGACATGGTATCATGATCATCTGTACTTACAACATCTACAAGATTAAATATATCGATACCAGCTCCACCGACAAGTACGTCCGTTCCTCCATCAGCATAAATGGTATCGCCTTGGTTATTAGCGACAACAATTTCATTATCCCAAGCTAGATTATCTCCTTGACCGTCTGTCCCTGAATTTTTATCAACTGAAATCTCAAATATTTCATTATTATTTGATGCATCATCAATAGTTAGAAACTCAACACGTCTGAAATCAAAATACTCATTATAGTTATCAAATATAACTGATTTAACCGTTTCACCTACTTCATTAACTAGAAGAGAGTTATCAGTATCTTCATTTTTTACTGAACCTCTGGATAATTGCAATTCATCAATTGTGTTAATGTTTGCAAAGTTTATCGAGTCACCCTCTGAATTATCAAGTCCTCCATTTGACGTATCTATATCACCATATTCTAGTGCTGTTCCACCTCCTGAAGAAGCTATTACGTAGGTGTCGTCCCCACCATTACCCATAGCAATATCAGCTTGATCATCAATTTTAACAAAATTTCCTGCTGCACTTCCTGAGTCAACACTTGTACCAACAGTTTCAACACGATTATAGACTGATTCAACCATTAAATCTATATCATTAGGATCTAATTCAAAAAGATGAGGGTTATTATTTGGATCACTTTGACTAATTTTCAAATTGATAGTTGCATCTCCGATAACTACTTTGGTGTAGAACCCAAAGTTAAATGCTTTTTCAGATGTTAAAGAACCATCATTTTCCAAAACTTCCTTAATCTGTTGTTCAGTTGCATTTAAGAATATTGATTTTGTAAATGAATAGTCTGAACTATCAGATAATTTAGGAAGACCATAACGATCAATGACATCAGCTATAAAGTTTTCTTCAGTTGTTTTATAATTGGTATCTATAGTATTAACATTCCCATCTCCCATAGTTACACCTTGAGCAATACTTAAGGCTGTATTATCCGCAATCCATTCATTATTAGAATGTTTAACAGCAATTTTTTTACCTCCAACAACTATGAAGAAAGAACCTCCGCCTCCATTTGTATTTGCTGCTACTTCAGTAGCCCAATTAGATCCATTAGTTGTATCACCTTTGACCATTGACCATTGACCTGGAGTTTCGGTATTAATTCGATCATATATATCATTAAAATCTGTATGATTACCATCATAGTAAACACGAAGATCAGGTTCATTGCCAAACAGGTCTACTTGTGCACTAGTTTGAACATCATAACCTTCTCCAAAAACGTCAACTGTGCCAGTTCCAAGACCAGAAATCTGTTGTCGATTTTCTCCATAAATATCAGACATATCAACATAAAAATCAACATCAGCATCTTTTAATGAATGCCAAATTTCTTCATCATCAGTAACAGACGTTAATACTTGATCTCGAACCATAATCATATCAACGTCTTTAATTCTTGCCTTTGTTTCTATTGCGTCAGGAGGTGGCATTTTACCTCTTTCCGTCAAACCTGTAATTGACATATCATTTAAATTTGTTGGCTGCTCGCTATAATTGTCGAAATAATATCCTTGAGCAGCATCGCCAGCAACTCGAGTTGCAAAATAAGTACTATTTTCAGCATCATGTCGAATTACATAATTTCCGTCTGTATTAACACCATGAACACCACTTTCGAGGTAAAATACTGGGTCTCCATCCACTTTTTGATGAAGTTCGCTATAACCTGAGATTTCAATCCAATCATCATTTCCATCATTGTAACTGCTAAAATCAAGTGAATTAGATATTCTTGCATCAAACACATCAATTGCATTAGCGGTGTCTGAACCAGTAAAAGAGTCGAAACTAGATTGACTATAATTTTTACCTAAGTTAACTACCATTCCTACAGTACCATCGTTGACTACCGTATCAGCGAAGTTAGTTGTCTCTAAGTAATCTACAAGTAATCCAGTTCCGTCATACTCAACAACTCTAGTATTTACATCACCACCTTGGACAGTGACTAAGGAGTCTTTAATTATAGCAGAAACACCATTACCAGATGAGTTTTGTGAGGATTCTTCATATGATAAATAAAGTTTGCTATCTGAATGTACGCTGAGTTTATCGATTCCGTTAACAGCTGTTCCCGGATCAATTAACATTCCTGATTGATCTGTTGTGAAATAATTAGCACTATGACGATCTACACCAACACCAATGCCAACATCCTCATTCATAAGGACGAAATCAGCATAGTCTGTAAGTTCTAGTTTTTCAAAATTATTTATTGTAAAACCAACTGAGCCACCATTACCACCAAATGATGTCACCCATGCTGATTGATTTTGTCCTTGGATACCACCTGGAAAATCTATAAGTACGCCACTAGTTTGATCAATATTAGTTTCACTAAGTAATAGAGTTTCTGGTCCACCATTTCCAATATCTGCTACTGCATATATATCAAATGCACCTCCAAATTGTGAAGAATTAAACGTTTGATCTGCATCACCTACTATAGCATAGTATTGTGTTCCAGAATTAGCATTAAAGGTTAAAAAAGAATCTTGTGCTGATCTATTGGAATCGTTCGCATTAATTAAATTGTTAATTACTTGTGATTGATAAGCATCCATTGGTTCACCGTTATTATTTGATGCAACCAATTTCCCAGTGTCGCTAAGAATACCTAATACTGTATCAAAAGGTGAATTCCCACCATAGAATTCTGGCGTTTGTGTCCATACATGAACTGGTCCTGATAATGTATCACCTAAACTTATTTGTGCATAATTATTACCTTCACCAAAATCACCTTCACCATAATCAGATAACATCATAGGTGTGATAATAGGGTCATCTGAACTAACATTTAAGTCATCTGTGCTATCTGAAGATATTGAGAGACCTTCCAAGTGCAAACTATCCAATCCTCCCAATGCATTTATAATACCTGATGTTGAGCCAGAAGAGGAAGCCACATTAATTTGAACTCGATCATCTCCTTCAGTTACAGCAGTTTG
>QCNM01000009.1 GCA_003210115.1 SAR116 cluster bacterium AG-426-A06 | reverse complement strand
ATTTATACTGAAACATTGGATCGTATAGTTCAAAAAACAGATTTTAATTCTAATTTAAAACATAATTCTCAAAATGTTTATAGTATATTCAACTCTTTTATTTCATTGAATTTTTCAAAAAAAGTTTTTGAAGTAATACATTTTCTTAAATTCTTAACTGAAAAAAATATTCAAATATGGGATGTTAGTATTTATAATTTTAATCAGATTAAGAAAAAATTTCTTTTTAAAGAAAGTTTTGCAAATCAATTAATAGTTAAACTTGAAGAATATAAATTTGTTTTGCAACAAAAACGAATTCCAAACTACCTTATAATAATCGATTTTATTGAAGAATTTATTGGAATAGATAAATTAATTGAATTACAGGAAAAAATTAGACTTTCAAAAAATGAAAAAGACCTTAAATCATTGATCAATGAAATTAACAGGGATCTTTATCAAGAAATATCATCTAATAACTCTAACTCACAAGCTAAGAGAATTGGAGAGTCTTTGTTTAAAAATGTAATTGAAATTGTTAAGCAGAAAAAAGAAAAGTTTGATAAAAATTCTATAAATAATAGAGAAATTTTGGAATTTATTTCTTTCACAGATATTGATGATGATATGATCTTAGACCTATGGAAAATTTATAGTAATGATGAAGCAGAAATAAATATAAAATCGTATAAAAAAATATTTAAAGAAGTGACTACACTTGTAGAAGCTATTTTTATAAATTCAACAAATTTAAAAAATGTTGTTCAGTCTTTAAATAAAGAAGAGGGCGTTAGAAGAACGCTTCTTGATGTTAAAGAAAAAGAGATATTTTTAAATGATATGTTTGAGGAAACTATATGTTCATCAATTCAAAGTGAAATTGATTTTTGTCTAAATTTAAATGACAAAAAAATTAATTTATTAAAAAAAAACGAGATAGATATTTTAGATAACATTAAAAATTTTAATTACCATCTATCACATTTAAAATTGAGTTTTTATAGAAGTTTAATTTTTTCAGGATTTCAAAATAAAATTGTAGAAGCTGAGAGAAGAGGTAACATCACTGACGTTTTTAATTCAATTCAAAAATTAAAAGATGATAATTTATATAAAACTCAAAAAATTAATATTGAACAAATAAAAAATAATTGTGAGTTAGTAATCAAAATCCTTTTTTTAAAATTATGGGAGAAAGAAGATTACAATGCGTTTGGTATAATAGAAGAATTTTTAAATGTTAACGAAAAACTTTTTTATAAAGATCTATTAAATAATATAAGAAAAAAACCACAGGAATTAAAAATACAAAGCATTGAAAAAATTTTTATTAATATTAGAAAAAAAATCTTAGCAGATGATAGCAATCAATTTGAGAGTTTTAACAACTTTTTAAAATCTTCTAAGAAAATTAAAGCTTCATATAGACGACAAGGCATCAGAGAAAGTGACACCGAAATTTCAAGTAAATTTATACTTGAAATTATTGATCAATTTACTCGATTAAGAAAATTTTTATATGAGTTTTTAAATAAAAATAATGATCAAAATATTTTTGGTGCATTTGTAAATGACTTTCATTTTTTTAATGATGCTTTTAAAAATATACATAAAATAGGGATATAAGATGAAAAAAGAAAATATAATTGATAGTTTTGTTTCAATCTCACATATAAAGGATCATAAAGAAAATGTATTTAAAACTGTAAAAAAAATCTCGTTTAAAGATATTTATAAAATGTCACAAAATATTGAAAAGTTCCAAAAAACTAACGAATTCAAATTAATATTTGAAAGTAAAAATCTTACAAAAGTGTTTTATTCTTTTTTGAAAACGAATTCCAAGTTTTTTATACCTAAAGCTGTTGCAGCCTCAAGCGAGATGACTGTAAGAGAATTTGATAGTGGGAAATTAACAATTAATAAATCAAATAAAAATAATGGAACAATTTATATAAATATAATTTTAAATGAAACGATGGATAAGAGCATAAAAAAACTCTATGTTGGGAATGAAGATGTTTTTGAGAGTTTAGATTTGTTAGAATTTATTGATAATCAAACTCAAGTTATGATAAAACAGACTAATCGCATTTATAAGTTGATTATAGATCCCAATGTGGAGATTTTTATTAGGTGAATGAATTTTTAGTATTAGTTCCAACCACACAAAAATTAGTAGGTATAACTGATATAATTGAAGAAAATAAAGGCGTTCTTCCAGTTGTCTGCGTAACTAATGAGCTTAAATCTCTTCCAATCTCAAATGAATATAAAAATTTTGTTCAAAATCCTACAGGTATTGTAGAAAATTTTACTAACATTTCTTCTTACAGAATTGATGTAACTGATGAGATAAATACTGGAAATAGTTGGCAGTTAAGCTTTGCTATTGCTCATTTGTTGCATCATAAAAATTCACTTATATTTTCAAAATCAAAAAAAAATTTAGGTGATGCTAAAAATATTATATGGTCAACTGGAAGATTAAATAAAAATTTAGATATAATTGATGTAAATCATATCACATCAAAATTAGAAATTTCTTTACCATATTTAAGAGAGGCAATTCAAAATAAAGTTAATATTAACATTTGTGTTAGTCCAAATAATTATAATGAAGCATTTCTCTTTTTAAGAAAGCATGGATTATTAAAATATGTAAAATTTATCAAATTAGATAATTTAAATAATTTATCAAAATTTATTAATATAGATTTAATTCCAAAAATTAATAATTATAAAAAACATAATTTAACTAAAATATTAAAAATTTTTTTTATTTCCCTGATTTCAGTTTGTTTTATTTTTAGTGGCTTTCAAATTATTAGTCATATCAAAAACTATAATGAGATGATAGGAAAAGATAACTTTTTAATAGAAATAAATAAAGATAGAAACTCAACTAATTTTTTTAAAAGTTTTGCTGCTTTTTTATTTAGTTATATTCAGAATTTTGAAAGATTAAGTAAAAGTGATTTTTTAAAGGTAAATTTTATTTCAAATTTTTCATTTAATGAAGATAGAAAGAGTAAATGTAATTTTTTAAAAAAAGATAATAAATTCTCTCTTCAATCGCATTGTAACTATTTCATAGAAATGACAAACGTAAGTGGTAGAAAATTATATTTATGGATTTACAAAAAAAATAAATCCGTTTTAGGCGACTTACCCTTAGAAAAAAGTATTTTAGCTCCTGGAGAAAAATTAATTTTAGAAAATGAAAATGAAAAGATTAATAGATTAATATTAGTTTTTAGTGATAAATCTAACAATAAAATTGAAGGCAAATTAAACAACATTAGATTATATGAAAAAAATGTGAAAATAGAGAACCAATTTGAGAGATTTTCAAATTTAGGTTTTGGTTTTAAAGTTTATGATTTTTCTAAAAATATACATATTACGGAACTTAAGTAGATTTAAATTATTTGATGTAATTTTAATCTTTTTGTAATTTTAAGAAATATATTCCTAGTGAAAAAATTACAATTATTCCACCCATTACCATTTGTATTCCAGGTGTTTCCTTTAAAAAGAACCATACCCAAACTGGACCTAAAATAGTTTCTAATAACATTAGGAGGCTTATGTTTGCTGCGATTGTATATCTAGTTGCGTAAGTAAGTGCAGCAAATGAAAATGGTAGTATTATTAATCCTGATACAGAAATAGCTACTAAATTTCCAATAAAAATATTATTTAAATCAATAAAAAATAACCCAAAAATTCCAGTTAATAATGCTCCAAATCCTGTTGTCCCAAATACAGGTATTTTGGGTTTAGATCTTAGTAAAACAAAATATAATCCTAATGTAGCTGCAGCTAGAAGGCCAGAAATAGTACCTATAAAAATATCGTTTTGAGGAGAATTTATAACTTTATTTGAATCAGAGACTGCTAAAATAATACCAATTATTGCAAATAAAGAAGTAATTATAGTTGGTTTACTAATATTTTCCTTTAAAATTAAAAATGAAAAAAAAGATGCAAATAATGGCCCAGTTGCAATGCAGAATAATATAAGTGCAACTGAAGAATTTGCAATTCCAACTGTAAAAAAAAATGAGCCTGTTGCTTGAACAAAAATAATATAAATGCCAATTTTAGAAAAAATTAAACCAAAGTTTTTTCTATACTCATCTATACAGACAGTTATCAATATAAGAATTATACCCATTTGAAAACCTCTCCAAAATAGCATTGTCCAGATATCCATTTCAGAGAGTCTCATGAATAATGTATCAGGTGTTAAAAGTAATGCTCCTAAAAAAGCGATTAAAATACCTTTTGCATTCTCAGATTTAAATTTCATTTAAGCAAATGAAGAATAAAAATTTAATATTGTTTTAGCTACATCTTCTGGTTTTTCTTGTTGAACCCAATGACCAGCATTTTTAATTATTTTAATACCTTTGAAGTATTTGCATAAATTTTTCATCTCATTTAATGCACCAGGTTTTTGGTACATACCCCAGTCTTTCTCTCCGCTGATGTATAATGTGAAATTATTAATTAACTTACCTTGAAAAACATTTAATTCTTTATTTTGATTTTCAGATGTCATGCATCTATACCAATTTAAGGCAGACTGAAAACCATTTTCAAAAAATGTATTTGTATATACATTCAACTCATCATCATTGAGCCAATCACAATTTGAGTTTTTTGGAAAAAATTTGGTTACGCTGTCAACCATTGTGTCTTCTAGTTTCATTATATAATATTCTGGAAGTTTTTCTAATTCATTTCCAGTCCAAGAAGTTAGTTCAAATGGGTTATTATATTCCCAGTCTGCACTTTTTACATGAAAATAAGATCTTAAAAAATAGGCTAATTTTTCTTTGGTCGACAAGTGCATATCATCATTAGCTTTTTTTGTTGAGTAATACCATTGATAATGTTTTCTTGGAGGATTTAGTTCTTTTAACTGACTATGTATATCAATATTATTCTTACTTAATTCAGATTTTAAAGGACCTGTGAATGGGGCACTCATCATTACTAATGATTTAAAGAGATCTGGTCTCAATAATGTTGCTGCCCCTGCTACTATAGATCCAGCGTCATGTCCAACTAAAAGGTCTATGTTATTAATATTCATCTCTTTTAAGAAAGACACTAAGTCAGAAACTAAATTAATTAAATTATATTCTCTTATGTCATCTTCATATTTTTTTGACCCACCTAATGTTTTTCCATAGCCTCTTTGATCAATTGCAATCACTCTGAAACCTTCTTTAGAAAGTAGTGGTAAAATTTTTCTCCAACTAAAACTTATTTCAGGAAATCCATGTAATAATAATGCTATAGGGGCATGTTTTTTAATTTTATGATTACACTCGAGATAGTGAACTTTTAATCCTGTTTCAATACTAATGAAATTTGACTTAATGTTTTTATCAAGTAAGTGTATCATGCATTAATTGATTTTAAATTTATTTACAATTTCATTATTCACTTCAATACCTAATCCAGGACTAGTTTGAACATTAACGTATCCATTTGTAATTTTAATAGGGTTTTTTAAAAGTTCTTTTCTAAAAGGGTGGTCAGATTGATCATATTCTAAAATTGGCTGTCGTGCGAAAAGAGAATGGTTTGTTTCAGGGAGCGAGGCTATGAAATGAATTGATGCTGATTGAGCAACCGCAGATCCCCAAACATGTGGGTTAACTTCAATTCCAAAACTTTGAGCTAAAATTGATATATGTTTTGCTGCAGTAATGCCTCCACATGATCCAATGTCAGGTTGAGCTATATCAACACATCCCAATTTAAAAAGATCTTTGAAGCCATAAAGAGTATGTTCATTTTCTCCACCTGCAATTGGTATTTTTAACTTACTTCTTAGATTAGCATATCCCTCTAGATCTTCAGGAACAACTGGCTCTTCGTACCATCTTAAATTAAACCCTTCTAAAGCATACCCAAGTTCTAAAGCTTCTGTAACTCCATAAGCATGATTTGTATCAATCATAAAGGTATAATTTTTTTTACTTAAAGCTTTTTGGATTGACTCCATTACTTTAATGTCATCCTTTATTCCAAAACCTAATTTAATTTTCATATGGTCAAAGCCATTTTCAAAATGCATTAATGCTTCATCTGATAATCTTGAAGCTTCATCTTTACCATTTATTCTATAAAAACCTGTTGCATAAGGTTTTATTTTTTTTCTAAATGCACCTCCAAGTAATTGGTAAATAGGTTTTTTATAATACTTTCCTGAAATATCCCATAAGGCTATATCAATTGCACTAATTCCTGAAATTACTGAACCTTTTCGTCCAAAATCTCTTGTTTGATTATACATTTTGAACCAAATTTTCTCTATATCGAGAGGGTTTTCATTAATTATCAATTCTTTTAAAGAATTTTCTATAACTGCAGCAGAAATTTCTGGTGATTCTAATCCTTGACAAAATGCTTCTCCCCAACCTGTAATTCCATCGTTTGTATTTATTTCAACTAGTGTTGCAGATCTTTTGTTTACCCAACCTTGAGAAAAAGAAAAAGGCGTTTCTAAATCAGACTGAATTACATGAACTTTTAAGGATGTGATTTTAATGCTCATTATTATAAAGTATTATAA
This sequence comes from SAR116 cluster bacterium AG-426-A06, assembly GCA_003210115.1. Taxonomy (GTDB): domain Bacteria; phylum Pseudomonadota; class Alphaproteobacteria; order Puniceispirillales; family Marisalimonadaceae; genus TMED54. Next base: position 28,657 of record QCNM01000009.1, on the reverse strand, counting down.
TTTTTTATTTACAACAACTTAATTGGAGATTAATCGCTTTTAATTCTTCCTCTAAGCGTTAAAGGAAGTTGAGCTAGCATAAAAATGCCTACAAGTGGAAATAAAATAAAAACTTTTATAAAAACCCATTCTTCAGTTGAATAATTTCTCCAAATAATTTCATTTGCTATTGTTAAAAATCCAAAAAACAATCCCCATCTCAAGCTTAGTAAAAACCAGGTTTGTTCATTCAAAAAAAATTGCGATCCAAAAAATTGTTTCATCATTGGTTTTTTGTAGAGTAAACCACCTAATAAAACTGCAGAAAATAGGCCGTTATATATGGACGGTTTAATCTTAACAAAAATTTCTTCATTATATATAAATGCTAAAACTGAAAGTAATCCAGATAAGGTAATTGAAAAAATTTGAAACTTAGCAATTCTTTTTTCTACAAAATAAAAAGTTATTAAAACCATCAAACTAAATAAAGATGAAATCAACGCAGCTATTATAATTGACTGATATTGTGCTATAATGAAAAAAGTTGTTATAGGTAAAATCTCAAAAAAGAAGGCCTTTAATTTCATGGTTTATTGTCCTAAAAGAGTTCTTGTAAAATTTGGGTTTTTACTATTACTTCTAAGCCAAATATCGAAAAAAAGTTGATTGAATTCTTCATCAAAACTTTCATGCAATTTTTTATTATTATAGTAAAAAATAGATTTATTATTAATTTTAATAGCTATAAATTTTTTATTTGTTTTTGTATCAATATAAATTGATTCAAGTAGACTTTTCCATTTTTCTTCTTGTTCTTTTGAAATATATTTTTGTTCTTTAATATCATTAATTGTTTCTTTAACTAATGTTTCTTTTTCAATTGATCGGTTATATTTAAGTATAATTGCTAATTCATTGGAATTAAATTTATTTGAGGTAGAGTACAATTCAGCATCATAGATATTCCAAAATAAAAATGAATAATTTGCACTTCCTATTAAAAATTTTTTACCAAGATATTTTGAAATAATTAATTCACTTTTAGGGTCTAAAAAAGAAATATATTTTCCAAAAGCTAAGTTTGAAAAAATTAAAAATACACTAATAAGAAAAATTCTTAACAATTATACTACCAAGAATTCATATTTAATGGACTAACTGTTTTGGCTGTTTGACCTCTTAAAAAAACCAATGTGACAGAGCCAATATCTATTCCAAATTTGCTTACATAAGCTCTATTAATAGCAACATTGCTATCTTGCCTGTAAATCCAATCATTAAATTTAACTTTTAGGTTCGATCCTTTTATATTTAAATAAATATCATAAGTCCAATTAAGTGCATTTCCAACTGAAGTACCAGTTGCTAACCCTTCAACATCATCAGCACTGCCCTCATATTTTATTAAGTTTTTGTTTTCATTTAATTTTTTAATTTTCCAAATTCTTGTTGCTTTTTCACCATCGTCATAAATAAATTTTTCATCAAGTATAAGAATATTTTGATCAACACTTCCTCTTATTTTAACTCGAAACTGTCTTCTAAGTTTTCCAAATCTATCTTCAAAAATTCCATAGGCCACCGTTTCACCTTTGAAAAATTCAAAAAGATTAAGCTTAGGAGTTTTGTTTTCAAAATCTTTCATATTAGTATTTGAGCAACCATACAATAAGAAAATTGTTAAAGAAATTAATAAAATTCTGAAACTTTTTAAATAAAAATACATACATAAACTCATTACAAATTAGTTAATTATTTCTGAAAAAATTTTGTAAGAATTAATTCGCTCTTTTTCGTCATGACACCAAGTTAATATAGTTAATTCATCAAAATCATTATCATCTTTTATAGAATTGATTTTGGTTTTAACAGTTTCGTATGATCCAACTATTGAACTGCTTATCATTTTTTTAAATTCTGACATCCAATTATTTTCATTTAATTTAAATAATGCATCTTTAGGCGATTTTAAAGTATCAAGTTCGCCATAATTTCTTGCTATTTTCCAGTATGCTCTTGATGAAAATAAATACTCTGCTTTTTCATCATCATCTGATGCTAAAGCCCATAAACATACATTAACTTTTGGTTTGTTTAAAAACTTACTAGGTTTAAAATTTTCTTTATAATTTTTTATTGATTCACTTATACCTTTGCCTTCAGTTATGAAATATGCAAAACAGTAGGGTATCCCTAGATAAGCTGCTAATTGTGCTCCATAATTTGATGTTCCTAACATCCATATTTCTGGTGAGGTATCACTTATTGGTTGCGCTTTTAATCTTTTAAATGGATGCCCATCTAATAAATCGCCATTTGTTACCCATGCAATTAAATCTCTCACATGTGAGGGAAAGTTCTCTGAAAATTCTCTGTTATTTGAATTTAAAGCCAGAGCAGTTCGTCCGTCAGAACCAGGAGCTCTTCCTAGTCCAAGATCTATTCTATTTGGTGCTAGAGAATTAAGTACTCTGAATTGTTCGGCTACTTTGAATGGAGAATAATGAGGAAGCATTATGCCAGCGCTACCAATCCTGATTTTATTAGTTTTTGCTGCTATCGCTGCCATTAAAATTTCTGGTGCGGTACCAATTATTGTTGGATGATTGTGATGTTCAGATATCCAAAATCTGAAATATCCTAACTCTTCTGCAATTGCACTTAAATTTAAAGTATCGTTTATAACCTGGTCCTGACACTTATCGGCTATTGCTACAGATTGATCTAAAATAGAAAGCTTCATAAATTATATTCTGATATTATATGTTTCTTTTGCGTTTTGGTAAAAAAGTTTATTCTTTTCACCATTTGAAAAATTAGCGCTAATTTTTTTAAAAGCGTTCCATAAAACTCCGTAGCTACAGCTACCTTTATCAACTGGAAAGTTGCTTTCAAACATACATCTGTCGATACCAAATAAATCAATAGTTTCAAAAAACCATGATTTCCAATGTTCTGACAATTGATCTGATGTTGGTGGCTTTGAATTTAAATAAAATTTTGATCCACATACTTTCATTCCAAGGCCTCCTAATTTAACCTTTATATTTGGAAAAACTGCAAGTCTCATCATTGAACGCCTCCATTCACGATGAGTTATACCTTGTTTGCCTTCGTAAGGTCCAATGTGGATGGGTCCTCCAATATGATTTAAAATTATAGACAAATTAGGTAAAGTTTTTGCGATAAATTCTAATTCATTTAATTGAGTATGGTAAATCCAAAAATCTAAAGATAGATTATTTTTTTCTAAAACTTTTGCACCTTCCATAAATTTAGGATCTAGCATAATACTGGTTTTTGTTTTCACAGCACCCGAACTAATTCTTTCATCGTTATGAGCTGCTAATAACATTCTTATTCCTGTTAGTTTTCCACTACTAATTTCCAGCCCCTTTTCAATAACTGGGGTTAATTTTTTTCCGTATCTTAAATCTAATGCACCTACAATTGAATTATTAACAGAACAATGATTTAATTTAAAATTTTTAGATTCTAAATATTGTTTGTAAGCAAATTTTATCTCTGGAAGAGTAGATGATTCATTTGTGTTAGGGTTATATATTTTTGTATTTGCAGATGACATAATATAAACACTAGCCTTGATATTATGACCAGATTTTTGAATATCCTCGATAAAATCGTCATTTAAGTATTTGCCAAACTCTAAATTCCATAGATGATGATGTGGATCTATTATTTCCAGATCAGGAAGCAGAGCTTCTTCTTTATAAAGATTAAGCCATTCTTTATTTATAGGTAAATATGGATTTTTTTTATTCATTTGATAATAATATACTTTATGAATTAAAATTAAAATTTCTAATTAGGGTCTTATGAATAAAAAAGAATTTAAATTTATTAAAATTAAAAAACTATCTGGTTCTATTGGTGCAATTATTGAAAATGTAAAATTAAATGAAGGATTAACAAATGAAATTTTTGATGAGATTTATGATGCTTTTTTAGAGTATCAAGTTATTTTTTTTAGAAATCAAAAATTTTCTCCTGAAAGTCAAAAATCGTTTGCAAATAAAATTGGAACTCCAATAATATACCCTTTTGTTAAAGGATTAGAGAATTTTCCTGAAATTACTCCAATTCTTAAAAAAGAAACAGATACCAATAATTTTGGTGGTATATGGCATAGTGATACTACGTACCAAAATGAACCGCCAAAAGGAACAATGTTATACGCTCTAGAGGTGCCTGACTTTGGAGGTGACACAGAATTTTCAAATCAATATCTTGCCTATGACACTTTATCTGAAGGGATGAAAAACTTTTTAAATGATCAAAAAGCCGTCAATATTTCTGGGAAAGGTAGAGTTGCAAAAACAAGGTCTGATATTATGAAACACTCTTCAGTTGGATTAAAAGGAGATGAGTTAGAAGCAACACATCCTGTTGTAAGAACGCATCCAGAAACAAAAAGGAAATCACTATATGTTAATGAAGCACACACTACACATTTTGCAGGAATGACTGTAGAGGAAAGTACTCCAATTTTAGAATATTTATTTAAACATCAAATTAAGTCAGAATTTACTTGTCGATTTAAATGGGAAAAGGGCTCTGTGGCTATTTGGGATAATAGATGCACAATGCATTATCCAGTTAATGATTATCATGGATATAGGAGATTAATGCATAGAATTACTTTTCAAGGCGATAAGCCATTTTAAAGGAGATATTATGAGTCAGAAGAAAAATTTTTATAATATTAATAATTTGGATGAAGGTATTAAAAGAAAACTTGGTGAAGGTTTAGAAACAAGCATATTTTGTGGCGATCAAGCAATGGTTTCTATAGTTACGATTGAACCAAATTGCGTAGGACAAATCCATTCTCATCCTGAGGAACAATGGGGGGTCATGTTGGAAGGATCCGGTGTAAGAATTCAAGGTGGCGAAAGAATTGAAATCAAAAAAGGTGATTTTTGGTTAACACCAGGTGATATCGATCATGGCATTGAAGCAGGAGAAAATGGAGCAAAGGTCATGGATATATTTAGCCCGCCAAGAGATCAGTATAAAAAATCTGGATCTGGGTTTGGAGTATAAATTAGGTAATCTGAATGAAAATTAAATATTTTATGAGTCATGGAAGTCCCTGGACTTTTCTTGGGCACAAAAAAGTAAGTGAAATTTCAAAAAAAAATAATTGTGAATTGGATATAATGCCTGTTAATTATGGAGAGATATTTCAAGTATCTGGAGGACTTCCTGTACATAAAAGGCCATTACAAAGACAAAAATATAGATTGCAAGAATTAAAACGATGGTCAGAATTTTTAAAGATTAAGCTTAATCCTGAGCCAAAACATTTTCCTTCAAGGTCTCTTTTGCCATCCAAAGTGATTATTTCTGTAAAGATATTAAATTTTGAAAATGTGAATGACATAGCTTATGCAATTATGGAAGGTCTGTGGATTAAAGAAATGAATATAGATGATCCAAAAAATTTAATGAAAATATTAACAAGATTTATTAAAACTGCTGATGAAGTTATTGACTTTTCTGAAAGTAAACAAGTTGAGGAAGAAATGAATGAATATACTAAAGAGGCAATAGATCTTGCTGTTTTCGGTGCGCCAACTTATATAATTAATGATCAAATTTATTGGGGTCAGGATAGATTAGATTTTTTAGAAAGGTATATTAAAAGAAAAAATAAATAGATTTTATTACTAATAATTAATAAGGTAGATTTCAAATAGAGAAACATTATGGATGATATAAAAAAAACAGTTACCAATTTAAATATAGTCAAGTCAGATAAAAAAGAATTTAATTGGAGAGATCCTTTAGATTTAGATGGGCAATTATCAGAGGAAGAAAAGCTTATTAGAGATACAGCTTATGATTATGCTCAAGGTAGTCTATTACCAAGAGTTGAAGAAGCCTTTTTAGAAGAGAATACAGATGTTAAAATTTTTAAAGAGATGGGAGAACTTGGTCTTTTGGGAGTTACCATATCTGAGAAGTATGGTTGTGCAGGTGCATCTTACGTTTCTTATGGTTTAGTTGCTAGAGAAGTTGAAAGAATTGACTCTGGATACAGATCAATGATGTCAGTGCAATCTTCGTTGGTAATGCATCCTATAAATGCTTTTGGAAGTGAAGAACAAAAACAAAAATTTTTACCAAAACTTGCTAGTGGTGATTTTATAGGTTGTTTTGGATTAACTGAACCAGATGCAGGATCTGATCCTGGTGGAATGAAAACTACAGCCAAAAAAGTTGATGGTGGGTATGAATTATCTGGATCAAAAATGTGGATTTCCAACTCACCAATTGCTGATGTTTTTATAGTGTGGGCAAAGTTAGAAAATCATTCAAAAAAAATTAAAGGATTCATCCTTGAAAAAGGAATGAAAGGCTTAAGTGCCCCAAAAATAAATAAAAAGCTTTCATTACGTGCTTCTATTACAGGAGAAATTGTAATGGATAAAGTTTTTGTTCCTAAAGAAAATATGCTGCCAAATGTTGAAGGTTTAAAAGGACCGTTTAGTTGTTTAAATAGAGCAAGGTATGGAATATCTTGGGGTGTTATGGGTGCTGCTGAAGATTGCTGGCATAGAGCCTTACAATATACATTGGATAGAAAACAGTTTGACAAACCATTAGCTTCTACACAACTTATTCAAAAAAAACTAGCTGACATGCAAACTGAAATAACATTAGGACTTCATGCATCTTTAAGGGTTGGAAGACTTTTTGATGAAGGAAAACTAGCCCCTGAGGCAATTTCCATAGTAAAAAGAAATAATTGTGGAAAGGCTCTAGATATAGCTAGGTTGTCAAGAGACATGCATGGAGGCAATGGTATACATGCAGAATATCAAGTTATGAGACATCTAATGAACCTAGAAACTGTAAATACTTATGAAGGTACACATGATGTTCATGCACTCATTTTAGGTAGAGCTCAAACTGGTATTCAAGCTTTTTTTTAAAAAATTATTTATTTAAATCCTCTTCAATGTAGACTTTAATTATCTCTTCAAAGCTGTTTTCAGATTTAAATCCTAAGTCTAATGCCCTGGTAGTGTCTAAATCTCTTGCCCACCCTTGAACAATATTATCAATTTTAGGATCAATTTCATGTTTAATTAACTTAACTGTATCTTCACCAGCTACTCTTCTTAGTGCTTCAATTTGTTCTTCAACAGTTGCTGACAAACCTGGCATACTTAAGTTTATTCTATGATTTAGTTTCTTAGTGTCAATTTCAGCAGCATGCAAGAGAAAACCTGCCGCAGACCTTGGTGAAGCATGCCAATGTCTTACAGTTGTACTAACAGGCAATCTTGCTTCTATTCCATTTAAAGGCTCCCTAATAATACCAGAAAAAAATCCAGAAGCCGCCAGATTTGGTTTTCCTGGTCTAACACAAATTGTGGGCAATCGAATAGAAATACCGTCAACCATACCTTTTCTGGAGTAATCTGCTAAAAGTAATTCTGAAATTGCCTTTTGCGCTCCATAAGATGTTAATGGTGTTGTAAAAAAATTATCAGGAATTTTTTCTGGGAAAGGTGCTCCAAATACTGCGATTGAGCTTGTAAAAACTAGTCTTGGTTTATAATCATCGCCTAACTCTCTAATTGCTTCAAATAATCCCCAACTTCCTTTTGTATTAATGTTCCAACCTAAATCGAATTCTTCTTCAGCTTGTCCTGAAACAATTGCTGCTAGATGAAAAATAATATCTGGTTTAGAAGAAACTAAGCTTTTGCTAATTTCTTTTTTGGATATATCTCCAGTGATTATTTCAACTTCAAAATTTGTATCACTTGGAAAAGGAGCTTTAACAATATCAAAAAGTTTAAATTTTTTAATTTCTTTACCTTTTACTGATTTTTTCGTAATTAATTTATTTAAAAGTTTTTGCCCTACCATTCCAGCAGCGCCTAAAATTAAAACTTCCATCATTTCTCCTTAATTAAACATTGAATAATATGTAATAAAAAGCATAATTCAATTTTAAATAAAAGATAATCGAAAAATTTTTAAAATGATAAATATAAACTTTAAGAATATTAATGTCTTACCCATTTTAGATATAGATAAAAATGTAGATCCAGAAAAACTTATTAATGCTTTGATTGATGGGAAAATAAATACAGTTGAAATTACACTTAGAAATGACAAAGCATTTGATAACATAAAATTTATTCGTAAAAAATTTCCTAACTTAATACTTGGAGTTGGTACTATTGTTAACATTGACCAACTTAAAAAGGCTATAAATTTAGGAGCAGATTTTGGAATAAGTCCTGGCTTTGAAACTGAAATATTAAAATATGCAAAGGAGAATAATTTTTCATATATACCAGGTGTTTCAACCGCATCAGAAATCATATCATGTTTAAAATTTGATTGTAATTTCCTTAAACTTTTTCCTGCTGAACCACTTGGTGGCATATCATATTTAAATTCTTTAAGTGGTCCATTTCCTAATGTATCATTTTGTCCCACAGGAGGAATTAATAGTAGTAATTATTTATCTTGGTTATATCAAAAAAATGTTTTGTGTGTTGGCGGAAGTTGGATAGCACCTAAAAATGACATTAAATATGATGAGATAAAGAAAAGAGCATTAGCAGTTTTAAAAAATTAATGAGGTTCTGATGATAGATTTAAAAAATAAAGTTATAATGATATCTGGTGCGAATAGGGGAATTGGTTATGCAACTGCTAAACTTCTTAAAGAAAAAGGCTGCATTTTAAGTTTAGCTGCAAGAAACTCTAATGATATTAAAGTTGGTGGAGATAATGTTTTAAAATGCACTTGGGATGCAAAAGAAAAAAAACTATCTAATTATTGGGTGTCTGAAACTATTTCACATTTTGGAAAAATTGACGGCTTGGTTATGAATGCTGGCGTTGAACTTGGAGGTGATTTAGAAGGTGATAGTGAAGAAGAATTTGATGAAATGTTTGAAGTTAATTTTAAGGGGCCATTAAGACTTGTCAGGGAAGCTCTGCCTGAGTTAAGAAAAACAGGGTCAGGTAGAATAATTAACGTTGTGTCTCTAGCTGGTAAAAGACCAAGGAATCCGAAAATATTAGGTTATTCAGCATCTAAATTTGCTGCAATGTCTTTAACTAATGCGATAAGAATTTCAGGATGGGACGATGGTGTTAGAGCAACGTCAGTTTGTCCTGGAATGGTTAGAACAAGAATGACAGATGAAGTGACTGTTCCTGACGGAGAATTCAAAATGGAACCCGAAGCTATAGCAGAAACTATATCTTATGCTTTGACTTTACCAAATAGTGCTGCAGTTGCAGAAATACTTGTAAATAGTAGATTAGAACCAATGTTTTAATATTGTGAATTATGAGAAAATCTAAAAGAGGAAATGTTGATCCATTTATTGTAATGGACGTTATGGAAAATGCAAGGAAAGCTGAAGAAAGAGGTGAAGATATTGTCCATATGGAAGTTGGTCAACCTGGTACACCAGCCCCAATTCATGCACAAAAAGAACTTATAAAAATAATGAAGAATGACAGTATGGGCTATACTGTTGCATTAGGTATACCTGAATTAAGACAAAGAATTTCTCAATTATATGGTGATTGGTATAATCTGGATTTAAACCCTAACAGAATTATTATTACCTCTGGATCATCAGCTGGTTTTATTTTATCTTTTTCATCATTATTTGATGCTAAAGACAGAGTTGGAATTTGTTCTCCAGGTTATCCAAGTTATAGACAAATTTTGAAAGCACAAGATTTAGATCCTGTATTAATAGAGACAAAATTTGAAAATAATTTTCAACCATTTTCTAAAGATTTGAAAGATATAAATCTTTCGGGAGTTTTAATTGCCTCTCCTGCAAACCCAACTGGATCTATGTTAAATTACAATCAATTAGAAAGTTTAATAAATACTTCATTAGAAAGTAATATCTCTTTTATTAGTGATGAAATTTATCATGGAATAGAGTATGAAAAAAAGGCAACAACAGCTCTTCAAATAACTGATCAATGCTATGTAATTAATTCATTTTCTAAGTATTTTTCAATGACAGGTTGGAGAGTAGGTTGGATGGTTGTTCCTGAAGATCATGTAAGACAAATTGAAAGATTAGCTCAAAATATGTTTATTTGTGCTCCTCATGCAAGTCAAATAGCTGCTCTTTATGCTATGGATTGTAAAGATGAATTGAAAAGTAATATGAATGTTTACAAAGAAAATAGAAAGCTAATGATAAAAGGTTTGAAAGAGGCAGGTTTTTCTAAAATATCTTCTCCTGACGGTGCTTTTTACATTTATGCAGATATTTGCAAATTTTGTAATGATAGTTTAGGATTTGCAAATAAAGTTTTAAAGGATGCAAAAGTAGCGATAACCCCAGGATTAGATTTTGATCCAAAAAATGGTCATTCAACAATTAGATTTTCTTATGCAAGAAGCACAGAAGATATAATAAGAGGTTTGGATAAACTAAAAATTTTTATGAAAAATAATAAATATATTTAGGGTATCAACACAGTTGCACCAATTGTTTTCCTTGCTTCTATAGCTTTATGTGCTTCACTAACCTTTGAAAGAGGATATAAATGATTTACATTAGATTTAATTTTACCAGTTTTTAAAATTTCAAACAAATCATTAGCGCTTTTTACTAAATCTTCTCTTTTTTCCATATAATGCATTATTGCTGGTCTAGTTAAAAAAAGAGAACCTCTGGTTCCTAGTTCAATTACATCAACTGGATCGGGCGCACCTGATGCATGCCCGTATGATGCTAGCATTCCCATTGGCCTAAGACAATCCATTGACCTTTTAAAAGTATCTTTACCGATAGATTCATAAACAATTGGACATCCTTGACCTTCAGTTACTTCACGAACTGTTTTAACAAAATCTCCCTTTGAATGTATGACAGTATAATCAGCACCAGCATCTTTTGCTTTTTGAGCCTTTTCTTCTGAACTTACTGTTCCAATAATAGTTGCTCCTAAATATTTAGCCCATTGACATAAAATTAATCCCATGCCTCCAGCAGCAGCATGTATCAAAATTATGTCACCTTTTTTTACTTTATATGTTCTCTTAAGAAGAAACTGTGCAGTTAGACCTTTAAGCATTAAAGCTGCCAAATCATTGTCAGATAAATTTGTCAAATCTTCAGGAACTTTTATGAGTTTATTTGCTGGATAAACTCTTTTTTGACTATATGCTCCATGAGGCGGAAGAGCATAGGCTACTCTATCACCTATATTAAAATCAGAGATTGCAGAACCTATTCCTTCAACTATTCCAACACCTTCAATCCCAAGAACTATAGGTAAATTTGGGACAGGCCACGGATGTGGCATTCCTCTTCTATGATAGGTGTCTATATAATTGACACCTACAGCTGTGTTTTTAATTAGTACTTCATTATTTTGTGGATCTGGAACATCAATATCTTCCCATTTAAATACATCGGGCTTGCCTTTTTCATATATAACAGCACCTTTAGTCATGAATTATCCAGCAACACATGTTTGTTTTTGTTCACCTAAACCTTCAATCCCAAGCTTCATGACATCCCCATGTTTCAAAAAAACTGGAGGTTTCATACCAAGACCAACCCCAGGAGGAGTCCCAGTTGCAATTACATCACCAGGAAATAAAGTCATAAATTGAGATAAATAGTGGACAATATGATCTACTGAAAAAATCATTGTTTTTGTAGAGCCATTTTGCATTCTTTTACCATTTACATCTAAAAACATAGAAAGATTTTGTACATCTTCAATCTCATCAGTTGTAACAAGATATGGGCCGATTGGTCCAAATGTGTCACATGATTTACCTTTAGTCCATTGCCCTGATCTTTTAATTTGGAAATCTCTCTCAGAAACATCATTGACAACACAATAACCAGCAATGTGACTTTTGGCTTTAGCTTCTGTAATATACTTTGTTTTTTTACCAATTATTATTCCAAGTTCCACTTCCCAATCTGTTGCTGTAGAAGTTCTTGGTATTTCTACATTATCATTGGGACCAATTATCGCAGAGGTCGCTTTTGAAAATAAAATTGGTTCTTCAGGAGCGTCTGCACCAGTTTCAGCTGCATGATCAGAAAAGTTAAGCCCTATACATAAAAATTTACCAACGTTGTTTACACAAGGGCCAATTCTTGGATTACCGTTAACTTCCGGCAAAGAAGAGGTATCTAACTTTTTTAATTTATCTAAACTTTCTGGTGCTATAGTATTACCATTTATATCATCAATTACGCTTGATAAATCTCTTATTTTCCCACTTTGGTCAATTAATCCAGGTTTTTCTTCTCCAGCGTTTCCAAATCTTAGTAACTTCATTTTGATCTCCTAATTTTAATTTAATTATTTTGAATTTATTTAACTACATTGTTGCTCCAATTTGCCATGGAACAAATTCTAAATCACCTAGACCTTGTTTTTCAGACTTTGATTTTTCCCCAGAAGCTACCCTAACTAATAGGTCAAATATTTCGCTTCCAACTGTTTCAATACTTTCATTATTTGTAACAACTTTTCCTGCATTAACATCCATATCTTCTTTCATATGTTCATACATTTCAGTATTAGTAGCTATTTTTATAGATGGTGAAGGTTTTGAACCAAAAGCAGAACCTCTTCCAGTTGTGAAACTTACAAGATTACAGCCTGTAGCTATTTGCCCAGTAACTGATGCTGGATCGTAGCCAGGACTATCCATGAATAAAAAACCTTTAGATTTTGCTTTTTCAGCATAAAGAAGTACGTCATTTAATGGCGTAGTTCCTCCTTTTGCAGCAGCACCTAAAGATTTTTCTAATATAGTTGTAAGTCCACCTTCCTTATTCCCTGGAGAAGGATTATTGTTAAGACTTCCTTTATTTCTACTGACATAATCTTCCCACCAAAGAATTCTATCTACTAATTTATCACCAACAGTTTTGTTTATTGCTCTCCTAGTTAGCAAGTGTTCAGCCCCATAAATTTCAGGCGTTTCTGCTAAAACTGCAGTACCTCCATTTTTAACTAAAAGATCTGCCGCATGACCAAGGGCAGGATTTGAAGTAATGCCTGACCATGCGTCTGAACCACCACACTGAAGTGCTAGTGAGAGATGTTCAACTGATTGAGGAGATCTTTTTAACTGATTGATTTCTGGTAACATTGAATGTATGCGCTTAATACCTTCTTCAATTGTTTTTCTTAATCCTCCCATTTCTTGTATGGTCATTGTTTGAAAAAAAGGATTTTCATTTAAGTTATAAGCGTCAAGTAAAAACTTAATTTGGTTGGCTTCACAACCTAATCCTATTAAAAGAACCCCAGCTAAGTTAGGATGTTGGATATAGCCTAATAAGACTCTTTGTAAAGCTTCAAAGCCATCTCCAGAGTCTGCCATTCCACAACCTGTACCATGTGTAAAAGATACAACTCCATCAACGTTAGGATATTGTGAAAGTATATTATCATCAAAAGCATTTGCAATATTCCTAGCTGCAGTTGCAGAACAATTGACGGAAGTTAAAATGCCAATATAATTTCGTGTTCCTACTTGACCATTCGGTCTTTTAAAACCGTCAAAGGTAGGTCTTTGACTTTCTGGAACAAAATTTGGCAACCTGATTGATGTTGAAAACTCATAATCATGTTCTGTTGACTTGAACTCAGTATTTTCTACATGAACATGTTCGCCTATATTTATATCATTTCTGGCTAGACCAATAATTTGGTCATATTTAATAATCTTTTCACCTTTCAAGATCTTCGATAAAGCAATTTTGTGACCTTTTGGTATATTATTTTCAGCTTTAATGTGTTGGGTGGTTTCACCTTTAGTAATATTTTTAAAAGCTGTTGCAACATTATCATTAGAATTAAGTTTTATAGTAAGTACATCATCAACATTCATTATAATAGTTCCTAAAAATTTCTATCAAATTAATTTAATATTTTTTCATAATATTTTATACTGATACAATAATCAATTTAGAATTGAAGGAGTAAATATGTCGATAAAATTTGATGGTAATTTAATTAAAAGAGGGTCCACAACAGTTGGAAATTTGAACCGAAGCGATGAATTAAGAGAAGGCAGCAGTTCTGGAGGAAAATGTCTTGGAAACATCAAGAGAAGTAATGAAATTAGAGAAGGTTCTTCGTCGGGAGGCAAGTGTTTGTGTAACATAAGAGATGGCAGAAGTATTAGAGAAGGATCTTCATCTGGAGGTAAAAAATTAATTGATCTTAAGGACGCTGCAAAAGCTGTAGGAACTTCAAGTGTAGGCCCTACAACAGCCTTAGTGTGGTGGTTTTTTGGAAGATAATTAATTTTAATGAGTTATGTCCAAAAAACTATTGGAGAAAATGAATTAATAATTTACACAGTCAAATTTCATTGGACCTATAGCTTGATAGCATATTTATACTTAGTAATTTTAGGTATATTTATAATTGGTATTATAATCTTTTTTAAAATGATGATTAGCAAATGGACAACTGAACGTGTACTTACTAATAAAAGATATATTCAAAAAACTGGCTGGATTAAAAGGAATAGTGAAGGAATTTCACTTGATAGAATTGAAGAGGTAAATCTTAAACAATCTATTATGGGTAGAATATTTGGCTTTGGTACTGTAGATTTAAGCGGTACTGGATCTGGTAAAATAATTTTGAAATACATTGATGAACCTTTAACTTTTCAAAGACAACTAAATAATCAGAGATTTAAAGGAAAATGACTAGTAAGTTATATTAAGCGTCTATTCTTGGTCTAAGTCTTACTGATTTAATTCTATTAAACAATAAGATCAATGCAGTCAAAATTGATAATGGTAGAATAAATTTCATTGCCTGCATTGAATAATTAAAAAGTAACACATTAGTAAAGCCAGTAACAGCTGTTACGATTACAGATAACCCAACTTGAAGATAATAGTATATAAATATTAAATCTATAGTTGTGATTCTTAAAGGTTGTGGTTTTTCAGTAGAAAAATATAATGCAATCCCTGATAAAAAAGTAGTAGTTAAAATACCAATTGAAGTGGATACTGAATCAAATGGTAGAAAAAATGTATAATAATTTAAAAACATTAAGAAGATTATAGGAATAACAACCTTCATTGTTGTTACTACATTTGTCCTTGCAATTGTCCAGCCAACCCTAATTTCTTCTCTAACCTCAACAACCTGCTCAAGATTAGCATTCTGATGATGCATTTCTTTTTTTCTTAATACACCTGTTTTTGCATCTTCAAGACGCCAGCCATCTAGTTGAAACTCTTTATCCAATAAAGCTTCAGGGATTGGTTGAAGTATACCAAAATTATCTTGGTCAGATATGCTCATAGATATATAAATATGTTGCCAATCAAAAGGATAATTATCTGCAATCGCAAAAAAATCGAAATTAGCAACAATATAGTATCGATAATTTACTGCACCAAACTGATGGTCTTTAGTTTGTTTAACAAGTTTTGTTTCAAACTTTGAATTGAGTAGACTTAAATTATTAAAGTTAATTATTTCTAGTGGTTTTTTGTGTTTTGAAATAATATCCAAGAAGAACTCACAACTCCATATACTTTGACCAATATCTACTTGAGTAATTCTGATGATATCGATATAAGCATAATTAACATCAACTTTTTTAATTTTGCCCATTCTAGGAAAAAATTGTATGGGATGAAAAACTCTTTGTATTGATCCATTTTTTTGAAGAGATTGTGGCATTATGTAATTATAAGAAAATCTACTAATGTTTTTATTGTTTAAAAAACTATAATTGAGAGATTTACCTATAAAAATATCATTAATACCATCAATTTTATTTATACCATTTCTTATAGATGAAAGAAAAGTTTCACGGTCATTAACAGAATTTTCAATAGTTTTTGAAACATATGATACCAATAATGGTATTTCTAATCTGTACATAGATGAAAATAAAAAATCTTTGTCATCAATAGAATAATTTGAATTTATTAAATCACAAAATCTCTGAAAGGATAGAGAATGACCTGTACGTTGATTAGCTGCCTCTATAATTGGAAAATTATAATTATTTATTCTTCCATCAATTAATCCGTAAAGCTTTAATATTGTTGGATTTTTTTTATTTTCATTTAAAAAATTAAACATTTTTAACAGATAAGATGGTTTTATATCTAAAACTAAAAAGTATTTATCATTTATTTTTTTTATCAAATTAGAAAAGTTAGAATCAAAATTTTTATTAGAAATTTTAGATAAGTCAAAATCAGTATATTGTATTTTATTTTTTTTCAAAAAGGGTAATAATTCATTTTTATATCTAATTCCCTCATGAAAGAAAAAAATTTTTTTATTATTGTCAATGTTTTTTAAAAAATGTTTAGCAGTTTCAATTTTACTTTCCCTTATTGTCTGAGAAATATTGAAAAAATTTTCATGGTTAGCAAATTTACTATCAGCAAAATTGAAATATAAAATATTATTTATATTTACCTTTGATAATATCTGATCATTTCGATCTTTACTTCCTGCGCTACCACAATTGACATGTATATCAGGATTATTTTGGAAAAAGTTAATAAGTTGATCATAACCTTTATCACCAGATTCAAAGAATTTGTAAATCAATTTTACAGGTTTACTAAAAATTCCACCATTTGAATTGATTTCATCTTCAATGATTTTAGATCCTTTAGCAATGGAATTAGTTCTTAAATCCCATTTTTCATCACTTAGGGATGAAATTCTTGTAGCCCATAAAAAAAAAATTATTTTATCCATGAATTGATTTAATCAGTTTTTACCTAATATTAATCTATCTTTAATTTTATAATTTTGTCAAACAATAGAAAGCATCTCAATTATATTGAACCTATTAAAGAGCAATCTAAAAATAAAAAAATATTTGAAAAAAAATTAGTCAATTTTTCATAAATATTTATACTATAGTTAATAAAAAAACTAATCTTAATCTTATGAAAAAAATTTTTGAAACTCCAATTTGGTATTTAACTTGGGATACTATAAGTAAGTCAGACGAAAAGATATATTATTCTTTAACCAACAAATTAATTAATTATTACAATAAGCAAGTTGATGAATTACTGGATACATCAAACATAAAATTTAAGTTTTCAACTAAAATTCTGGATGCGACTAATGATAACTCATTGGAAAAAACCCATGATAAAATGTGTGAATATATTATGAGTAAAGAAAATGTTATTGCATCTACGGTTTGTAGAGTTTATGGAAATCCAAAAAAAACATTCTCCCTTAAACCAAAAAACAAAATCATTTATACTGAAAGTGATATATCCTGGTCAGAAAAAATACCTGATTTAGTTTTTGACTTAACACCAAGTAATTTTTCTAATATGGAGCTAGTTAAATGGTTATCAGAAAATAAAAATTATAATAGAATTAAATATTTACATCATCCTTTTTCACCACCTTCATCCTATTTAAATAAATTAAATAAAAAAAATAAAAAAATTTTCGATCCAGTTTTGATTGAATTAGATAAAAATGGTCTAGAAAAAATAAAGAAAGAATTATTAAAATTATCTAGTAAAAGCCTTCTTGTTACAAATATTGCAGAAAATCAAATTGAAGATGGTTCCAAAAAAGTAAGTGAACTTATTCATAACATACTGCAATCAAAGGGTGTTTCTCCTGACATTACATCTTTAGTTCCTAGTGCTTCTTATGTTTGGGATAATAGCAATACAGATCTTGATATTTTAGTGAAAACTGATGACCCTCCGTGGAAATATTTTTTAACTGAGAAGTTGGTAAATAAATTATTGAGTAATAAAAATGAAGAAGCTTATTTAGACGATTTTATAACTAAACAGTTTGATTTTTACCTTATGATAGCTGAAATAATAAGTAAGCGAAAATTATCCTTGAATGATGACTTTATTAGAAATATTGATAAAGGCATAAGATCAATTGATAATAAGTATGATATTTTTCTCGGAAATTTCCATACCTTTTCTTTTAGTTCTAGAAAAAATAATCAAACATCAAGTTATCTATGTAAAGTTCCAGCTTCAACAAAAAATTATGAAGATCAAAATAAACGAACTGTAATATTAAATGATTTACAAATAAGAAAACAGAACGGAAAACTAAATACTGACAAAGTTTTATTTTGCTACGTAGATTTGATTAAAATTTTCTTTATTGATATTGAAAAAGGTATATGGGGAGCTGAATTGAATTTAGAAATTATATCTATGTCTGATGATCCTATCAATTTAATTCGATTTAACAATTTAAGTGTAACAAACTCGTTATTAAAAATTGAAAAAATAAATGTTTCTAAAAAAGAAAATAATAACTACAAGACCTATATATATAATGTAACAGCAAATTTTTCTTTTGAACCAAGTTCAAACTATTATCCTTTTGATTTCCAAGACATTTACATAGAGTATAGTCTTAAAAATCATAAAGATGCAATTTTACAACCTGTACCTCTAGGTCAACTGGATTACGAATTTAAGGTTGATGGTTGGTATTTACAAAAGCCTTATTCATCTGTAAAAAGATTGAAAAATTACGTTAAAACTGGGACAAATTTATCAAAAGAAGTATATCTTAAAAACATATCAAGATATGGTTTTATACTTAAAAGACACGAACCAGCTAATTTAGTTAAATCACTAGCACCATTAAGCTTTTTAACCTTAATTGCATATTACTGTCTATATGTACCATTTGATCAGATTTATAATACAATTAGTTTTCTTGTTGTAATTTTTTTAGCTGGTATTGCTTTATATTTTTCAAGTGATAGACCACAACCCTTAAGTTTTTCATTAATAGACAAAATGTTTCAATTTTTTTATTTAATATCAGGTGTCAATTTATTATACGCATTATCTGTTGGGCTAAATTTTAGCTTTATATATATAATTAAAAAAATTCTTATATTAGTAGAACCTTTTCTATGTGGATTATTTATTATTTACATTATTAAACAAAAAAAAGATGTAGAATCAGATTTCTAAATTTTCATATGTTATCAAAATCAAATTATTTAGAAGGTCTTAATTGTAAAAAATCTTTATGGTTTTCAAAATTTAATAAAAAACTTCGTCAAAATAATGAACAAAAACTATATAGGTTTGAAATAGGAAACAAGGTAGGTTCATTGGCTAGAGAATATTTTGGAAAAGGTTTCCAACCAAAATCTAAATACTATGAAATTGAAACGGCTTTTAAAGAAACTTTTGATCATATAAATAATGGTGGAGGATTAATTTATGAAGGAATGGGTCTTAATAAAGATGAAAATGTTTTTGCTTTAGCAGATATTTTAGTAAAACAGAATGATAGATGGGAATTAATAGAAGTAAAAAGCTCTACAGGTGTAAAAAGTTATCATATAGATGACTTAAGTTTTCAGTATTATGTTTTTAAATCTTTAGGTTTGAATATTACAAAATTATCGGTTCTTCACCTAAATAAAAATTATACAAAAGGTGATAAAATTGATATTAGTAAACTTTTTTTAAAATCTGATATAAGTGATGAAGTTTTAAAAAAAGGTAATTTAACAAGTTTGCATATTCGAGAATTAATTCAGATTCTTTCCTTGAAAAAAGAACCTGAGATTGAGGTTGGATCACATTGCAAAGATTGCCAATATAGAGAACATTGTTGGAGAGATTATCCAAAATATAATATTTATAATATTTTCAATGGAAAAAAAGCAGAAGAAATTCATAAAAGAAATAAATCTGTCGATATTAAAAAACTTAGTCCAAGGGAATACCCAAAAGGTAATAAATTAACAGATATTAATGCATTTTTGTCAGGTAATATTTTTATCGATAAAAAGGAAATTAAAAAATTTATAAACACTTTAGTGTACCCGTACAATTTTCTAGATTTTGAGACTTTTGGGCCAGCAATACCGATATTAAAAAATTCAAAACCTTACGAAAATTTGCCATTTCAGTTTTCATTACATATTCAAGAAAATGAAAATGATGTAATAAAACACTTTGAATATATAAATAAAAAAATAAAGGATTTTAGATTAGAATTTGCAGAAAAATTATTAAAAAATATAAAAAATACAGGATCAGTAATTGTTTATAATCAAAGTTTTGAAAAAAATGTAATATCATCTTTAGCCAAGTTATTCCCTGAAATTAAAAAAGATTTGTTAAATATTAACAATAGAATGGTAGATCTATTAAAACCTTTTAGATCTAGAAACTTATATTCTCCAGGACAAAATGGATCTGCATCAATAAAAAATGTGTTACCTGTTTTTACAAATAAAACTTATGAAAATTTAGATATAAAAGATGGGATGGAGGTCTCTATTAATTATGAAATTTTTTTTAATAATGAATTAACTTCTAAAGAAAAAGATATTTTTTTTCAAGATGCACTAAAATACTGTAAGTTAGATACATATGCTATGATTGATTTATTAAAAGTTTTAAAAAATAAAATTTAATTCTAAAATTTTTTATATTTAAAACTTAATTTAATATTTTTAAATTTGACATGAACTTAATAAAATTTTTTTATTGTAAATTTATTTGGAGATTGTTTAGAATATTATTGGTTAGATGATGAATAAATTTTCTCCAAAAACAGTAAATGCTTTAAAATTTTATGTCTATGGTTTGAAATATCCGGATGATAATCAGAATTATTTTTATATTGGAAAGGGGAAAGGGAACAGAGTTTTTTCTCATATTTCTCAAAAACTTCCAAGAGGTTTAAGTGATCCAAAATTCAATATAATAAACTCTCTTAAAAAATATGGGGGACCAAAAGTTGATATAATTAGACATGGTTTATCTGAACATGAAGCTCTATTAATAGAAGCAACTTTAATAGATACATTTGGTGTAGATCAAATTTCTAACAAAGTTAAAGGAATAGATTCAAATAAATTTGGGATTATGGATATTAAATTGGTCGATGAGATTTATAAGGGAAAGGAATTTAAGGAAGATATTTCAGCTGTTTGTTTTAAAATTAACAAAGCATGGCACAAGAATATTGGTGAAGAAATGTTATATAATAAAATTAGAGGAAACTGGTATTTGAATATTAGAAGGGCGGAAAAAGCTACATATGGTATAGGAGTGTACGAAGGTGTAATTAAAGGTATTTACAAAATTTGTAATTGGGAGAAAGATGAAACTCGTAAAAATAAAAGATTTAGATTTAATGGATATAAAGATGAAAAAATGCAGAAGTTTAAAGGATATTCATTATTAAATCACCCTGCTCATAAAGTTAGGGGACCTTTATTTTATTATAATTGTTATTAGATGAAAATATTATTTGTTGATATGGATAATGTTCTGGTAGATTTTAAGTCAGGTATTAATAGACTTAATAAAGATGAGAAAAAAAAGTTCTTGAAAAATTATGACGAAGTACCTGGAATTTTCTCTAAAATGTTGCCAATGCCACAGGCTATAAGCTCTTACGAAATTTTATCTAAAAAGTATGATACTTATGTACTTTCAACCGCCCCATGGAACAACCCAACTGCTTGGTCTGACAAGTTATTATGGGTAAAAAAATATCTTGGGAAACATGCATATAAAAGATTAATTCTAAGTCACAATAAAAACTTAAATAATGGTGATTATTTAATAGATGATAGAAAAGCAAATGGTGCAGAAAATTTTAAAGGTGAGTTAATACAATTTGGAACTGAAAAATTTAAAAACTGGGAAGATATATTAGATTATCTTTTATAATTTAATAATTTTCAGGCCAATGAAATTTCCAACCTCCAGTCATTGATCTTGTATTTCTACTTACGGTAAATTGTGAAGTAGAACCACTACCCTTTTTAGAATACACTATAGTATATTCATTCATCCCTTTTGCTTTTAATGCTTTCATCTCAAGACCATTAGGTACTGTAACTTGTGGAGGGTTTAATTTATTACTTCCTCGTTTAGCTAAATATCCTGCAGCCATCCAATCCAGAATACTCATAAAATTCTCCTAAATAAATTAGAATTAATCTATCATAAAAAAACTAAAAATCTAATTCAATAAAATTAAAAAATTTAATGACAAAATTAATTTAAAATGGTGGAAAAAAACTGCTATTAATATATTTACAAAAATAATATAGAAGAATGTTCAAAATTAGACCTTAAAAATTTATATTCTGATTTCAAATATGATATGAGGAGTTAAAAATGAGACCTGAAGGTGAAATGACAGAAAAAAATCTTTTAATAACAACCAAAATATTTTGGCCTAATGGCGATTGGGGAAGTCAGAAGAGATTTTATTATGATCCTAACAACAAAAGAAGATTTTATAAAGTTGATTGTTTTTCTGATAAAATGAAAATCATCTGGGAATATGAAGGTCCTGATCATTATGAAAATGTTTGGAAACTTAGACGAGATGAAGAAAGAGCACAATACTTCAAAAAGCTTGGTTACAAATTTTTAAGATGGCCCTATTGGCTTCAATTAACAATTGATGTGGCAAAGCATTTTTTTGGGAATGACTATACAACTAACAAATATCTTAGTGCCATTAAAAAAGTTTATAAAGTTGAAAAACCAGAATATGTTTTATCTCCTGGTTTGCATTCATCAAAAAATACACCAGCTAATTTTGTTGCAAAAGGTGTAAGAAGATTCATGCAAGAACTTGATGAACTTCCTAAATCAGCAAAAGCACAATTAGCAGAAGGACTTAGAAGATATATTAAAAGTGTTGATGATAAGTATCTAGTGATAGGAGAACAGGAATCTTTTATCGATCTACTGAAAACTCCAATTACAGAAGATGAATTAAAAATTTTCTACTATAGAAAAAAATAGCAAAAATTCTTAAGTCCAAAAAAATATAATTAAAGGTATAGAAACACAAATAATTAAAATCTCTAAAGGTAGTCCTAATCTCCAATAATCTCCAAATTTATAATTGCCTGGTCCCATAATTAAAGTATTACATTGATGACCTATTGGAGATAAAAAGGCACAACTCGCACCTATCGCAACAGTCATTAAAAATGCATCTACAGGTGCTCCAATAGCAATTGAAACATTATAAGCTATTGGTGCCATAATAACTACCGTTGCTGCATTGTTTATTATGTCCGACAAAAACATTGTAATTATCATTATAATTATTAATAAACCGTATAAATTCATAAACGAAGAAAAACTAGTTATTTTTTCTGCAATTGTGCTTGATATTCCATATTCATTTAATGTGTTACCTATTGGTATCATTGCAGCAAGTAAGATAACTACTGGCCAATCAATATGTCTATAAATGCTTTCTCCACTGAGTAGTTTTGTAAATGCAAAAGCTAAAACACATAACATAAAAGAAATAATGATTGGCAAATAGTTAAAAATTACTGCACATAAACTAGCTAAAAATAAGCATATTGCAAATAGGGCTTTTGAATAACTTTTATTGATGTCAAATTCTCTTTTCCATATGGGTATAAGACCAGCAAAGGACAGCTTTTCTCCAATTTTATTTTCTTCACCCCGATTTGCTAATAAAAGAACATCACCAGATTGAAAGGTTTCATTGGACAATCTAAATCTAAATTTTAGTCCTTTTCTCCATAACCCAAGAAGAGAAAAGTTTTGACCAATAAACCTTTTAAAATAATTGTATTTTCTGCCAATCAAACGTGAATTTGGAATTATAATTGCCTCTAAAACACCAAAATCATTATCGGGTTTTAAAATAGGTTTTTCAGAGTAAATTTTCAATTTATATCTTTGTTGTAAGTCTGCTATGTCGTCTGGGTTTATCTTAAAAATTAACACTTGATCTTCAAAAAATTTGTGGTTTGCATGCAATATAGCTTTTTTTTTATTTTCATTAATATATCCCATTAAAGATGTATCTACATCTAATTCACTTCTAAATTGATGTACTTTTTTATTCATTAGTGAACTATCTTTCTGTATTTTCATTTCAATTAAATAATTATCTAGTTCAATTAAAGGGTTACTTTCAGAAATATTTTTTCTTAATGGTATTAATTTTTTCCCAATGATAGTAATAAAAATAATACCAAAAATACAAACTGGTAATCCTACAAAACCAAAGTCCAAAAAACTGTAATCTAAATCTGAGAAGTCATTTCTCATTTCAGAAATTATTATATTGGGAGGTGTTCCAATTTTAGTATTCATTCCACCAAGGATTGAGGCAAATGCAAGAGGCATTAAAACTGTGGAAGGTTTCCAATCCATTTTTCTACATATTCCTAACGCAATTGGAAGTAACATTGCCATTGCTCCTATGTTGTTCATAAAAGATGATAATAATGCAGCTGTAGAACATAAAATTAAAATAAATTGAAATTGAGAATGGACAATATTTTCTAATTTATTTCCAATGAATGATATAAAACCTGATTTTTCTAACCCTTTGCTAATTAACAAAACTAATGCAACTGTTACAGTAGCCGGATGTCCAAGACCTGAAAACGCATTATCTGGTGAAACAAATCCAAAAACAACAAAAACTGATAGCATTAATAGTGCAACAGCGTCATATCTCCATTTGCTCCAGATGAATAAAAAGAATAAAATTAAAATTAATATGTATATTATAATTTGGTCTGGCAAACTATTTTTCTATTTAATCATTAAGTATTTTTTTGTGCTTCTAAAATAAATTTTTTCATTATTTTTTCAAATTTGGGAGCATATTTTTCAAAAAATTTTACAATCAAAGGAAAATCCTCCTCTTGAAGAGTATCATATTCACCTTGTTCTAATGATTTAAATTTAGGTATTTCTGGATCATTTATTTCATGAAAATTTAAATAAATATACTGTGCTCTTTTATTAGATGGAGTCCATTTTAACTTGACACCAAGTAAACTCTCAATTTCATTAGATTTGTTCATTATTTGTTGCATTAAGTCGATACCTTTTTGCATTTCAGATGTTGGATAAGAAATATAAATATAACAAGTTGCTGGATGTCCGAGCCCAAATATAACATTTGATCCAACTTCTTTATCCGTGAGTCTCATGACACCAGAGCTACCCGTTCTTCTTCCTCTACAATAAATTTCAGTATTGTTTTCAATAGCATCCAAAATTAAGTTCCACAATTTATTAGCTTTACTTTTCTCGTCAGCAGATTTCCACGGTGCATCTTTAAAACCTGAAACAGTTTGTTGTTGATCAGTACTTGTTACACTAGTTACCGTAGTTTGGCTTAAAATAGAAGAAAGAATTTCACCAATATTATCTTGTTTTTCTTGCAAAAGATCATCTTTTAAATAACTTAAAAATTTTGAAATGTCTGAAACCCTATTTTTTAATCTTGGAAAAACATAACTTATTCTAAATAGAGATTGTTCCCATTTCTCATTAAAATCTTCAGTTTTGCACGCATTTTCATATTCTAGAGTAAATGCTGGAAAATCAATTTCATTTTCTTCCTTTTTTTGAGTTTTCTGGAAAGCAAATTCATCATCCCATATTATAAAATTTGGCTCTTCTAATAAAATACTGTAAATATTTGGATAGGCTATTTGAAGGCATAAAAGAGAAAATAAAAGTAATTTTTCATCATTCTCTGAAAGCTCAATATCCTTATTTTCTACATCCGAATTAATTTTCTTTTTTTTAAAAATTTCAATCAATGATACTGAATTTACAAGTCTTTTTAAAGATCTAGGATTGCCGCCTATAGTTCTTAATATTATTTCTCTTACCGCTTGGGAATCTAATCCATCACCTTTAACAAATCCAATATTTAACAAAAGTTGGTTAACATACTTACCTATATTGTACTGTCCCATAGGCATCATAAAAGGCAATTGGATAATTTTGTCAAAAAAAGCTCTGAATTCCCATTCATTTTCTGCTGTTTGTTTCCCAAATTTATGTTCTAACCCTTTTACTACCACTTGATAATCAATGGCTAGAATGAATATGCAATTAGGAACACTAAATATATTTTTTAATAATTCTAACACTGCAACAGCATTTCTGGGCTCAATTCTATCTAAATCATCTACGTATATTAATACATTTTTAAAAGGGTTTGTTTCTCTTTCTGATATATCTAAAACTAGATCCTTTAGTTGATTTCGTAATGCTTTAATTGAATTTTGTTTTTCACTAAGTAATTCTTCAGCAACATCACTTGCTTTTGTGCCGAGAGTTGCAGCTGCACCAATTCGCAGCGCACCTTTGAAAACTGTTACAGCGCTATGTTTAATAATATCAGTCCTTTTTTTTGAATTATCGGAGGCTAATAATTCTTCAATTATTTCATTTATTATTTTTAATAAAGCTTCTTCAGGAGAAGATAATAGAGAACTCTCCCATGAGTTAATCCAAATTTGTTTAAAAGAACCTTTTTTTTCGAAATGGTGATAAATAGAATTTAACAAAGATGTTTTACCACTTCCCCATTCACCCTGAATACCAATTGTTATAGGGGTATTAGAATTTTCTATAAATTCGATCAGTGAATTTGCATGTAAAGATATATCAAGAAAATCTTGAGCACCTGGTGAAACAGGTTCGTCTATTATACCAAATCTACTCACACTAATAAATTACAATTAATTTAAACTTCTTGTTATAATAATTAAATAAAAAGGAAAAATCTATGATAAAAAAAAATTATGTTTATCTATGTGGTGGAATGGAGGGTTACAAAGAAGATGAAATGATGCAATGGAGAGCAAAAGCAACAAACATACTTTCCAAAGACGGTATATCAACACTAGACCCTACACGAAGATGGAAAAATCATAATGATTATGAAAAAAGAAATAATATAAACAGAGTAGTAAAAATGGATTTGCAAGATATTTCCAATAGTACAGTTTTGTTATGTGATATGAGGGAGGACCAACCAGGAAAGAGATGGGGTAGTATGGCTGAAATTGCTCATGCTCACACCAAAAATAAGATAATTATTGTTTGGAGAGGTAGAAAAGATGAACTCCATCCTTTTCTTGAGTTTTACGCAACGGAAGTTCATTACTCATTAGAAAAATGTTGCATTGCTATAAAAGATTATTTTAATTAAATTTCAATTTTAATATGTAAAGAGAAGAATTATGCCTGAAGCAATCATACAGAGACAATATGGTAAATCTGATGTTTTAAAAATTGAAAAGATTTCTGTCAATGATCCAAAAGATGATGAGATTTTAATAAGACAAACTGCAATTGGAATTCATTTTCACGATATTTACGTAAGAACAGGACTATATAAAACATTAAATCTACCTGGAATACCAGGAGTTGAAGCTTCTGGAATTATTGAAAAATTAGGAAAAAGTGTAAATAATTTAAAAGTTGGTAATAGAGTTGTTTATATTACGGGATCTTATGGGGCCTACTCTTCCCATAGAGTAATTAATCACAAAATTGTGGCCAAGATACCTGATGAACTTGATGATGCAACTATGGCTACAAATTTTTCAAGAGCTCTTACGGTTAATATGTTAACTGAGCAAGTTTTCAATTTAAAAGATAAAAAAATAATTCTAGTTACAGCAGCAGCAGGTGGTGTTGGAAGATTACTTTGTCAGTATTTAAATTCTATTGGTAAAATTGTAATAGGGACAGTCGGTTCTCAAGAAAAAATAAAAATGGCAAAATCATACGGATGTAAAAATGCATTTATTTACAACGATGATAATATAATAGAATATTCTAAAGAAATAACTAAAGGTAACGGATTTGATCTGGTTTATGACTCAGTAGGTTTGGATACTTTTGAACAATCTTATAATTTAGCTTCCAATTGTGGTTATTTGATCAACTTTGGTCAATCATCAGGTCCAATTCCTCCTGTTGAAATGTCAAAACTTGCTCAAAAATCTTTAACTATTTCTCGACCTATATTATTTCACTACACAAATCAAAAAAGCTTGTTTGAAAATATGAGTAGGTCAGTATTTGATCAATTTATAAATAACGTGTATTCACTCGAAGATAAAATGTGTTTTGATCTTAAAAATGTTTCTCAAGCACACGATATTTTAGAGTCAAGAAAGGGGGGAGGAAGTTTATATTTGAAACCTTAATTGATTTTAAATAATATTTAAGTATGAACGAAATATATTGGAAGTTTCCAGAATATATATCATCTTTTGAATGGTTAAAAAATAACTTGGATGATGATAAAGTTAGAATTTATGATTGTACTACATACTTACACTATCAAGATCAGAATCCTTCATTACCTTACATTGTAGAGAGTGGGTTTAAACAATATCAAATTTCACATATAAAAAATTCTGCTTATTTAGATCTTCAAAATGATTTGTCAGATAATTCGAGTAAGTATAGGTTTACACTTCCTGATTATCCAACTCTCGCAAAAAAATTTTCAGATTTAGGCATAGGTGATAAATTCCACATAGTATTATATTCAAGGAATGGACTTCAATGGGCCACTAGAATTTGGTGGATGTTATATGTTTTAGGATTTAAAAATCTAAGCATTTTAAATGGTAGTTTTTATGAATGGGAAAAAAATAATTTTCCTACCGAAAGTAAAATAAATAAATTTGAAAAATCTGATTTTAAGAAAAAAATTGATGATACAATTTTTGTTGATAAAAATAGAGTGTTAGAATCTATGAACAAAAAGCACTGCGTAATTTTAAACTCATTAACAGAAGATCTACATAATGGAGAAAATCCAA
>QCNM01000008.1 GCA_003210115.1 SAR116 cluster bacterium AG-426-A06 | reverse complement strand
TATAGACCTAGTTAGTCCTGATACATTTTTAACCCCTGATTGTGGTAAAACTTCAGCTTCTAGACAGACTTATGTAACCGGAAAAGCTGCGTATAATGCAGGATTAAAACTCAGGTCTAAAATACTCAGACTTAGTAATATGGGAAATGACTCTTTAATTACAATCGAAAAAAATGAAATAATAATTTCCAATCAAGGGAAGAGACAAAAAATTGATTTAAGTGTACTTCAAATAATTGAAAATAATTATGTTATAGTTGCTGAAGAAACATATGACCCACCAACTACATCCTTAGATGAAAATGGACAAGGAATACCTTATGCAGTTTATGGATATGGAGCTCAGATGGCAGAGATTACAGTAGACACTGAACTCGGCTTATTAAAAATTGATAAAATAACAGCTGCACATGATCTTGGAAAAACAATAAACCCACTTCTTGCTGAAGGCCAAATTGAAGGAGGAATTGCACAAGGGATAGGTTTTGCTTTGATGGAAGAGTATATTCCTTCAAAAACTGAAAATCTTCATGATTATTTAATTCCATCTATCGGAGATGTTCCTGAAATTGAATCAATGTTAATAGAAAAAAATGATCCAGAAGGACCTTTTGGTGCAAGAGGCCTTGGTGAACATGTTTTAATCCCAACGGCACCTGCAATAATGAATGCACTTAGAAATGCTACTGGAGCAATTATTACAAAACTACCTGCACTGCCAGATAGGATTTTAGAGGCGATAGAGATTAGTAAAAATGGATCAAAATAATAAACCTGAAAAAATACGATGTGATGCATGTCCTGTTATGTGTTACATAGCTGAAGGAAAATCTGGAGCATGTGATAGATATGCAAATAAAAATGGTCAAATCATTAGATTAGACCCTTTAGTAATTTTAAATAAATGTATAGAAAATGGAATGAAAATTAAACCCTTTTTAAATGAAGATTGGGATGGAAAGATAATTCCGGATAAAGATATTTTTATTACTGCTATTGGTTCCGGAACTACATATCCTGATTATAAGCCTGCACCATTTATATTTAATAGAAAAATTGATAATATTGATTTTGTGACAATTGTTACGGAAGCAATATTTTCGTATTGTGGTGTAAAAATTAAGGTAGATACGGATAGACATATTGGATCTGAAAGAGACATTGTCAGATATAATGGTGAATCTGTTGGACACGTTATGACAAGTGAATACGGATCTCAAATGATGTCACTTGGAGGCGTTGATCATTTAACAGGCAGCTCCAAAATTGAAGGAAAAATGACATGTGAAGTTATAATGACTCTTTGTAATAAAGAGGCAGTTGAATTAACGATAGATAATGGTTCAAAAATAATTGTTCAAGCTGGAAAACCTCCCATCATCAATGATGTTAAAGAAAATAAAATGAGAGTAGGTTGCGGTTCAGCTACAGTTGGAATGTTTGCATCTCAATGGAGAGGTTTAGTTGATGAAGTTGTTATAGTCGATGATCATATAACTGCAGTTGTTTCTGAACATCAAGCTGGAAAAGTGTTAGGTTGGGAAAGTACTGGAATTTCTATTAATGGACGTCGATCCACTCCAGGAAGATATTTTCAAGTTGCTAACCCTGGCTCAGGATGGGGAGGCACTGATATCACAGATCCTCTAACTATATTAAAAAGTTGGAATGAAAAAAAAGGTGCAAAACCAGGATTGTCTCTTTTAATGGTATCTACTACTGGTGAAGAATACTCATACTACATATTGGACGAGAAACTCATCCCACAAAAACAACCATTTCCTAACAAACTCGTAGATACTGTTAAATTAATTGAAGAAAATTGTGAACCAGCTTTATGTACTGTTTTATTTGTTGGAGGTGCGGGAGGATCATTAAGATCAGGTGTTACAAAAAATCCTGTTAAACTAACAAAATCAATACAAAACAAGAAAACTGAACTAACCTCAGGTGGTGCTTCTCCATACATATGGCCTGGAGGAGGTATTACTTTTATGGTGAATGTGCTTGATATGCCTGAAAACGCATTTGGTTATGTTCCAACACCTGCAATTGTCGCACCATTAGAGTTCACATTAACAAAAGAAAACTATCAAAATCTTGGCGGACATGTAGATGACATTAGAACCATAAAAGATATTTTTTTAAATGGTGGCGAATACGGTAAAGATAAGAAAGTTTTAGAAGATGATTAATGAAATCATTAATTGAAGATGACAAATTATTTATTGAAAATGGCCCCACAAACATTATAGCTGAGGTCTTTTCTTCAGAAAAAAAAGAAATTTATGATCTTATCTGTGAATATTCATCAAAATTTCTAAAAGATTTAAGCCTTGAAATTGAAACGCTAAAAAAGCCAACTTCTCAAAAAAATAAATTCGTAAGTGATATTGCAAATACAATGTTTGAATCTACTAAATTATTTTTACCTAATTTTATTACACCGATGGCATCAGTTGCAGGATCAATATCTGAGTTGCTTTTGTTGAAAGTTTTAGAAAAATT
Source organism: SAR116 cluster bacterium AG-426-A06 (assembly GCA_003210115.1). Taxonomy (GTDB): domain Bacteria; phylum Pseudomonadota; class Alphaproteobacteria; order Puniceispirillales; family Marisalimonadaceae; genus TMED54. The sequence continues at coordinate 33,146 of QCNM01000008.1, read as the reverse complement.
TAAAGTAAACAAAATTTATATAAATAATGGTGGAGACATCTCTTTATACATTTCTAAAAATGAGAAATTTAATTTCAGTATTAGTGGCAAAACAGTTTGTGTTATTGAATATTCTGATATTGCTGGTTTTGGAGGAATAGCTACATCTGGATGGAAAGGAAGAAGCTTTTCAATGGGAATAGCTGATAGCGTTACAGTAATCGCTGAAAAAGCTTCAGTAGCAGATGCTGCTGCGACAATAATCGGCAATAATATAGACCTTAAAAATTCAAATAAGGTTAAAAAAACAGCTGCTAACAATCTTTATGAAGAGACTGATTTAAATGATAAATTAATAACTGTATCTGTTGAAAATTTAACAGAAAATGAAATAAGACGAGCTATATCAAAGGGGAAAGTTATTTCTGAACATTATATTAGCAAAAATTTAATAAAATCAGTTATAATTAACCTTCAAGACAATATATTAATTTTAGGACATAAATTTAATATTAACTTTAATAAAAAAATCAAATTATTAGAGGTTTAAAATAAAATTGGTATGAACAATTCAATTATAAATAATTTTGTTGATAGTTTTATTGCTTTTCTTTTTGCTATCTCTGGACCAGTTGCAATTATGCTCTCAATTACATCTGCAAATAATATTGACACAAGAGATGTGTCTATATGGCTTTTTGGTTGCTTTGCTGTAAATGGATTTTTTAGCATAATACTTACGCTTAAAAACAAACAACCTCTTGTTTTAATGTGGAGCATACCAGGAATTATATTAATTGGTTATTCACTCAAAAATTATTCATTAAATGAAATTGTAGGCGTTTACTTAACATCTAGTTTCTTACTTTTTGTAATTAGTTTTACTAACATAATTAATTTTTTAAAAAAAAATATACCTACAGAGATTGTTATGGGAATGGTTTCAGCTATTTTTCTGAGTTTCTGCGTTGATTGGATAAATTCTCTAAACACTTACCCGTTGCTTGCAAGTATAATGAGTTTAACATTTTTCATTTTATTATTTTTATCTAAAAAGATTAAAACTATACCTCCTCTTTTAGGATGTTTGATATCAGGACTGTTAGTCATGTATTTTACACACAAAATTAATATTTCAACTAAAGAAATAAGTTTGATTAATATTTATTTAACAATGCCTGAATTTAATTTGAAACCAATAATAGAATTAACTATTCCATTAATAATAACAGTTATTTTCATTCAAAATGGACAAGGAATAGTCTTACTTGAAAACAAAAAATATACTCCCCCTTTAAATCAAATTACATATTATTGTGGATTAGGCTCATTTTTTAATGCTTATTTAGGTGCTGTATCAACTTGTTTAACAGGCCCTGTAACTGGTATATTAACAAGTAACCCAAATACCCAAAATCAATATATTTCTGCAATAATATTTTCATTTTTATGCATAATATTTGGTTTATATTCTCCTTTTGTTTTAAATTTACTTCAAGAATTGCCAAAAGAATTTATTATAACCCTTGGAGGACTTGCGCTTTTAAATGTATTACAACAATCTTTTGTTGATTCTTTTAAAAGTAAATATGCATTGAGCGCATTATTAACATTTTTGGTAACATTATCTGAATTTAGCTTATTTAACATTGGTGCCCCATTTTGGGGACTTTTACTTGGTTTTTTAGTTTCTAAATTTATTGAAAAATAATATTTTTATGATTTATTCAACTTTATTCAAAGAAGCGCTTGATTATTAAAATGTTTTGTTGAAGTATAGGATTAGTCTTTAACTAGGAGGAGATAATGAAATTAACAAATTTAAAGACATTGGGTAAAATTGCAATTACAGGTTTAATTGCTTCTGTTCTACCTATGTCTGTAAATGCAAAAGATACCGTAAAAGTTGGTGTGGTGTCATTTTTAACAGGTCCTGCTGCAGGTCCATTTGGAACTCCAGCTAAACAGGGTGCTGAAATCGTCATTGACGCTATAAACTCTGGCACAATGCCAGCACCATATAATACTAAGGGTTTTGCTGGCGCAACTATGAATCCAATATTCAGTGATGAATCTGGCGGTGGAACAAAACAAGTTGGATTATTTAGAGATTTTGTTCAAAAACAAAATGTTGATGCAATGATTGGATATATATCATCAGGAAATTGTATGGCTATTGGCCCCGTAGCTGATGAAGTAAAAATGCTTACAATTTTTAGTACTTGTGGAACTGAAAGACTTTATGAAGAAAAACTAAGAAGTCATGTTTTCAGAACTCAAGGTAATGCTGTTGGTGACAGTCTAGCAGCAGCTAAATACATTGCTGACGAATATTTTAAAGGTAAAGTGTCTACCGCAGACAAAATGTATACTGGAATAAATCAAAACTATGCATGGGGTCAAGATTCTTATAAGTTCTTTAAACTTGGAATGGCTCAGTACATGCCTAGTGCTATAGGATCAAGCAAACCTCAATTTCCAAAACTTTTTTCTGGTCAGTACGGTTCAGAAATCTCTGCTTTATCTCTTGATAAGGCTAAAATAGTTCATACTAGTTTTTGGAATGGTGACTTTGAAGCATTTATGCTACAGGCACTTGTAAGAGGTTTTTTCCAAAAGAAAATTTTAGTGTCATCTGTAGGTGGCTCAGGCGTTGATTCTCTCGACAAAAAGTTTCCTGATGGAGTTATAATGGGAACACGTGGTAATGTTGGTTTAATAGTTCGAAATGATACTACACCATTAAACAAATGGTTTATTGATTCTTACAAAAAAAGATATGGTGCATATCCTCTTGGACCTTCTTATCAATATGCAAGAGCTGTAATGCTTTATAAAATCGGAATGGATAAAGCTGCCAAAGCTGCAGGAAAATTTCCTACACAAGACCAAGTCATTGCTGCAATGAAAGGTATTTCATTCGAGTCTTTTGCTGACACTATTGAAATGAAAAGAGGTGATGGCCATCAAGCTGTTCACTCTATCGCATACGGTGTTACAAAATACAATAAAGCAAAAGGTGAACCAGGAATGGAAAAGGTTATAAAATACTCAGCAACATGTATTTATCCGCCAGCAGGCGCGATATCTCAAAAATGGGTTGAGTCTGGTATGCCTGGAAGAAAATGTAACTAATAAATCATCATTTTAGAGGAGAGTTTAGCCACTCTCCTCTGATTTTCAAAGCAGGAAATAATGCAATTTTTAATAACAGTTCTTTTAGACGGCTTAATTTATGCTTCATATTTATTTATTGTAAGTTTAGGCCTTACAATAACTTTTGGTGTAATGAAAATATTAAATGTAGCTCATGGTGGTTTTTTTGCTTGGGGTGCATATTTAGCTTCAATTTCCATTATTTATTTAGGAGATAATGAATATAATTCATTTTTATATTACTTTGCTATTTTCTTATCTGCAATAATTGTAGGACTTTTTTTTGGTTATATAATTGAAAAATTTATTTTAAGAAAAATGTATAATGAAGATATTCATTTGATAGTACTTGCAACTTTTGGACTTTTTTGGATTCTTGAAGATCTAATTTTACATGTATTTGGCGTTGATCCTCTTATGCCATATTACCCTGCTATGGAATTAGGTGGCATTGAAGTTGGAGGAATTTTTCAAGGTGTTTATTCTCTTACACTTGCTGGACTTGCAATAATTGTCGCTTTTATTTGTTGGTATTTTCTTAAAAAGACAAAATATGGAAAAGTTCTTCAATCAGTTATTTTTGATAGAGAAGTTAGTGTTTCTATGGGAATAAATGTAACAAAAGTTTATTTGATAACTTTTATTATAGGTGGAATGCTTGGAGCTTTAGGCGGTGCATATATAGCTCCAACAATATCTGTATCACCTGGGTTCGCAATTGATGTAGTAGTTATGAGTTTTGCTGTTGTTGTTATTGGGGGGATGGGGTCAGTTCCAGGTGCGCTCATTGGATCTTTAATTGTTGGATTAGTTAGAGCATTTGCCGTCCATCAAGCACCAATCTTAGAGTTGTTTATTATATATGCTATTATGGCTATAGTGTTAATAATTAAACCTGAAGGATTGTTTGCTCCTCCAAAACCAAGGAAAATATGATGTTTAAAGGTATTTTAAAAGAACAAACAATACAAGTTGGTATAGGATTTGTTTTCATAGTTGTTTTATTGGGAACATTTATTTTACCAGAATGGATGTCAAATAATTTTATGTATGGTTTGTCTAGAGGTTTGGCTGTTCTTGGATTAATGATCTTGTGGAGAACAAATTTAGTATCTTTTGGACACGCATTGTATTATGGATTTGGCGCATACGCTGTTGCAATTGCGCAAAAATATTTAGGAGTAACGGATGTTTTTTTGAGAATTCTAATCGCAATAGCTGCTGCAGGGTTACTAGGATTTGTGCTTGGTTTTATTTTAAGAAGATATAGAGAAATATTTTTTGCCATGCTCTCTTTGGCTTTTTCAATGGTTTTATATGGACTTCTTGCTAAGGCAGAATTTTTAGGTTCAACAGATGGAATGTCGATTTCTCCTTCAACTATGTTTGGGTTCGAACTTGGTAGATTTGGCCTTTTTTACTTTATAGGATTTGTTGTTATATTGTCTTTAATATTTGCACATGCATATTTAAGGTCAAGTTTAGGACATTTAACAACCGCTATTATGGATAATGAAATTAGAGTCGAATATCTAGGGTATTCAGTCGAAAAAGCAATTCACATTAAATATGTTATTTCTGCTTGTTTAGCAGGAGGCGCTGGTGGTCTTATGGCTGCTGCTCTAGGACAAGTTGATCCTGACTCTATGGTTTTATGGAGTGTATCTGGTGAATTAGTTTTTGTTACAATAATGGCTGGTTTAGGTAATATTCTGGCTCCATTTGTTGGAGCAATATTTTTTGAATTTATTAGGACTTATGCTTATGAGTTTGCACCTCAAGCATGGCAAATGATTATTGGAGGAACATTACTAGCAATAATTTTTTTTCTTCCAGGTGGCTTATGGTCTTTATTTCAAAAAATAAATCCTTTTAAGAAAGAAAAAAAATAAAATGGCTACCACTGAGATTTTAAAAACTACAAATCTTCAAAAATCTTTCTCAGGAATAATTGCTGCAGAAGATATAAATATATCAGTTAAAGAAGGTGAAATTATTGGTATTATTGGTGCAAATGGTGCAGGCAAGACAGTATTTGTAAACATGATCACAGGATATTTAAAACCTACAAGTGGTTCAATAGAATTTAATGGTAAAAACATAACCGGAATTAAACCAAGAGAAGCAACACATATTGGTGTATGTAGATCATTTCAAGTTAGTCAAGTATTTATGTCTATGACTGTTAAGCAAAATTTAATGATTGCCATGTCATTATCAAAAAAAAGTGGCTCAGCGTTACTTGATCCAATAAATGATGATATATTATCAAAAGAATGTGACAAAATTTTAAAGCAATACAATATAATTAAGCAAAAAGATTTGGTAGTTAGTACGTTATCTCAGGGAATGAGAAAATTGCTTGATATTGCAATGGCAGTTGTTGGAAATCCAAAAATTTTACTTTTAGATGAGCCTACATCTGGTGTGTCGGTTGAAGAAAAATTTGGAATAATGGATATTGTTATTTCAGCACTTAAAGAAAGTGGGACAACTGTGCTTTTTGTTGAACATGATATGGAAATTGTTGAAAGGTATGTTGATAGAGTTATGGCTTTTTATCAAGGACAAATCATTTGCGATGCACCTCCAAAACAAGCATTAAAAGATAAAAAAGTCATTCAATATGTTTTAGGTTAAATTAGGATATTATAATGTTGTCACTAAATAAAATTAATGTAGATATTGGACCGGTTGGAATTATAAAAAAAGCCTCTCTTAGCCTAAGTCAAGGTGAAATGGTAGGTTTGATTGGACGAAATGGTGCTGGAAAAACAACGCTTCTTAAAACTATTATGGGTATTCTTAAAACAAAATCTGGAGAGATCGCCTTTGAAAATGAAGATTTAGTTACTCTACCTTCAGAAAAAAGAGCCCAAATGTTAATAGGTTATATGCCTGAAGATAGAAGATTAATTCCTTCCATGTCATCAGAAGAAAATATAATGATACCTGTATGGGCCGTCGGTTTAGAGGATTGGAATGAAAGACTTGAATGGATATATAAAATTATTCCAGAAGCTAAAGATCTAAAAGATAGGCCTTCAACAAGTTTATCTGGTGGACAGCAAAAATTAATAGCTTTGTCAAGAGCTCTTATGGTAGGTAGGAAACTATTATTATTAGACGAACCCACAGAAGGTATAGCACCAGCGTTGACAAAAAGAATTATTGAAATATTAAATAATTTAAAAAAACAAGGCGTTACTACTTTAGTTGCAGAAAGTAACGAAAAACATTACGAAAAAATGTTAGACCGTACTTTCATAATTGAACGTGGTGAAATTAAATTAAAGTGACTTTAATTCATTATAATTATGAAGCCTAGTGACTTTAAATATTTTAAAGCTAATTCACTTGAACGTGCACTTGATATTTTAAATTCTGAAGAAAATATTAAAATCATTGCAGGCGGACAGAGTTTAGTTCCTATTATGAATTTTAGACTTGGTCAGCCTGACATACTATTAGATATAAATGATATTAAAGATCTAAATTTTGTAAGTGAAAGTTCATCAAGCCTGGAAATAGGTTCCCTTTTAACTCATACTAATGCTATTAATTCTAATTTGATAAAATTGTTTTTTCCAATAATTTCATATGCATTGAAATATGTAGCTCATCAAACGATTAGAAATCAAGGAACAATTGGGGGTAGTATTGTAAACGCAGACCCTTCCTCAGAATGGCCCCTATTAATTTCATTATTAAATGCAACAATTAATGTGAGAAATAAATTTAAAAAAAGAGAAATTTTGGTAAATGATTTTTTTGATAGTCACTTTGTTACAAACATCGAAGATGATGAAATTGTTATTTCAGTTTCATTACCAAAAATAAATAAATATTGTTGGGCATTTGAAGAGCACAGTTCTCGTAAGGGAGATTTCGCGATAGTAGAAACAGGTATAATTTTAGAATTAGAAGATAATTGCGAAACTATTAAAAATGCTAGAATTGCAATTGGTGGTGTAGACGAAAAAATAATAAGATTAGAAAAAATTGAAAAAAAATTAACTGGAAAAAATATATATCAAGATTTGTCTATCTACAAAAAATTAGATTTATTTGAGGCAATTAACCCAGTTAATGATAATCATGGGTCAGTTGATTATAAAAACTATTTATCTGATTCTCTTTTGAAAAAATTGTTAAAAAAATGTGTTTACTCAAGAGTTATTTCAAATGTCACATGAAATCCAACTAAAAACTACAGTAAATGGAATTGAATATGATTTAACGGTTCCTGCTAGACTTTTAGCATCAGATTTTTTGAGGGATAACCTTAATTTAACTGGTACACATGTAGGATGTGAACATGGAATTTGTGGCTCTTGCACAATAAAAATTGATGGTTTAACAGCAAGATCATGTCTTAAATTTGCAGTTCAACTAGATGGAAAAAAAGTTGAAACGGTTGAAAGTTTTAAAAAGAAACCTGAAACTAGAAATATTTTAGAAAAATTCAAAGCTCATCACTCTCTTCAATGTGGGTTTTGCACACCAGGGTTTTTAATGATAATTGATGAACTTCTAAAATCTAAAATTAAATTTTCTGAAAATGAGATTAGAGAGGCATTATCAGGAAATTTATGTAGATGTACAGGCTATGAAAATATAATTAAAGCTGCAAATGAAATCTTAGCTCACAAGGGAATTAAATGAAGCTTTTCTTTTTAAACTCAGGGCAGATTGAAATCAAAAAGAAAATATTTATTCCAGAAATAATAGATGATGAAAAATTCTTATTACCAGTTATATCAACTCTAATTCAGTACAAAAATTTAAATATACTATTTGACACGGGATGTCACCCATCTGTTGAAACCAACGCAGAAAAACGCTGGGGTGGATTATCAAAAATAATGAAACCTAAAGACATGAATGGAATAAATTTAATCTCCGAACTTAATAAAAAAAATATAAAGCCAACAGATATTGATATTGTTATTAATTCACACTTACATCCTGATCATTGTGGATGTAATGAATTTTTTACAAATGCTGAATTTTATTGTCATAATAATGAGTTTCACGCAGCTAATTCATCTGATGCAAAAAGATTTGGATATATTAAAAATGAATGGGATTTGCCAATGGGATTAAAAAAAATTTCTGAGGAGTTTGATTTTTTTAATAATTCTAAAATTGTTACAATTAATCTTTTTGGCCACACTCCTGGTTCAATTGGTCTTTTAGTAAATTTAGACAAAAATCAATTTTTAATTGCGTCTGACGCTGTAAGTCTTTTACGTAATTTAGAATTTGAAGAAGTTCCTAAAAATGCTTGGAATAAAACTGAACTTTTAAAGTCTTATCAAAAAATTAAGAAACTTTCTCAAAAAAAAATTAACTTAATTTGTGGACATGATTATTTGCAATGGAACCAAAATTTTAAATTAGGAATCGAATATAATTAAATGAATAAAAGTAAAACAAAATATGTAGGAAAAAATGTTCTGAGGTTTGAAGATGAAAGATTACTAAATGGTAACGGACAATACACAGCAGATATTAATTTTCCAGGAATGTATCATGTCGCTTTTTTAAGGAGCGAGATTTCTCATGGTGAAATAATTTCTATAGATTTGGAAGAAGCAAAAAAATTAGAAAATGTTTATGGCATTTTTTTATATGATGATCTGAAACATATTTCTCCAATTATATCAAAGTCAAATATGAAAAAATATCTTCCAACAAAACAGCATATTTTATGTAAAAAAAAAATTAGATATCTAGGAGAACCAATTGCAGTAGTTGTAGCAAAAAATAGATATATAGCAGAGGATGCAATAAGCTTAATCAATATTGAATTAAAAGAATTAGAACCAATTATAGATACAATAAAAGCATCTAATGAAACTAAAAATTTTGTTCACCCTTCTTTAAAAACCAATGTAATCTTAGAAAGAACATTTTCTCAAGGTGATATTAAAGATGTCAATCTTAATGAATTAATAAGTATAAAAAAGATATTTAAAATGGGTCGAAAGACGCCTCTTGCAATGGAACCAAGATCATATGTTTGTGATATAAACAAAAGAACTAATGAGCTTACTCTATATTCTTCGACACAAGTTCCTGGCATTATAAAAGACGCAATATTGACCTATTTAGGAATTAATGGAAATCAAATTACTGTAATAGCTCCAGATGTTGGAGGAGGTTTTGGGGGTAAAGCTTCTTTATATATGGAAGAATTGATTGTAGTTGCAATTGCTAATAAACTACGAACCCCAGTTAAATGGGTATCTGACAGATATGAGGACCTTTTAACAACCAGTCAAGGTTTTGAAGAAATAATAGAAGCAGAACTTTTACTAGATGAAAAGGGGAATTTTATAAGCTTAAATTCAAATGTTTATGGAGATATTGGAGCATATTCAATTTATCCTTGGACAGCTGCTCTGGAACCAATGCAAGTTGCAGGTTTTTTACAAGGTCCATATAAGATTAAAAATTTTTATTCAAATGTAAAATGTATTACATCTAACAAGCCACCTACTGGACCATATAGAGGTGTTGGAAGACCTGCAGCAGTATTTGTCATTGAGAGTTTGGTCGACATGGCAGCCAGAAAAATTAACATGAACCCTTCTCAACTAAGACTCAATAATATAATTCGAAAGAACGAGCAACCTTATAAAATTGGCTCTGGTATAGTTTGGGATAAAGTAGGTTTTGAAGAATGTTTAAAAAAAGCTTTAAGTTTAATAGACTACGATAAAATTAAAACAACAAAAAAATGGGAGGGTGTTGGTATAGCAACATATGGTGAGCTCACTGGAATAGGTTCCAAAATTTCAGTTGCACCAGGCATGCCTCTTAACACAGGGTCAGAAACTTCGATATTAGAAATAGATTCTACAGGAAGTATTTCTGCTACATTTGGTATAGCATCTCATGGACAAGGTTTAGAAACCACTTTATCTCAAGTAGTTGGAGATCACTTAGGTGTTACACCAAACTCAATCAAAATAAAACAGGGAAATACTTCTCTAATAACACATGGAACTGGAACATATGCTAGTAGAAGTGCTGCATTAGCTGGTGGTGCGGCAATAAAAGTTTCAAAAAAAGCCAGAAATCATATTCTAAATGTTGCTTCTTTTATTTTAAATGTACCTAAGACTGAAATTGATATAGAGGATAATTTAATTACTCAAAAAAACTCTAACCAAAAACTAAGTTTTCCAGAATTATCAAGAATTGTATACTCCGATATGCAAACTCTACCTATAAAATTAAGAAAACCCTTAATTTTTATTGAATCTTACGACCCTATTTTTGGAGCTAGTACTACAGCAACTCACATAGCAACTGTAAAAATTAATCCTGAAACTTTTAAAATCAAAATTAAAAATTATGTTGTAGCTGAGGATTGTGGAAAAGTAATTAATCCAATGATTGTTGACGGTCAAGTTCAAGGAGGAGTTGCGCAAGGTATTGGGGCTGCTTTATTTGAAGAGATGAAGTATAACGAAAATGGTCAGTTAGAAACAGCAACACTAGCTGATTATTTAATACCGAATTCACTTGATGTTCCAGAAATTTCTATTTCACATTTAGAAAATTTTTTACCAAATAATATAGGGAAATTTAAAGGAATGGGTGAAGGCGGAACAATTGGAGCGACAGGTGCCATTGCCAATGCTGTGAGTGATGCTCTTAAACATCTCAATATTGAAATTACTGAACTTCCAATTACTCCTAACAAATTATATACTTTAATCAAAAACAAGGAAAAAAATGAATTTTGAATTAAAAAATAAAGTAGCTTTAGTGACTGGAGGGTCCAAAAATATTGGAAAAGAAATTGCATTAAGCTTAGCTTCAGAAAAAGTAAATATTGCTTTCACTTATAACTCGTCAGAAAACCAAGCTGAAGAAACTTTAAACGAAATTAAAAAATTTGGAGTTCAAGCCAGAGCATATAAATTAGATATTTCAAAATTTAATGAAACTCAAGATGTTTTGCAAAAGATCTACAAAGATTTTGGTAATATTGATATTTTGATCAATAATGCAGGATTCACTAAAATTAAAAAATTTTTAGAAACAAATATTGATGACTGGAACAAACAAATAGATATAAGTCTAAAAGGCACTATTTATTGTTGTCATTTAGTTTCAAAAAAAATGATAAATAATCAAGATGGTAGAATTATAAATATAGTCGGTGACAGTTCAAGAATTGGCGAAGCAAATTTAGCAATAACAGCTGCAGCAAGAGGTGGTACTATTGCATTAGGTAAATCACTTGCAAAGGAATTTGGCAGATATTCTATTACTGTAAACACCATATCATTAGGACTTGTAAAAACATCTCATACAGATAATGATATTCTAGAAAAAAATATGGATAAAATACTAAAATCATATCCAATTAAGAGATTAGGAAAAACTTCTGATGTTGCGCCAATGGTAATTTTTTTAAGCTCAAAGCATGCTGAGTGGATTACTGGACAAACATTTAGCATCAATGGCGGATATAGTATGATTTAATAATTTGGAATAGCTCAATGATAAAAAAAGACATAATCCAGCCAATTAACGATTTAATTGAAAAACGGTCAAAAGAATTAAAAAATAAAATTGCATATGCTGATCAAACAGAAAAGATTTCTTATGAAAACCTTAATATTGAAACAAAAAGCTTATCCTTTTATCTCAATGAAAAAAAACTGAACTATGGTGATGCTGCATCAATAATCCTCCCTAATTCAGTGAATTGGATTGTTTCTTGTTTTGCAATTATACGATTAGGTTGTTTGGTTGTTCCTATAAGCTATGACTCAACATTATCTGAAATAGAATATAAATTGAACGATTCAAACACAAAAATTTTAATCACGACAAATGAAATTAAAGATAAAATTAAAAAACAATTAGAGTTAAAAAATGAAATACAATTTATTACTGTTGATGATCAAAAAGCAGATTTAAATCTCACAAAAATAAGAAAGATAAATCATCAATCTATTTTATTAAAAGACGATATTAATAAACCCAGTTATATCCTCTACACTTCTGGGACAACAGGTCAACCAAAAGGCGTTTTACTTACAACAAGGGGAATGCTTTGGGTAATAGCATCATGCTGGATGCCAATCGCTGGTTTAAATGAAAACTCAAAAGTTTTATCACCTTTACCTCTTTTCCATTCATATGCATTAAATTTAAGTGTACTTGGAATACTAGCTGCTGGAGCATCAGAATTTTTGCTACCAAAATTTTCACCTATCGATATTTTTAATAAAACTAATAAAGAAGAATTTAATTTTCTACCCGGTGTTCCGACAATGTTTCATTATCTTCTATCGACCGGAAAAAAAGATAACTTAAATTTAAATAATATTAACAAATGTGTATCTGCTGGAGCTATAATGCCCGCTAAATTAAATTATGATTTTGAAGAATATTTTAACTTAGAGCTTTTAGATGGCTATGGAATTACAGAAACTTCAACAATGGTCACGATGAATTGGTCTGGCAAAGAAAGAAACATGGGATCATGTGGTCTGCCTTTACCTGGCATGAGTGTAAGAATTGTTAATGATAATGACCTTGATGTAAAGCCTGGTGAAGAGGGTGAATTAATATGTAGAGGTCCAAATGTTATGATTGGATATCATAAAAAGGAAAATGAAACAGATAAAATTTTAAAAAATGGTTGGTATTATACAGGAGATTTAGCAAAACAGGATTTAAATGGTTTTATTACAATAACCGGAAGACTTAAAGAAATTATTATTCGAGGAGGACAAAATATTTCCCCGACAGAAGTTGAAGAAGCTATTTTGAAAAACTCAAAAATTTTAGATTGTGCTGTTGTTGGACTAAAACATTCAGAACTTGGTGAAATTCCAGCTGCTTTTGTTATTTTAAAAGAGGGTGAAATTTTTAATGAAAATGAAATTAAAAATTTTTGTACCAATGAGTTATCAAAATATAAAATTCCTGATATTGTAAAAAAAATTGATTTTATCCCAAGAACTGGTTCTGGAAAAACTATGCGATATAAATTAATACAAAATTACGAAGAAAAAAGTATTTAAAATGAAAACCTATAATGATGACAATAGGTTAAAAATAAGTTTTAAACTTAATGACGAATTATTGCAAAAACAAGTGAAACCAAGACAACTTTTAAGTGATTTTTTGAGATTTGATTGTGGAATGACTGGTACTCATGTTGGATGTGAACATGGTATTTGTGGAGCATGTACAATATTGTTTAATAATGAACCAGTAAGATCTTGTTTAATGCTGGCTCCTCAAATAGATAATGGTGAAATAACTACTATAGAAGGTATATCAGAAAATAGTACATATAATGATTTAAGAGAGGCATTTAAAAAATATCATGCCCTTCAATGTGGCTATTGCACACCTGGATTTTTAACAACAATAGTATATCTTTTAGAAAAAAAACAATATCTCAGTGATGAAGAAATTAGAAAAAAATTAAGTGGTAATATTTGTAGATGTACTGGTTATACTGGCATAATCAAAGCAGTTAAAGAAGTTATGGCAAATAGGTTTAAAAGATCTATAAATGATTGATTTAGGAACAACATTTTTATCTTCAGTTGATCGTTGTCCTGAAGCAATAGCAATTACCTATCAAAACAAACATCTAAACTATTCTAATTGGTTGAATAAAATTTCAAGTTTAGCAATCTCGTTTAAAAAAATGGGATTAAAAAAAGGTGATAAGTTAATAACACTTTTACCAAATACGTTTGAGGCGTGTACAATTCACTGGGCGTGTCAACTAACTGGAATTGTTATAGTTCCAATAAATTGGAGAGTGAAATCTGAAGAGATAAATTTTTTTTTAAACAATTCAAATTCGAAATGCATAATATGCGATGACTATTCTGAAAAAGAAATACAATCATCTAATTTATCAAATTCTATAATTAAAATTTCTACATCTTCACAAAGTTCGAAATATGAAAATTTTAAAAGTTTGATAAACTTGAAAGTGATATTTGATTCATCAGAAGCAAAATATACAGATTGTTCAATTGTTCTATATACTTCAGGTACTACTGGTAAACCAAAAGGTGTTCCAAGATCTCATTTTGCAGAGAGAAGTTCTGCAATAGCACACATCGCACAAAATAGATATGAAAGATATGAAGCTACTTTAGGTGTGATGCCCTTATATCATACGATGGGTGTAAGATCTTTATTATCTATGACATTAGTAAATGGTAATTTTGTTGCTCAACCTAAATATAACCCACAAGAAGCTATAGAGTTAATTAATCAAAATAAAATTTCATCTTTATATTTAGTTCCTACGCTTTATCATGATTTGATAAATTCCCCCTACTTTAAAAAAGAAAAATTATTAACCTGTCATAAGCTAGGATTTGCTGGAGCACCAATGACAGACGGGTTAATAAAAAAAATAAAGAAAAGCTTTTCAGCTTCTCAATTAATAAATCATTATGGCTCTTCTGAAATTTATACCTTTACAATAGAACCTAACGCATTAAACAAACCTGGATCTGCAGGAAAGGCAGGAATAAACCAAAATATAAGAGTTGTTAAGATAAATTCTAAAAATATTAATTCTAAAACAAAAATAAATGAAGAAGGTGAAATTATTGCATATATAAAAAATGATGAAGCTTTTGAAGGTTATTTAGAAAGACCTGATGCTGACAAAAGTTCAATTATTAATGATTGGTATTTTACCAAAGACACAGGGTATTATGACGAAAATGGTGATTTGTTCGTAACTGGAAGGGTTGATGATATGATTATTACTGGTGGAGAAAATATTTTCCCAATAGAAATTGAAAATGTCATTTCATTACATCCAGACGTTAATGAGGTAGTAATAGTTGGACTAAAAGATGAAAAGTGGGGCCAAAAAGTTACAGCTTTTATAAAAAGTAATAAAAAAATTAATTTTAATGAATTAGATGACTTTTGTAAAAAATCAAATCTATCTAATTTTAAAAGACCAAAATCTTATGTTTTTATAAAAGAGATCCCAAAATCTCCAACAGGAAAAATTTTAAGAAGAAAAATTTTAGCTGGAGAATATGAACTAGACAATTAATATCAAAACTATAATAATCTTATTATGAAACGAAAACCACATATTGAATTTGAATTAGTTTCTAATGAAGAAGGCTGGGAAACTCCTTATGGATATCCTGAGGGCATTAAACAAAAAATCCTAGCATCTGACTTAAATGAAGAAACAAAAACTGGAAGCAGATCTAGATTATTAAGATTTGATTCAGGTGTATATACAAAAGAACCTTTTGTGCATGATCATTGGGAAGAAGTTTTTTTAGTTTCTGGTGATTTAATTGTTGGCAATGATGAACAAGGCAATGGAGGAAAAACATTTAACAAAGCAACTTATGCATGTAGACCACCTGGAGTTTATCATGGTCCATTTAAATCTGAAAATGGCTGTACTTTGTTTGAATTACATTATTACAAAAATGATGAGGAATTTTAATGATTAAAACTGGAAAAGACCATTTAGAACAACTTCGAGATGGAAGAGTTGTATTTATCGGTGACGAAAAAGTTTCCGATGTTACAAAACATCCATCATTAAAAAGAGCAGCTAAAACCGTTGCAGGACTCTATGATTTAAAACATAATAAAGAATATCAAGATCACTTAACCTATCAAGAAAACGGAGAGACTTTTTCTACCTGGTTTATTCAAGCTAAAAATAAAGATGACTTAAGGAAACGTTCAAAAGCTCATAAAATCATCGCTGACCAAACCTCTGGAATGATGGGAAGATCAATGGATCATGTTGCAAGTTTTGTTACTGGCATGTCAACTAATACAGATATATTTGACAATGAAAAATATAAATTTAGTGGTAACTTACTTAATTATTATGAATATATGAAGAAAAATGATGTTTTTGCATCATACGCTGTAGTGCCTCCCCAAGCAGCAAGAAATCCTGAGTTTTATCAAAAAAGAAATTTGCCAATCCCAACTTTGTCAGTGGTATTAGAAAATGATAAAGGTGTAGTCATATCAGGGATGAAAATGCTAGCAACTAGCGCAATTTTTGCAAATGAAATTTGGATTGGAAATTTGATACCTTTAGCACCTGACCAAGTAAAACAATCAATAACCTGTGCGATACCGTGTAATACAAATGGACTATCTTTGTGGATGAGACAACCTCTTTCAAATCATTATGACAATCAATTTGATGCACCTTTATCTTGGAACCAAGACGAAACAGATGTCCTAGTAATGTGCGATAAAGTTTTAGTTCCTTGGGAAAGGATATTTGTTAAAGATGACGCAATTCAAGCTAGAGAAATATACTTTAAAACTCCTGCACACTGTTATGGAAATCATCAATCTAATGTAAGATATTGGTCAAAAATGGAATTAATTGTTGGCCTCTTTTATAAAGTCGCAAAAGCTACTGGCGCAGATGAAGTTCCTGCTGTAAGAGAAACTCTAGGCAAAATATCAGCTTTAGAGTCAACCCTTTCTGGAATGATTTATGGACAAATTGAAAATGCCGAGAATTGGCCAGAAAATTTTAAAACGTTTAATAGGCGTATTATGTATGCAGCCTTAAATTTTTGTACTGATAATTATTCGATGATTATTGATGAATTAAGAACTTTATGCGGTGGTGGTGTGTTTCAAATGCCTGCGAGTATTAAAGTCATGAAAAATAAAGAATTATTAAATGACTTTGAAACTTATTTTCAAACACCTCAAATGAATGCTTTAGATAGAATGAAATTATTTAAATTAGCATGGGATGTTGTTGGATCAGAATTTGCCGGAAGACAACTACAATATGAAAAATTTTATGCTGGTGCCTCATTTATTATAAGAAATCATAACTTTAGAGAAACACCTTGGAATCATTTTGAAGATGTAGTTGATAAAGTAATGAGTAAATATGATGTACCTATAAAGCGCGATAAAGCTGCAGAATAATTTTACAGAGGTATGTTGTGAAAATATCAAAATTTGATGGATTTAGAGTAGAAATTGATGAAAGCAACCATAGAGCTGACATAGTTTTGTCAAGACCTCCTTTGAATGTAGTTTTATTTTCTCAAAGAAAAGTAATGGCAAACCAATTTTATGAACTTGATAAAAATAAAAACATAAGAGTAATTGTTTTAAGAGCAGATGGTGATAACTTTTCATCGGGCGGAAACATTTCTGGTTTTCTTGAAGAAACACCTGAGGATCTATCAATGTTAGCGCAAAATGTAATGACACCGGAAAAAATTAAAATACCTGTAATTGCTGCAATACAAGGTTATTGTTTTGGAGTTGGCTTTGAGTTTTCCCTTGCTTGCGATTTTAGAATAGTTACAAAAGATTCTCAATTGTCACTCCCTGAAATGAAAATTGGAATGATACCTGGTTCAGGAGGATCTGCAAGATTAGCTAAAATGATTGGCATCTCAAGAACTAAAAACATTATTATGCGCGGAAAAAGACTGTCTGGTGAAGAAGCTTATCAATTAGGCATTGCTTGTGAACTTGTAGAAAAATCTGAACTTGAAAACATGACACAAAAAATTGTTAAAGAACTTATAAGCGTATCTCCATTAGCTCAGCGAACAATAAAATCTGTTTTAAATGCAACTCAAAATGCAACTCTTCACACTTCCATAGATCTTGAAGGCGAAGCATATGGAAGATTAAGAAGTTCTAATGATTTCAGAGAAGGCGTGGAGAGTTTTTCTGAAAAACGCCCCCCCTCCTACAAAGGAAATTAAACTAAATGCTTGAAGACCAACCTATTGATTGTTTTATTGGAAATAATATAAGTAGGGTAGAAGATGACAAACTTCTGAATGGGAAAGGACAATTTGGAAGTGATACACCATTTAAACCTGACGCTCTTCACGCAGTAGTTTTACGATCAGAACATGCGTCTGGAAAAATTAAAAGAATAGATTTTTCGAAAGCAAAAAAACTCAAAGGTGTTCACAGTGTTATTACTGGAAAAGATTTTAGTAAAATTTCAAACCCACTATTGTCTGTAATAAGAACAGAGTTTAAAACTTGGTGTTGTGCTGTTGATGAAGTACATTACGTTGGTGAACCATTAGCCATTATTTTAGCAAAATCTAGATATGTTGGAGAAGACGCACTACAACTTATTGATGTAGAGTATTCTGTCAACCAACCAGTTGTTTCTATAAAAGAAGCAATTAATACAAAAACCAAATTTGTTCATAAAAAAAATTTTAAGTCAAATGTAGTAAGTGATAGAAATTTTGAATATGGAAACCCAAATAAATTTTTTACAAAATCTCATAAAATTGTTGAAGTTGAAATAGAGTATCCAAGAAATAGTTGTACTCCTCTAGAGGGGTTTGTTGTTCATAGTGAATATGATGCCGCAAGCGGAATTTATGACGTAAAATCAAATTTTCAAGGTCCTTTTAGTTTACACTCTGTTCTATCTCGTGCACTTAAAGTTGAAGAAGGAAAACTAAGATTAATATCTTTTGAAGATTCTGGAGGAAGTTTTGGTATAAAACAAGCTATAATGCCTATGATTATTTTAACGTGTTTAGCTTCAAAGCTTTCAAATAAACAAGTAATTTGGGTGGAAGATAGATTAGAACATCTCACGGCCGCTTCTTCAGCAACAGGAAGGTTAACTAAATTAAGAGCAAGTATTAATGAAAAAGGACTTATTGAAGCTTTAGATTATGATCAAATAGATGATGTTGGAGCCTACCCAAGGGCCCCTGAACCAGCATCACTTTATAGAATGCATGGAAATCTTAGTGGTGCATATAAAGTAAAAAATATCAGCTGTAGAAATAGAGTAGTATTAACAAACAAAACTCCATCTGGTCTGAACAGAGGTTTTGGTGGACCACAACATTATTTTGCGTTAGAAAGATTAGTTCATCAAATTGCTGTTGAATTAAATTTAAATGTACTTGACGTCATAAAAGTTAATCTTCTTGAAAAAAAACAATTTCCATATAAGTCGCCCTCCGGAGCATTATTAGACTCAGGTGATTTTCAAAAACTTATAAGAAAAGTTGTTAAAAGTTCTACGTATAAAAATATTTTGAAGAAAAAAAATAATGCGATTAAAAATGGTAAAATTTATGGCATTGGATATTCTGCAATAATTGAACCTTCGATATCAAATATGGGTTATGTCACAACAGCTTTGCCCTATAAAGACAGAGAAAAAACTGGACATAAAGGAGGAGCATTAGCATCAACAAGTGTTTCAATTGGTCCAACAGGAAGTGTTTATGTGACATGTGATAGCTTGCCACAAGGTCAAGGTCATAAAACAATTTTGTCTCAAATAGTTGCTGATGTATTTGGAATTAAAATTAATGATGTTTTTGTTAACACAACTCACGATACACATAAAGATGCTTGGTCAATAGCTGCAGGAAATTACTCAAGTAGATTTGCTGGAGCTGTAGCTGGCTCAGCCTTTAATGCTGCAAACAATCTAAAGAAAAAACTACAAAAAATTGCAGCAAGTCAACTTAATTGCAAAAGTGAAAATATTTTATTTGATAAAGAAAAAGTTTATGACAAAAAAAATTCTGATAATTACTTTAATTTCAAAAGACTTGTTGGAATACCTCATTGGTCTCCTGGAAATTTGCCAGAAAAATTAAATCCAAGTTTGAAAGAAACTGTTTTTTGGGGTAATGAAAAATTGAGACCTCCTAATGAAAAAGATGAGATTAATGGATCACTTGCTTATGGTTTTGTATTTGATGTGTGTGGCATTGAAATTGATCCAATAACATCCAAGATAAGAATCGATGAATATGTTACAGGACATGATGCAGGAAAAATTATTAACCCACTGCTAGCAAATGGTCAAATATATGGTGCGTATGCACATGCAGTTGGTGCATCTCTTTTAGAAGAGTTTAAATATAATGATAATGGAAGTTTTTTATCTGGTTCCTTTCAGGATTATCACTTGCCATCAACATATGAAGTTAATGAACCTGAGATAATTCATATAGAAACTCCAAGTCCATTTACTCCTCTTGGTTCAAAAGGCGTTGGAGAAGGAAATTGTATGTCTACCCCAGTTGCTATTGCTAACGCTTTCTCAGACGCCTTAAAAATTAAAAATGTTAAACTTCCTCTAACAAATACAAAAGTTCATCAATATTTAAACTTAAATAAAAATGAAATAAAACCTAAACATATAAATAAACATATCAATTTCAAAAGCTATCCAATAAATGGAAGTGGAGAATTTGAATTAAATATTAATCAAAATAAATTATGGGGAACAATATTTGATTTTAAAAATTTAAAAACAATTATTCCTGGATGTAAATCTTTAAAAGAAACAACAAAAAATAATTTAAATGGAATAATTGAATTAAGTATTGGACCAGTCAAAGGAGAATATTCCTTCAATGTTTCTATAAAAAAAATAAAACAAAATAAATCTTTTGAAATTGCTGGAAATGGTCAGGGTGAACTTGGAAATGGAAATGGGGTCGCTAAAATTGAAATTATTAATAAAAATAAAAAGAGTTTTTTAGCTTATTCTTATGGAGCGAAAGTAGATGGAAAAATTATGATAGTTGGTAACAGATTAATAAATTCATCGGTAAAATTATTAGTTAATCAAATTTTTCAATCTTTTGCTTTAAATAAAAGTTCAAATCAAACATTTTTAAAAAAACTTTTTAGAGTTTTTGGTATAAAAATTTGAAACCTTGTAACTTTACATATATTAAGAGTAGTTCAATAAATGAAGTGCTTGATGCTTTGGATATTCATGGTGAGAAAGCTCAAATTCTTGCTGGCGGTCAATCTTTGATATCAATGTTGAATATGAGAATTGTAAACCCTGAAATTATTATTGATATAAATTTTTTAAAAGATGTAATTTCATTAGAAAAAAAAGACAATACAATTGAAATTGGCCCTTTATTTAGACAATTAGAACTTGAAAATTGGTCAGATTTAAAAAGTAAATTGCCTTTAATTTATCAATCAATACCTTATGTAGGTCAAATTCAACATAGAGCCAGAGGAACAGTTTTAGGGTCAATTTGCCATGGAGACCCCACATCTGAACTACCTTTATGTTTTTTAGCTTTAAATGGTAAAATTCATCTAAAAAGTAAAAAAGAACTCAGAACTATTTCAGCTAATAATTTTTACCTTGGGCCGCTTTTAACTTCAAAAAATTCAAATGAAGTAGCTATCAAATTAGAATTGCCTATTAAAAAAGAAGATACAGGTTACGCATTTAATGAGGTTTCAGAAAAATACTCAGATTATGCTATAGCTTCATTTGCTGTAGTAACCGATAATAAAAAAATTAGATTTACACTTGGCGGCATTCCTTCTAAGCCTACAGTAATTGAGTGGGATATGAAAAATTTCAAATTTGTTGACGAATTGTTAAATGATTTTGCTTGGAATTTAGATATAGAAGATGATCAACATGCTTCAGCAACTTACAAAAGAGATTTGATAAGAAAAGTTGGTAAAAAAACAATTTTAAGCTCGGTTAAAAATATTTAATAAATTTTTTATGCAACTGTTTTTACAAAGTTTAATTTATTATCTAAATTAATATTGTTAACTGTCTTTTTTAATTCTTCAATTTCTTTAAATGGTAATTTCATAAGAGGAGGCCTAACTACAGCTCTTTGTATTGCATTTAAAATAACTAAAGTCTCTTTCATCCTATTATGCATATCTAAAAAAGGTGGTTTATAAAATAGTTGAACTAAAGGAAATATTTTATCATTAATATCTTTAGCTTCTTTTAAATTATTATTTTTAATTGCATTGAATAATCTTACTTGTAATGGCGCAATTACACTACCAGCTCCAGACAATAATCCACTTGCCCCCATTACCAGAGAAGACATTAACCATGCACTGTGAGTAGTCAGCACATTAACTGGATTTGGTAAATTTTGAAATACTCTGATGTGTTTTTCATGCAACATTGGTTCATTACACCAGTCTTTAATTGCTTTAATTGTTGAAACTTCATCAAATAATTTTAATAAGGTTTCAAAAGGGTAAGACAACCCTCCAGAAGATGGATAATTAAAACATATTAATGGTAAGTCAGATGCATCAGATATTCTTTTAAAATGTTCAATTGCCATTTCAGGTCTTAGTGATCCTCCCATACTCATACTTTGAGGAGGGAAGCATAATAAAGCAGATGCGCCTGAATCTTGTGCCATCCTTGCAATTTTTGCAGCCTCTAAACTTCCATCAGAATAAACGCCATTTATAACTGGCACCTTATCCCCTACTTCTTCTAGAGAAAATTCTAAAATCCTTTTTTGTTCTTTAAAGTTGCAAGCATGAATCTCTGAAGAATGTCCATTTACAGTTATGGCTGTAATCCCATCCGTTAAACCACAGGATTTAATATGAGATCTACTTTCCTTTTCATTAATCGACATGTCATCATTAAATGAAAGTAATGTTGCCGGGATGACACCTTCTAGCTTAAAATTTTTTCTATATGACATAATAATATTTTAGTAAGAGTGATATTTTTTACAAGATTTCTTTTAATCGCTTTAATTTTGATTTAATTTTGAATATATTTAAATCTTGTTATTAATCATATAGAAGGAAAAACATGAGTGACTCAAAATATCTTTTTATTGTTTCTATGAATGTAAAATCTGAATATGAGGATTTGTTCAATGAAGTTTATGACGATGAACATGTTCCGTATTTACTTGAAGTGCCTGGCGTTAATAAAGTAACAAGAGGAAAAGGTGAACCTTTTCAATTCTCTATTGCTGGTGAAACAAAAAATATGGATGCTCCTCACCAAAAATTTGTAGCTTTATATGAAATTAATTCTCCAGATGTTGTCAAAAGCCCCGAATGGGCAACTGCAGTTGAAAAAGGAAGATGGAGCGAACAAGTTAGAGAGCACACTTCTGACAGATCACATTTTATGTATAAGTATATTTAAAATGATTATAATTGATAACCCTTCACTAATTGAAACTTTTATAGATAAACCATTAACTCCAAGTGATTGGTTTGAAGTTACTCAGAAAAAAATAGATGAATTTGCAAAATCTACTGGAGATTTTCAATGGATACATGTTGATATTGAAAAAGCGAAAAAAGAGATGCCCGATGGAAAAACAATTGCTCATGGTTACTTTATGATATCATTATTACCTGTTCTATCAGCTCAAACATCAAAAATAAATAATTCAAGTAGAACAATAAACTATGGAAGTGATAAAATTAGATTTATTAATCCAGTTCAAGTAGATTCGAGAGTACGTTTACATAGAAAAATTAAAAAAGTGAATTTTATGGAGAATGGTGGTTATAGAGTAATTAATAATTATGAGATGGAAATTGATGCCAAAGAAAAACTAGCATTTGTTGCAGAAACAATTTCACTAGTATTTCCTTAAGTTAAAATGAAAACAATAATTTGTGAAAACTTTGGTCCTTTAGATACTTTGGTTTACAAAGAAGTTGATATTCCTGAGATAAAAAATCCAGATGATATTTTAATTAAAGTTTTTTCTTCAGGTGTAAATTTTCCAGACGGCCTTCTTGTTCAAGGTAAATATCAACTTAAACCACCTGTACCCTTTACACCAGGAATGGAAGTTTCAGGTGAAGTATTTAATATAGGCTCAGAAGTTACTGAATTTAAAATTGGAGATAGAGTTGCTGGTTTATCTCAGTTAGGAGGATATTCAGAATATAATCTTCTTAATAAAACGTCTGTTTACAAAATACCAATTGAAATGGAACATGACCAAGCATGTGCACTTTTATGCGCTTATGGCACATCTCATTATGCTCTAAAACAAAGAGCCAATTTAAAAAAAGGTGATACCTTAGTAGTTTTAGGAGCTTCAGGTTCTACTGGTATTGCTGCAATTCAAATTGGAAAAATCATGGGAGCTAAAGTTATTGCAGCAGCATCTTCAATTGAAAAACAAAATTACACAAAAAGTTTAGGTGCTGATATTACAATTGGTTATGAAAACATAAAAGACCAATTAAAAGAATTAACAAATAATAAAGGAGTGGATGTTATATTTGACCCTGTTGGAGGTGAACTTTTTGAAGAAGCATCAAGAGCACTATCTAGATATGGCAAAATTTTAGTCATTGGATTTGCTTCTGGAAAAATTCCTAAATTTCCAATTAATCTTGCACTGGTAAAAGAATTCGATATTGTGGGTGTCTTTTGGGGTGCTTTTACTCGAAATAATACTGATGCATTTAAAGAAAATATGAATGAGTTATTTAATTGGTTTGAAGATGGAAAAATTAATCCACAAATTGAAGAAAAATTTAAACTTCAAGATGCTTCTAAAGCACTTGATAAGATACTAAATAGAGGTACAAAAGGTAAAGTTGTTTTATACCCATAATTAAAGTCAAATCTCAATGAAGCAAATTGTAGATTTGTTAACTTAAAATAATAAGGATTTTCTTAAATTTAAAATTTTTATTTTTAATTGTTCTACCAATTTGAAAAATGTTTTTAAAGCTTTAAAAGCATATTGATAAATTTTTTAGCAGTTCTATTAAAATTATATCTATAAAATTTATATATGATTATTAACCTTGTTTTTAATAAATAATTAATTTTAAATAAAATTGAGGAGTTTATATGATTATTAATCATAGATTAAAAGGATTAATGCCTATTTGTAATGTTAATACATCTTTTTACGATGGTTCAACACTACGTTTTGTTTTTTTTTTAATAATAGAAAAAGAACTAGATGAAAAGGTTAATACCTCAAACATATTTTTAAAAGGATGTTTTTATGAACTTTCTAATAGATTGAGGAAACTTAAAAATAATTATAAGCCATTGACTGGAGAGTAATATGGAAATTGATATTCAAATAGCCGAAAGTTTAATTGAAGCCTTTGATCATGAAGAGACTGGAATATTATTATGGGATAAGAATGATAAGCTGATCTATAGAAATATTGACATGGAAAAACGATTTGTCAGATTAAATGTACCTTACATAATAGGAGAAAGTTTTTACGAAAGAATTGAAAAAATACGTAAAAAGAAACTAGTTTCTGAAAAAGAGATCAAGGATCGTATTAATCAATTCAAGAAAGCCAAAAAAACAAAAAAAGCTCAAGAATGTGTCGTTAAAGGCCCTACAGGAAGATGGATTCAAATAAAGGATACAGTCACGCCTTCTGGAAACATCCTCTCTTTAATGACAAATGTTACAAAAATAATAGAACAAGAAACCGAAAGGAAAAGACTCATTAATGCAATTGAAGAAGTTCCACTTGGAGTAATTTTATGGGACGAGAATGATAATCTAATATCAAAAAATAAAAAAATTAATGATGTTTTTAAAAAAATGAAAATACCCTCTGTGAAAATTGGAACTAATTGGAAAGATATGTTTGAAAATAATCTCAAAAAAGGTGCGTACGTTTTAAAAGATAAAAAATCAAAAGAACAATATATTAAGAAAAGAATCTCTGATAGAAAAAAACTTAAAACATCTACAAATGAAGTTAATACTAAAGATGGCTCTACATATTTGATGAATGAAATAAAATTAAGTGATGGTGGTATAATGCAATTATTTACAGATATAACATCTTCTAAGCAGACAGAATTAGAAAATAAACAACTTAATTCTGCAATTCAAGAATTGCCATCACCAGTTCTTGTTTGGGATAAGAACGATAAGTTGATTTTAGGTAATGATGAAGCCAAAAAAAGATTTCAGAAATTTTCTGGGAATAAACTTGATAAAAATCTCACAAGACAAAAAATGACATATAATGCTGTCTACAAAGGACACATACTTCCACCAAATGGAATGACAAAAAAAGAATTTTTAGATAGTAGAAATAAAGAATATGCAAATTTAAAAGGGAATCAAACTTTTCAAAATATACATAATAATGGAAAAATAAACATTGTTTCTGCTACAAAGTTATCCGATGGTGGTATGTTACAATTTTTTACAGATATTACTGAAATCAAGAAAAAAGAAGCTGAATTAGAGAGATTAAAAAAAGGTATTGACATTTTACCAAATGGATTAATGTTTTGGGATAAAAATGATTTTTTAATAGCTCATAATCAAAGTGCTATTTTATTTTTAAAGCAATTCAAATTTAATTTAAAAATTGGTTGCAATCGTAAGGATTTAGCAAATCACATGCAAGAAAAAGGTTTTGTTAAACCTGAGGAAGGTCTCTCTTTAGAGCAACATATGAAGAAAAGACGATTAAGTTGGCAAAAGCTTAGAGGTCAAAGAATTAGAGAAACTGCATTTAATAATGGAATGACATTATTGTTTAATGAAACACGCCTAGATGACGGTAGTACAATTTCGTTATGGTCAAACATTACCGAGATAAAAAATAGAGAAACAAAATTGAAGCAACTTGCTGATGCAGTAGATGTGATGCCAAATACTTTTATGTTGTGGGATAGAAATAATAATCTCGTTATGGCAAATCAAAGTTCAAGAACTGACCAAAAAAAGCTTGGCTTTAATTTAATACCAGGAGCCTCAAGATTAGAAATGGTGAAAAATGGTGTTAAAAAAGGTGTTTTTCTTCCAAAAAAAGGACAATCTACAAAAGATTTTATTTTAGAGAGAAAGAAAGCTTTTGATAAGTTAATTGACGAAGATAGAAGAGAAGTTGAGTTCTCTAGCGGAAATTCTTCATTAGCTATTTCTAAACGATTACCTGATGGAGGAACACTTCAAATTGTAACTAACATTACTGAAGTTAAGAAAAAAGAAAAAGAATTTAAGCAGTTGGTTGATGCAATAGATTTTCTTCCAAATGATGTGATGCTTTGGGACAAAAATAATAACTTAATAATGGCAAATAAAAAAGCTGTAGAGAAATATGAAGACAAAAATTTCAAAATGGTTCCTGGAGCTTCAAGAATAAAATTAGTTGAAAATTTATTGAGTAAAGGTTTAGTCAAAACAGACGGTAAATTGTCACCAAAAGAATTCATTAAAGAAAGAATTAAAAAGTTTAACTCCTTGAAAGGACAAGAATTTTTTGAAGCTTTTTATGATGATGGTGGAGTTGATTATGTTTCAACTTCAAGACTTCCTGACGGTGGCACATTACAAATTGTCACTGATATAACAAAATTAAAAGAAAATGAAAAATCTCTAAAACAACTCAGTGATGCAATTGAATTAACCCCTAGTCAAATTTATTTGTGGGATAAAAAAGATGAACTTATAATGGCTAATAAAGCATCTAGAAACTTTCAAAAAAAAATTGGGTTTGAACTTAAAAAAGGTATTACTAGAAAGAAAATGGTTTCTCACGCAATCAACAAGAAAAAAATAATACCACCTAAAGGAATCAATCCTCAAACATGGTTAAAAAATAGACTTAAAGAGTATTCACAAACAGCAAAAGAAACAAAATTTGAAACTAATTTTGAAAATGATAAAACTTTGCTTGGAATAACTAATAGATTAGATGATGGAGGATTTCTTCAAGTTTGGACTGATATTTCTGATATAAAGAAAAAAGAAAGAGATATGAGCCAACTTATTAATGCGATTGATCAGATACCAAATGTTTTCATGTTGTGGGATGAAAACCATAAGCTTATTCATGCAAACAATACTGCTATTAAAAATATTAAAAAATTACATAATTTTAATTTAAAAGATGGAGTATCAAGAAAACAGCTTGTTGAATCAATAATTAAAAGTGGTGATTTAATAGTACCAAAAGATATGACCAAAAACGAATTCATATCAAAACGTGAAAAAGAAATTCAAAAATTACAAGGTGCATCAAGATTTGAAACTAAATATACCAATGGAAATACTTATGCTGGTTTTTTTACAAAATTATCTGATAATACATATACACAAGTTATGGATGATATAACAGATTTAAAAGAAAATGAAAATAAGTTAATAGAAAATGAAAAGCGTTTTTTATTAATGGCAGAAGCCATTAATGCATATATTTTTGATTGGGACATATCAAATAAAACTGTTGTTTTAACACACCCCTCAAAACGAAATGTTTTACAAACAATCTCTGAAGAAGAAGCATTTAATGCAGTATTTAAAGAAGATAGAGAAGCATATAAAAAGGCAACCGTTGAGCATTTCAAAAATAAAACTCATCTGTTTGACCATGAACATAGACAAATGTTTGATAACAAGACAAAAAAAGTGGAATGGTTTAGAACGCGTGGTAGAGCTATTTGGGATGAAAAAGGAAATGCTATCCGATTTAATGGCTTAGTGGAAAACATAAATTCAAGAAAATTAATGGAACAAAAATTACAAGAAGTTGAACAAAGAATGCAAGATGCTATAAATAGCATGCCACATGGTATTACATGGTGGGATAAAAATGATAAATTATTAATGGCAAATACTTTTGCCAAAAATATTTGGAAAAGAGGAGGTATTCCTCACGAAAAAATTATCCATTATCCAGATTATGTTAAACTTCAGAAAAGAAATAAATTTTTAAAGTTCAATGATTTAAAATCAGAAAAAGATTTTTACGATAATGTTTTAGATAATAGAAAAAAAATAACTGGAGAACATACATTTATCTCACCAACTTTCTTCGATGACTCGAAATGGCAAGCGACCTCAACACGATTAAAAGATGGCGGATTATTCTCTATATTTTCAAACATAACCGAATTAGTTAATAGAGAACAAGAACTAAACATAACCATTAAACAATTGGATGTTGAAAAAGAAAAAGCAAATGAAGCTAATAAAACAAAAAGTCAATTTTTAGCAAATATGTCACATGAATTGAGAACTCCCTTAAATGCAATTATTGGATTAACAGAGATGCTTAAAGAGGATGCATTAGATGATGAACTTGATGATTTTATTGAACCACTAGATAGAGTTTTTAATGCTGGAAAACATTTACTTGCCTTGATAAATGACGTTCTTGATTTGTCAAAAATTGAGGCTGGACGAATTGAATTATTTAATGAAACTTTTGAACTTAGACTTATTATTGATGAGATTGTTAAAACATCTCAACCATTGGCAAATAAAAATAATAATAAGTTAAACGTCAATTTCCAAAAAGAATTAGATATGGTCACAGCAGACCAAACAAGAGTAAAACAGGTAATACTTAATTTAATTTCAAATGCTTGTAAGTTTACCGAGAAAGGAGAAATTACATTAAAAGTTGATAAAAAGAAAAATAAGTCTGGTGATTTAATTTCTATCTCAGTATCTGATACAGGAATTGGAATGACAAAAGAACAAATGAGTAGATTATTTAATTCTTTTGTGCAAGCCGATAGCTCTACTACTAGAAAATATGGAGGAACAGGTTTAGGTTTAACTATTTCTAAACAATTAGCTATAATGATGGGTGGTGATGTAACTGTAAAAAGTGAAATGAATAAAGGAACTACATTTACTGCGTCTTTTCTAGCTGACTATTTGGGAGCTTCTGAGGATATTAAAAATAAAAAACTATCCCAAAGCTCATTAATTGAAAATGTAGTTTCAATTGAAAATCAAAATGCAAAAACTATTTTAATTATTGATGACGATCCAACTGTTAGTGAATTAATAAAACGTCAATTAACAAAAGATGCTTATAATGTAGTTATTGCAAATAATGGTAAAGAAGGAATTGAATTGGCAAGAAAAATTAAGCCTAATTTGATAACTTTAGATATTCTAATGCCTGAGATGGATGGCTGGT
Organism: SAR116 cluster bacterium AG-426-A06; assembly: GCA_003210115.1. Lineage (GTDB taxonomy): Bacteria > Pseudomonadota > Alphaproteobacteria > Puniceispirillales > Marisalimonadaceae > TMED54. The sequence continues at coordinate 3,278 of QCNM01000008.1, read as the reverse complement.
CAGTTCTTAGAACACTAAAAGCAGATCCAGAAGTATCAAAAATACCGGTAGTAATGGCTTCAATTTTAGATGAAAAAAACAAAGGTTTTTCTCTAGGCGCAGCTGATTTTGTTTCTAAACCAATAGAAAAAGATCGTTTAATTAATTCTATTCAATCATTAATTGGAAAAAGTGAAAATCTTAAAATTTGTATTATTGAAGATGATGAAAACTTAAGATTTACAGTAAGAGAGATACTAGAAAAACAAGGTAATATTGTCACTGAAGCTTCTAATGGAAAAGAAGCATTGATAAAATTAAATAATGAAGAAAATTTACCAGATATTATTCTTCTTGATTTAATGATGCCTATAATGAATGGTTTTGAATTTCTGAGCGAAATAAAAGATACAAAAATTAAATCTATCCCAATTTTAGTTTTAACAGGAGCTGATTTAGACGATAATGATAAAAGCTTTTTGAAAAATGAAACTGAAAAAGTTATTCATAAAACAGATGATACAGTTTTGAGTATTGCTGAAGAAATTAATAAAGTTATTAAAAGGACAGGTTAACATGACCAAAATTCTGTATGTAGAAGATAACGAAGATAATGTATATATGCTATCTAGAAGATTAAAACGAAAAGGCTTTGAAATTGTTGTAGCAACTGATGGAGAAATGGGAGTTGAGATGGCTTCCTCAGAAAATCCAGATTTGATTTTAATGGATTTAAGTTTACCAAAAATGGATGGATGGACAGCAACAAAAACTATTAAAAGTAAAAATGAATTAAATAAAATTCCTATAATTGCTTTATCTGCACATGCTATGGAAGAACATAAAAAAAGAGCCCTTGATGCTGGTTGTAATGATTATGATACTAAACCAGTAGATATTGAAAGATTGTTAAATAAGATTAATAAGCAACTTGGTTTATAATTATGAATAAAAAAGAAGCTAAAATTCTAATAGTGGATGATATAGAAGACAATAGATATACACTTGAAAGAAGTTTAAAAAGAGATGGTTTTGAAAATATTTCTTTAGCAGAATGTGGCAAGGAAGCGTTAGATCTTGCTAATAAATCTAAATTTGACTTAATTTTACTAGATTTAATGATGCCAGACATAAGTGGTCTTGACGTATTAAAACAATTAAAAGGAAACCCTGTACAAAGAAATATTCCTGTAATAATGGTTACAGCCTCTGATGAAGTAGATACAGCAGCTGAATGCATTAAAAATGGTGCAGATGATTTTGTGACAAAACCATTCAACAGAACATTACTAAGAGCACGAGTTGATGCATCATTAGATAAAAAAGGAATGAGAGATAGAGAAGAAGTTTATCTAGACAAAGTAGAAACTGATAAGAAAAAATCTCAGCAAATTCTTAAAACAGTAATGCCAAATTCAGTCGTCAGTGAATTACAAACAACAGGATTTGTTAGACCAAGAAGATATGATGAGGTTTCTATATTAATTTGTGACTTAGTTGGCTTTACTTCATTTTGTGAAAAAAACCAACCTGAGTTAGTAATCGAGACTTTACAAAATATTATAAAATTATTCGAAAATACCTTTTTAGAGTTTAAATTAGAAAAAATTAAAACTGTTGGTGATGCTATTGTAGCTGTAAGTGGACTATCATCTTTTGATACTCAATCTGTAAAAAATTGTGTTGATTGTGGTTATAAATTGAAAGAAATAGCATCAAATTTAGAAACGCCTTGGGATTTACATATCGGTATACATTATGGATCGTTGGTAGCAGGAACAGTTGGTGATAAAACAGTACAATATGATATATTAGGTCAAAATGTTAATATTGCATTTAACATTTGCGACATCTCAGAACCAAACCAAATTTTAATATCTAATGATGCTTATATGACAGTCAGAAATGAGGTGAATGTAAAATCTGTTGGAATGAAAAGATTAAAAAGTGGCCAAGAAACAGAAATTTTGGAATGTATTTAATTTTACAAAATATTTAATTATATTGTTTCTTCTAATCCCCATATATTAGTAACTTGGCTAGATAAAACTCCGCCATTACCGTGAGCAAGTGAAAGTTTAGGATCTTTTAGCCAGCCACCTTCTTTTCTTTTTCCAACATCATCACCAGCTGAGTTTCTTAGTTGTCTTAGAGCCTCAAGAGTTACAAACAAGCCATACATGCCGGGATGAACGCAAGACAATCCTCCTCCACTTGTATTAACAGGCAAAGATCCAGAAGGACCGATATTTTTAATCAAATCTTTACCCTCACCTTTTTTGCAGAAACCTAAATCTTCAAGAAACAAAATGGGGTTAATTGTAAATGCGTCATAAAGTTGAATAGTATCCATATCTGAAGGATTATAACCTGACATTTCAAATGCTCTTTGACCACTTTCGAAAGCTGAAGTTCTTGTTAAATTGGGCATTTCTGAAATCATTCTGTGATGATGTTCCATAGCTGCACCTAATAAATAAATTGGTGTGCTTTTACAATCTTTAGCTTTGTCAGATCTGGTCATGACAATTGCTGCTGCCCCGTCTGTAACAAGACAACAATCTAATTTTCCTAACGGATCTACAATTGGACGAGCACTCATGACATCATTTATAGTCAAAGGCCCTCTGTCATGCATATACGCTCTTGGATTTAATAAAGCCCAATCACGTGCTGATACAGCTACTAGTGCTAAATCTTCTTTCTTTGCTCCATATTCATGCAAATATCGTTGTGCAGCAAGGGCATAAGCGCTTACTGGCATTCTTGGATTATAGTCAGCTTCATAGGGCATAGGTTCTGAAATTGTTTTAAAACCACCTGCACTTCTTTGATTAGAGCCATATGCAATAACTGCGGTATTTATTAACCCCATTTCAAGTGCTACTGCGGCAGTGATTATATGAGCTAAAAAACTTGACCCACCAATATTTGAACCGTCTGCAAATTTTGGTCTTACACCTAAATATTCAGATAGTGACATTGCAGCCATTGAGTGAAATGCTGTTGCTGCAAATAATCCGTCAACTTGTGATAAATTTATTCCTGCATCATCAAGCGCATCATGAACAGCAGTCGCCATCAATTCCATTGCTGACCAACCTGGTGTCACACCACAGCCAGCCTCTGCCAACCCTACAACTGCAGTTTTACCTCTTATTTTATTTATTTCATTCATGATTTAATCCTTTGCAATATCAAAAACAACTCTTGGTTTTTCACCCGTATTGTCAATTCTTGCAATAACTTTAGTACCAATTTTAATATGTTTGGGCTTAACTTTTATTTCAATATTATTA